>NZ_CP077770.1:2713125-3073750 GCF_019134595.1 Pseudoalteromonas shioyasakiensis | reverse complement strand
ATGTATGCTAAGCCTTTTCATCGTAAAGCAGAACTTGCCACAAGCGAGTCTGAGTAAGCGATACAGTTAGTTTAAGAAGCCACTTTTTAAAGTGGCTTTTTTTATGGTTAATTTTCAGGCTATACTTTTAGTATTGTTTATTAACTGGCATTTGTGATGCAACAAATTGAAATATTTGAAATTCCAAGCCCTTGCAAAGGGATATGCCAAGTTAATAACCGAGGCTATTGTAAAGGTTGCTACCGTAGTCGCGATGAGCGCTTTTATTGGAATAAGTTTACCAATGCAGAAAAACGTAAAGTAATTAGCTTGTGCCAACAGCGCTATAAACGTTTCCTTCAGAAAAAACAGCAGGCAGAGCAGCAACAAACAAATCCTGAGCAAGGCGGTTTTGATTTTTAAAATTTACTGAGGTTGTATTTCGATTTTAAAAATTGCACCGTGCCGTTTTCATCAAGCTTTTTAAGTACTTTAGTCAGTTGCGGAATTATCGCTTTATGTCGTTTATGCACAAAATGAAAGCTCTGCATTGGCATTAAAACCTGTTTATGAAAGGCTGTTTGATCAAACCCCGGATGCTTAGTCGACAATAAAAAGTCTAGTAATATTGTTCCTTCAACACGTTTTTGCGTTAGTAAGTTAAGCTGCGCAGTGACATTTCTTACTTTGATTACATCACCATCAAATGGATTACTTTCGATATAACTCTGTGCTGCCGGGTAGCTTGACTGAATTGCTAACGATTTAAGATCTTCATATTGGCATTCTTGGCAGTTTTTCAACAGCACTAGATTAAAATCAAAAAGCGGATAGTCTACTTTTAATAAATTTGGGTAATCATCTTTAACATTAGCAATGCGGCCTAGCTGCCCATCGAGCACACCTTGGTTAGCAGCAACTAACGCATTTTGATGATTGAAATCGATAATATGTATTTCATAACCGATTTCTTTGTATGCCATTTTCATTAAATCAATAACATAGCGAGCTTGTGGCGTATCGGCAGGGCGATTAAAGATCAGTAAATTGGTGCTGGCACTACATGATAAGCAAAAAAACAGCAAAAATAAGGCAAATCCGTGACTCAGATACTTCGACAACGTGCGTTCCTTGCGTACATAAATTGCACGTTAATTTACTGATATGTGTCTCCAAAATCAAGCTTATCCACGGGCTTTTTAAGCTAATAAAAGGGATTAAAGCCTGTTAATTTTGTTATACTAGCTAAATCAAAAATTTATTGCTGAGAAAGTATGAGTTTCAATCTATGTAAATTGCCACGAGAGCAAAAATATCAAATTCAATTGGATTACGAAGCGTCTTTTTGGGCTTATCAAATAAAGCGCGGTAAAAACACCCGCGAAGGCGTTTACACTGCAATAAACAACCGTCCTATGTCTGAGCAGGCTTTTCTTAAACAGCAGTTTGAGCATTACCTTTCGTTAATGAGCTAACCATGGCTGCGTTTAGATTTTGTTTACTTGAGCCAATTAAAACGCCGTTAGTAAACAAATTTTATGATAAACACAATGCCCGCGGCCGAGCGAGCAAAGCTGACCAAGTATGGGTTGTTTACAAAGAAACAGAAATAATTGCAGCATGCCGGGTTCAGGACCAGTCAGGTCAGTTATTTTTGTCTACCCTTTATGTTGATGAAATATGGCGGGGTCAAAAGGTCGCCTCACAATTACTTGCAACTGTAACCGCCGCACAAAAAGGGACAGTTTTTACCTTCGTGTACCAAAATCTGATT
Source organism: Pseudoalteromonas shioyasakiensis (assembly GCF_019134595.1). Lineage (NCBI taxonomy): Bacteria > Pseudomonadati > Pseudomonadota > Gammaproteobacteria > Alteromonadales > Pseudoalteromonadaceae > Pseudoalteromonas > Pseudoalteromonas shioyasakiensis. The sequence continues at coordinate 3,071,997 of NZ_CP077770.1, read as the reverse complement.
GATTTTTATCTACAAAATGGGTTTAACTATGCATTAACATTACCCAATTCTTTGCAATCGTTGTTTGAGGTATATGCGCATCGAAACGTAGTTGCGATGCACTTTACGCGTGACACAGTGCCAAGTTAGCAATTTGGAACGTCAATGACTAAGTTCTTCTCCAGTATAACGTTATTTTTTATTTTAACCTGTGGCTTGTTCAGTCATTCAGCTTTTTCGCAGGTAAAACGTTTGTCAACCAGTGAAGGCTTATCGCAAAGTTATGTAAACACCATGCTTATCGATAACAGTGGCTACTTGTGGTTATCGACTGAAGGTGGCCTCAATCGCTACGATGGTTATCAGGTGGTTCATATCAAAGGTCCTAATGGTGAGCTTGAAGATGCCATCATTGACCGTATTTACCAAGATCCACAAGGCTATATCTGGATAGCTTCACTACAAGCGGGTTTATTCCGCTATGATCCCACTTCCGATACTTATCAGCAGTTTATTGCTAAACCAACTACTGAAGAGCAAATTTTTATTGAGTCGGTGTTTAGCATGGTGGCTGTTGATGACAAAACACTTTGGCTAGGGCGAGGTTGGGATTTTGCCAAATTAGACTTAGAAACGAAAAAAATTACCTCTATTTTTGAAATACCTGAGCGGGTTAAAAGCAGCGTTATTCGAGAGCTTTTCGCGTACCAAGGCTATATTTTTATGGGCACTAGTAATGGTGCTTATGTCTATGAGCTGGCATCCGGAAAAGTCCGCAAACTTGAGCATCTCCAAAATGAGCCAAGTCATATTTATCAAAATTATGTGAAATCGTTCGCTATTATCAATGAACAAACATTGCTAGTGGGCGCCGTTAGGGGCCTTTATCAGGTTGATATTAGCAATTTAAAAGCAATGTTTGATACCCCAGACATCGCCTTTAAAAATAAAACGCTGATCAGTGAATTAAATATTTGGAAGATTATTCCTGAGGCTAACTCTATTACGCTTGGCACTGATAAAGGATTATTTGAATATAACCTTGAAACGGGCGAGTTAGTTAAGAATATGCGCTTAAAGGAAAGTGGTTACACACTAGCTGACACCAGTATTATTGATATTGTGAAAGACCGCTCTGGTGGAATGTGGCTGGCAACCAAAAATGATGGTGCGTTTTATCAGTCATACGACAATTACAATTTTATCAATGTGACAGCCAACACATTAACAGGTGATGGGCTATCGCATCATTCAATTTGGAGTATCACTGAGTTTCAAAATCGGCTCTGGCTTGCCACCCATAATGGTTTAACAGCGGTTGATTTAGAAACCTACGAAAGTGAAGTGTTTTTAAAAGATTATCAGGTTGACCTGATTACTACTGAATTCAGTATTTACCAAATCATGCCCTACAAAGATAAGTTATGGCTGCATACTAATCGCGGTATTTTAAGCTTTGATCCGAAAACCGGGCAGGCCACCCCAGTCAAAGCCGCAAATCCCGAGAACCAAGTTTTAATTAACGATTGGGTGCATGGCATACTGTTGATGCCATCGGGAGATCTTTACTATGTTCACCCTGATTACGGCATGTTTGTTTATAATATTGATAGTCAAAAAGTAACCCGACTAGGTGGCAAGTTTGATGAGTTTGAGCCGTTTTTAGCCTACGGATTTTTACCTGCGTTGTCGTCAAATCCAGAAGCGCCGTTATTTTATAATGCGGGTATTCTGTATCAAGTTGATCCCGAAACTTACGAGCTGTCGACGATTTACAAAGTGCCTGAACAACATGAAAATGTTGCTGTGAATGTGATGTCTTACATCATTGATAACAACAATGTGTTGTGGTTATCGCTTTCAAACTTTGGCCTAATCGGCTTAGATGCCAGCACTTACGAGCATATTTATACCATCGATCTTGAGAAGAATAAGTTAGGTACCTTGTTATACGACATGGTACTTGATGAAGCGGGCATGATCTGGATGAGTAGTCACAAAGGACTTTGGCGACTGAACCCTAATAATCTACACTTTCAACAATTTACTGGCTCAGAAGGGTTATTCTCAACCGAGTTTAATAGCGGAGCTTTCACTAAGCTTGAGTCAGGGCAAATTGTCTATGGTACGCTAAAAGGCTTTACCTATTTTTACCCTATGGATAACCATTATCAGCAAGCTTTAATTGATCACGTAAATATTACCAACCTTGATTTAATGTCGCGCGATTTACCCGCTGAGCTAAAACAGCCTATCGATAGTGTCGTCCTTGAGCATGATGATATAGGTTTAGAAGTTGCATTTTCGGCGATGGCATTTAACTATCAAGAACGTATCATTTATGAATACCAGCTGGGTGATGGTCAAAAAACTTATACCCGTAATAACAACCGAGTGTTATTCCCAAAACTCAGTGCAGGAAAATACCATCTTAAGGTATGGGCAAAAGATCCATTAACCGGAGAGTTAACGCCGCCGGCAATTTTAAATATCGAAGTGAAATACCCACCTTGGCGTGCACCTCACTTTATTGTTTTGTATGTGATTTTGATTGCACTGTTTGTTGCTGCATGGGTGTTTAGACGTAACCGTATGCAACAAATATTGCTAGCCGCCCATAAAGAAAGTAAAGAGAGTGAAGCACGACTGAAGCTTGCCCTCGAAGGTAGTCATTCAGGGGTGTGGGATTGGTCATCGCAAAGCCCAATTATTTATCAACCACGCCTTAAAAATGAGTTAGGCTATGAAACTGACAGCGTTAATTTAGATGATTATTTAGCAAAGATTCACCCCCATGATAAGCAAACTTTCCGGTTAGAGTGGTTAGAGTTTTTATCTACGCAAAAAGGCTACTTTAATTGCACTTACAGACTGCGTCATGCCGATGGTAATTGGCGCTGGTATAAAGACTTTGGCAAAGTGGTTGAGTGGCAAGACAGCGCCCCTGAAAAAGTAGCGGGCACCTACACAAATATGACCCGTGAACTGGTATTTGAAGAAAATGCCCGCTTGTTTGGTGCAGCGTTTGAACAAACTCGCGACTGGGTGTTTATTTTAGATAAAAACCTGCGTATTCGCGCTACCAATAAGTCATTTCAAGATGCCTTTGATTTTCCTGCAGAGCCTCGCTCTAGCCGCTCGCTAACACTTGGTATGCCTATATCTACCCGTATTCATTACTTGCGCATTATGCAAAAGCTTGAATCGGGTGAGCACTTCTCTGCCGAAGATGTGGTTGAAGTTGCTGGTGGTGAAAAGCGCCAAGTATTGATAAAAATAAGTGCGGTTGAAGGTAATAATCGCCAACTTGATAGCTATGTGATTATAGTTACTGATATTAGTGCGCAAAAGCTGGCTGAAAACGAGCTGCATTTACTCGCTAATTACGATGCTTTGACAGGTCTACCAAACAAGACCTTGTTCAACGACCGAGTCGTTCACGCTATTGAACAGGCTGATTACCATCAAACAAAAGTAGCGTTATTAAACGTTAATATTAAGCGCTTTAAACACTTTAATGATTCGCTTGGGCGTGAAGAGTCTGATGAATTAATTAAGCGCGTTGCTAAGCGTTTAAAACAGGTGTTGCGTCCACAAGATAGCGTGGCACGTTTCGATGGTGACGAGTTTGTTATCCTTGCCGAAGATTTAAAACAGCTTGATGAGTTACTGCTGCTGTGTGCAAAAGTGATGGATTGTGTCGATACCCATATTGAACTGAGCCAGCAAGCTGTAAAAGTGAATCTTAGTGTTGGTGTTGCTGTTTATCCTGATGATGCAAAGGACACTAAAGCCTTATTAAAAGCCTCTAATGTGGCGCTGTACCACGCGAAAAGTCATGTCGAAGGCTGTTATCAGTTCTATAAGCAAGAAATGAACTTACAAGTACAGCGTACTTTGCATCTAGAGTCTCAGCTAAGTAAAGCTTACTTAGAACACGAGTTTTGTAATTTTTATCAGCCAATCGTGAGCGCAGAGACTCGCCAAGTGTCAGGGCTCGAAGTCTTATTACGTTGGCCGAGTAATGATGAATATAAACCAGAAGACTTTGCAAATGCTGCAGAAAGCTCAGGGCTAATTACCAAAATTATGCTCCAGACTCTATCAAGAGCATTGATTGAGCTGCGCCAATGGCGTACCACGCATCCTGATTTATATATTTCGATTAATCTCTCAGCTCTTGATTTTGAAAGCGAAAACCTGGTTGAGAAAATACATCAATCAATAAGCGCCATTAAGGTTCCTGCGAGCGCCTTAGTGTTTGAGATCACCGAATCAGTGATGATGCATGACTCAGATAAAGCGCAGCAAAGTATGGAAAAACTCAAAGCGCTAGGCTGCCGTATTTATATGGATGACTTTGGAACGGGCTATGCGTCACTGACCTACTTAAAACGTTTTCCGGTTGATGTGCTTAAAATAGATAAAAGCTTTGTTAATGACATTGGTATTGATAAAGGTGATGAAGCGATTATCAATTCAACGCTTACCCTGGCAAAAAGTTTGGGTAAAGAGTGCGTAGCCGAAGGGGTTGAAAACTGCACCCAATTGCAGTTCTTACTCTCTTTAGGCTGTGAGTATTTCCAAGGTTACCTGTTTAGCAAACCTGTGGCAGGTGACGAGGTGAAAGCGCTTTTAGATACCCAGTGGGATGATGAATTTTTAGGGTAAAGCTAAAACTTTACCCTTTTCGTTAATCTTGGCGTTTACCACAGTGGCGGCAATACAGATTGCGATTGCGGTTTTTAAGCTCGTTATGAATCGCTTTATTCGCCTCTTGCTGACTTAAACCCAGTTTATACCGTAAGTTTTCTAAGTGCTCTTCTTCAACAGGTGATAAGTGCCCATCTTCAACGGCTTCATGCACTGCATCGGTAAACACTTGTCTGCGTTTACGTAACTGCTCAGAAAAGCTTGAGGCTAACAAACCAGTTGGAATAGCCACCATGCCCATACTTACCAGTGTAATAGCACCACCAAATAAACGACCAAGGGGAGTCACAGGCACGACATCGCCATAACCAACGGTTGTTAATGTCACCATAGCCCACCACATTGCAGCAGGGATAGAGCCAAATTTATCTGGCTGTACATCGTGTTCAATTAAGTAAATACCGCATGAAGCAATGATCAGCACTACGGCCATAATAAAAAAAGCCGCAAGCAGTGAGCTGCTTTCTTCTTTGAACGAGTTCAATAGCAGCTGCATTGCCCTTGAATAGCGTGTCAGCTTGAATATACGCATTAATCTAAGCACTCGTAAAAAGCGTAAATCAACACTCACAAAGACCATCAGAATGGTGGGTAAAATCGCGATAAGATCAATCAGCGCCATGGGCGAAAAGAAATACTTAATGCGAATTTTTGAATTTGTTAGTGTACTTTCTTTATGCACGCTTTTATCAACACAGCACCAAAGCCTGAGCACATATTCTAAGGTAAATATACCGACAGAAATCAGCTCAATCATTAAAAATTCGTGATGATATTGCTTTGCTAAAGGGCCGACTGACTCCAACACAATCGCCACCACATTAATCATGATCAACGACATTAAAAACACGTCGAGAGCGCGTCCTATACGTCGATATTTACCGTTACCTTCAAAAACTCGTGCAGTGTAATTTCTTAAACGATGCAAAATAATGGTCCAGTTTTAGTTAAGTTTTAGCACCATATTAATGCTGCCCTCTTCAAAGTCACGGGTGATCTTAAACCCGAGTTTTCGTGCCAGTTCAATCATGCCGGTGTTTTCTGGCAAGGTAATACCAGCAATTTGTTTTACGCCTTGGTTTTTACAATGCTCAATCGCCGCGTTCATTAATATTGTGCCAAGTCCTAAACCTTGGCAATCAGAGCGCACCACAATTGCAAATTCCGCATCGAGCTTGTCTGGATCCATCAATACACGAGACACCCCTAATGTACAGGCTGAACCATTTTGCTCTTGGCTGACAATAAACGCCATTTCTCGGTCATAATCAATTTGCGTCATTTTCGCGAGCTGATCATGGTTAAATTGCGGTAATTCACCGAAAAAACGCTTATATCTGTCTTCTTTACTTAATGATTGATCAAACTCTAAGTGTGCTTGCTCATCTTCCGGTTTAATTGGTCTTAGCTGTGCTTGGGTATTGTTTTTAAGTGTTACTTCTTTAACCAATTCAATCGGGTAGGGGCGAATGCACAAGCGTTTACGGTTCGCTTTTGCTTTATAACGGCTAAGACCGATAGTCGCATCAAGGACCAAAAACTGCCCGTTGCTGGCTAAAATAGGGTTTAGCTCAACACTGGTAATGTCAGGTTGGTCGATAACAAGCTGCGAGATGCGGGTGAGTAGGGCGCATAAACGGTATTTATCGACTTTTTCTGGTAGCACGCGATCTTTAAGTACCCCTTTATCGTGCGCCGCAGCAATCAGGTATTTTGCCAAGTTCATATTAAGTGGCGGTAATGCCACTGCAGCTTGAGCGAATTCAAGTCCGGTGCCTGCTTCACCAAGTAAGATCACCGGGCCAAAGTTAGGCTCTGTTTTAATAGCGATTCGTAGCTCATTAGCACCGGCTCGCGGCGCCATCTTTTGCAATGAAAAGCCTTCTATATGGGCGTCAGGGTAGGTGTTTTTGATTCGTAGCAGCATGGCAAAGGCTGTTTGTTCTACTTCTTGTGCATCATTTAAATTAAGGACCACACCACCGACTTCTGATTTTGAAGGAATACTTGGGCTAATTAGTTTTAACGCTACCGGAAAGCCCAGCTCAATGGCTTGCTCTTTGGCTTCAGTTGGCGTGTAAGCAACCTCAGTTTGAATACAATCAATACCATAATGAGTGAGAATTTGGCTTGCTTCATGGGTTGATAAATAGCTTTGCTCTTCGGCTAAAAACTCATTTACGACAGTGCGCGCTGCGTCTTTATTTATTTTTGCATCATCGGTGTTTGATTCTGGCGTTTGCGTTAAATGCTTTTGGTTACGACGATAACTTACCAAGTGCATAAACGCACCAACCGCACCTTCAGGTGTACGGTAGGTCGGAATGGCATTATTAGCGCAGACCTTTCGCGCGGCATACGCGGCATCTTCACCCATAAAGTTCGTCATAACATAAGGGCGAGCCATCTTCGGGATTTTCTCTAAGGTTTCGACAATGATCTCTGCATAATCTTCACTCGGTGCAAGCGCAGAAGGGGTATGAATGATCAGCAAGTTTTTAACTTCTTTGGCTTGCAGCAAGATTTCTAAGGCTTGTTGATAGCGCCTTGGTGCTGAGTCACCAAAAATATCCACCGGATTTGAGGTCATTTCTGATTGCGGAATAACTTTATTAAGCGCTGCTCTTGTCTCGTCGCTAAGCTCTGCCAGCTTTCCTGAACTTTGCAAGAGTGTATCAACTGCCATGACTCCCGGTCCGCCGCCATTGGTTAAAATAGTCAGTTGCTCGACTTTAAGTAGTTTTGGGTGCATTGCCAGCGTTTGTGTAGCAGCAAAAAGTTCTCGTAAGTCATTTACCCTTAGCATACCCGCTCGCTGGAATAGCGCATCATAGACCGCATCAGAGCTTTGTTTGCCACCAGTGTGGATTTCTGCGGCAAGGGCACCGGCACTGGTTTTTCCGGTTTTAATGGCAATGACGGGTTTACTAAACGCAGCGGCTCGTGCTGCGGAAATAAAGTTGCGAATATCCTCTATATTATCGATATACAACAAAATAGCCTTGGTTTTTGCATCTCGGCCTAAAAAGTCGAGTAACTCATCAAAGTCGATATCAAGGCAATCACCTACAGACACAAAATATGAAAAGCCAATCTCTTTGTTCTTCGCCCAATCAAGAATCGTTGAGCAAACCGCGGCCGATTGCGACACAAAAGCGAGCTTTCCTGGGCTTGCAACTGTATGCGAAAAACTAGCATTTAAGCCAATGTGAGGAATCAGCAAGCCCAAGCAATTAGGCCCAAGTAAAGACACATTAGCCTCAGCAGCTGTTTCTTTCAGTGCGAGCTTTTGGTCGGCGTTTAAACCGGCCGCAATCACCACCGCATGTTTACAGCCAAGCTCCCCAAGCTCATTTATGATGTTGATTAAGGTGTTTTTATTAGTACAAATAACCGCAAGGTCGGGCACTTTGGGCAGTGCAGCAATGCTCGGATAGGCTAACACGCCGTGTACAGCGCTGTGATTTAAACTAACAGGCATGATTGGGCCTTTAAAGCCCCCTTGTAAAAGGTTGCGCATAACCACAAACCCCGCTCGGTTAGGAGAATTTGAGGCGCCAATGACCGCGACTGATTTAGGGTTAAAAAATTGGCTAATACGTTTAACGCTCATGCTGTTTCCTTCGCTTGCGCTGTTTGTTAAAACTTCAGGGTCTGTTAAGTTTAATACACCCAAACTAGAACCGACACGCTTCTAAAGTATTAAAAGTTATACTCATAAGATAACCTGTTTATAACTACTTTTCGAGTCAAAAACAGTGACCTACATCAAGGAGAAAAGCATGAATAAAGCGCAACCATTTAATATCGTTATTGCAGCGTGTGCATTGGCGGTTGGTTTGCTCGGATTAGGTTTTATTTTGAAAAGTGCAGCCCTTGATGTGAAAGGCATGGAGCGCACTGTTCACGTTAAAGGGTTAGCTGAAATGGAAGTGCCAGCCGACACCGTAATTTGGCCATTGCAGTTTTCTGATGCCGATAACAACCTTGAAAAATTAGTGGGGCGGGTTGAAGAGAAAAGCGATGCAGTCGTCGCCTTTTTAAAGCTACATGGTTTTAGTGATGAAGAAATCAGCCTTGGTAGTCAGTCAATTATTGATAAACAAGCCCGTGAGTATGGCGGGGAGAATCAACAGTTTCGTTATATTGCCCGTAATAATGTCATTGTTTATTCAAATGACATCGAAAAAGTGCAACATGCCTTAGGCGCAGTAAGCCAATTAGCCAAGCAAGGCATTGCGATAGTACAAGACAATTACGAAACGCGTATTCAATATTTATTTAATGGCTTAAATGAAATTAAGCCAAATATGATTCAAGAAGCAACCGAAAAAGCCCGTGAAGTGGCAATGAAATTTGCCAAAGATTCACAGTCTAAATTAGGTAAAATTAAAACTGCGCGTCAGGGGCAGTTTTCAATTTCTGATAGAGATTCAAACACACCTCAGCTGAAAAAAGTGCGTGTTGTTACCAGTGTTGAATATTATCTATCTGACTAAACCCAATACCACAGATAAAGGCAGCCGCATGCGTGTGCATACAATTACCATGCGGCAAAGCGCACCAAGCATAAAGCCGCCACTAAATGCCACAGCCACCCCCAATAAGCCAAAATGATCTTTTAACAGTACTGCCATTAAAACCGTGACACTGGTTGCGCCAAGTAATACGTACAAGTTAATAAGCGGGTTGCCTTTTAACTTGATCATACTACTGGCTAAAATTCTTGCTGGTAATAATAGCTGCCCGAGTAACAGCAGCATTAAAATCCAAAACCCTTCCTGCAATTGGCTTTCGCCATAGAGGTTGAGTAGCGGCTTTGCGAGCAGGGCAAGCAGTAAAATAGCGGCAAAGTTAAAACGCCATACCACTTTCATTAACTCGCTAAGTTGCTGCTCGGTCGTTTCATCTGCCATTAAAATGGGTTTTAAATATTGGTTGGCGGCATTGCCTAAAATAGTCAGTAAGCCAGCAATCACTACCGCAGGAAAGAAGATACTCACGCCTTGTGCACCAAACCAGTGATGCACCAGTAACACATCGAGTTTTGCTACTAATACGGTGCCTGCGCCACTGGCGAGCATGATCAAGGAGTCTTTACACCATTGCTTGGTTTGGTATCGGGCAGTACTTGCGACGATCATTTTTTTGATTAACCAATATTGATAAATGACTACGCACAAGATGCTACAAAACAACAAGATACAAATTTCGACTAAAGATAAGTCGCCACGTATCAAGTACACGAAAAAACAAAACCCAGCTGTTAGCAATTCAAAGATACACTGCTGCGTTATTAGGCCAATTTTTGGTTTATTCAAAGCCACTAAAAAAGCCGATTGGCTTTGCATAATAGCGCCAATCGGCACCAATAACAGTAAATAGACCACATGCTCTTGAGCGCTTTGGTGCGGTGAAATAGCCTGAAAGCTAATCACCACAGCAGCGACAAAAATTACCCCGAATAAACACGATGCCGCTAAATAAACATGTTTTAAGCCACGTAGTAAATCATGTTGCTGGGCCTTGTAGAGCGGATAACTAATACGCATCAAAGATGATGCAAAGCCCATACTTGCGGGTAATAACAGAATTTCACAAAGTGCGAGTAACGCCGCGAAAGTACCAAACTCATCAGTACTTAATAACCTTGCAAGGCACAAGGTAAGCACAATACGGCTACCGTGGTTAAGGGTTGTAAAACTGCTGAGCGATAAAAACGCTTTAACAACATCCTTATTCATGGAGTTATTGGTTAAGCGCGTTTAATAACTGCGCTGTTGGTACTTGCAAATAGGCCGCGCACAGTAGCACTTTGCTGTCGCTATTCGTTGGTTGATTGGCACCATAAAATTGCTTAAGGGTATTTACCAAGGCGCTGACTGCGCTAGGGCTGTGGCTTTGGTCGACTTCCATCATGGCTAATAATGCAGAGAACTCATGTTTTGCTAGCATTTGGGTTGTGCTGTTTTGCGCTATAAAGCAACCAATAGGAGTGAGCTGCTGCTTATTTAATGTTTTTAATGCTATGCCCAAGCTTTCGTTGCTTTCAAATAACATTAACGAACGCAAGTAATTAAAGGGTAGGTTATCAGCCTTACACTGCGTAAATAAGTGATGTAGTAGGGTATTGCCCTGATTGTCTGTTACACAAAAAGCACTTTGAAACTTAAGACCAGGCGTGAAAAAGTTCAGTTTATCGATATCATCAATTAAGGCTACAGCTTCACTTGGTAGCGGGCTTGCTTCGAGTAAATGCGCTGCCACATTTTGTAAAAACAAGTATTTAACTTCACTACTGCAAGCTAACTGATAGATATGCTGTAATTGCGCCGCTTGCAAAACTCCCGATAAACTTTGGTAATCGGCAATGAGTTCTTTTAACTGATGATGTTGAAGTCGGCTGTTCAATTGCTCAATCGCGCTTTGCATGGAAATTCTCGTTTTTTATTATTTATACATTTATAGCTCAACTACTTGTTTAAATAAATAAAAAAGGCCGCTGAGCGGCCTTTTTCAAGTCTTTATTGGTTAAGCTGCTTGTTTTTTAGCAACCCATTGGTCAACAAACTTTTCTAGTACATTTAATGGTACTGCACCATTTTTAAGAACTACATCGTGGAATTCACGAATATCGAATTTATCGCCTAGTTTTTCTTTAGCCGCTTCACGAAGCTCTAAAATCTTCAGCATGCCCACTTTGTATGCCGTTGCTTGTGAAGGCATTACAATGTGACGTTCAACCATTTTAACGCCATCAGACGTCGCATTTGGTGTGTTATTTACGTAGTAGTCGATACCTTCTTGACGTGTCCACTTCATTGCGTGGATACCTGTATCTACTACTAGGCGACATGCACGCCATAATTCCATCGCAAGACGACCAAAATCTGAATACGGGTCTTCGTATAAGCCCATTTCTTTTGGTACTAGCTCAGAGTATAAACCCCAGCCTTCAACATACGCTGTGTAGCCGCCAAACTTACGGAACTTAGGTACGCCTTCAAGCTCTTGCGCGATAGCAATTTGCATGTGGTGACCCGGAATACCTTCGTGGTATGCAAGTGCTTCCATTTGGTATGTTGGCATTGCTTCCATGTCGTAAAGGTTTGCGTAATAAATACCTGGGCGTGAACCATCTGGCGCAGGTTGTTGGTAGAACGCTTTACCTGCTGCTTTTTCACGGAATGCTTCAACAGCTTTAACTTTAAGGTCAGCTTTTGGCTTAACAATGAATAGCTCGTCTAGACGAGACTTCATGTTATCGATAAGCGCCGTTGCTTCATCAAGGTAACGTTGTTTACCTTCTGCTGTGTTAGGGTAGTAGAACTGCTTATCAGTTTTCATGAATTGCATGAATGCTTTAAGGTCACCTTTAAAGCCTACTTTGTCTTTAATCTCACGCATTTCATCGTGAATACGCGCGACTTCAGCTAAACCGATTGTGTGAATTTCTTTAGCAGTTAAATCAGTGGTTGTGGTACGTGCTAAGGCATTATTGTAGAACGCTTCGCCGTCAGGGAATTTCCAAGCACCATCGCGGTCATCAGCGCGTTTTTCTAACTGAGCTAAGAAGTTAATTAGCTTAGTGTAAGAAGGTTTTACAGCTGCTTTTAAGGCTTTTTCAGCGTCGCTGATAAGTGCAGACTTTTCGCTATCGGCAATCTCTAATGCATTAACTTTACGTTTAAAGTCAGCTAGTAACGTTGAGTCTTCACCGTCATTGAATGGGGCGCCGCGTAAGATATTATTGCTTGAATCAATCACGTGTGGGAAAACAAACTTAGGCGCGATAATCCCTTTATCTGCACGTACTTCAAGGTCTTTGATTAGTTGATCAATAACCGTTGTAACACCGTTTAAACGTGAGATATACGCTTTAGCATCAGATACATCGGCAATTTGATGTTGGTTGATTAAAAACGCAGGGATCATCGAGTGAACACCAAACATTTGGTTCACAGGGTAGTTGTAATGACGCCATTTGAAATCAGCAATTTCGTTTTCTAAATCTTGCTTTTTAAGGTCATAGCTTACTTTTGTTGCGTCATCTAATTGGTCGCGGTTAATTGCGTTAAGCGCAACTAGGTCAGCTTTAGTTTGTTCAAAGTCTTCTAAAACGCGCTCTTCGCTGCCATCGTCCCATTTGTCGTAATCTTTTTTGATGCCCATGTATGTTTGATAGATAGGGCTTTTCATTACATCACGGTTAAAAGTATCTTCAAAGAAGGCATTGGCTTTATCGATTTCACTTTGTACAGGTTGGCTTTGTACACTTGGTGCAGGCTTCGGTTGCTCTTGCATTTGTTGGCAGCCGCCAAGTAATGCAACACTTACCGCCGCAGCGATGAAAGTCAGTTTACGCATTATCGTTCCTTTGTAGTTGTTAGAAATTTAATTATAATTCTTAAACGAATAATTCTAGCAGGTCATTTAAAAAGCGGTGGCCTTTTTGGCTTACCTGCCAGTTATCTTTATCATCAATTAGTAAGCCTTTTGCAATTGCATCAGTCAAGGCTTGTTCCTGACCTTGCAGTGACAAACTTGTAAGCAAAGGTAAATCAGCTTTTGGGCAGGGTTCGACTAAACGAAAACGATTCATAAAGAATTCAAAAGCTAAGTCGTCTTTTGCTACTTGCCATTGTTCGTATAAATACGGTTTGGCAAGATCCATATAACCTCGTGGGTGTTTTACTTTCACGGTACGGGTGATGACTTTATTTTCATCAGTAATTTTACCATGGGCACCGCAGCCGATACCGAGATAATCGCCAAATCGCCAATAATTCAAGTTATGACGGCATTGGTAGCCGGGCTTCGCGTAGCCTGAGATCTCGTATTGCTCATAACCTGCTGCGGCTAGTAACGCTTGACCTTGTTCTTGAATATCCCAAAGGGTGTCGTCGTGAGGTAAGGTTGGTGGCTTAGAAGCAAACTGAGTATTTGGCTCAATTGTTAGTTGATACCACGAGATATGAGGTGGATTTAGGGCGATAATTTTTTCAAGGTCGCTTAAGGCGTCTTCAACAGATTGCCCAGGTAAGCCATGCATTAAATCAAGGTTAAAGCTGTTTAGCCCCGCTTGATGCGCCTGTTTAGCCGCATAACTTGCTTCATCAGCACCATGAATACGGCCAAGGGCTTTTAGTTTGTCATTTTGCATGCTTTGCACACCAATCGAAATACGATTGATGCCAGCGGCAACATATTCTTTAAAGCGACCTGTTTCGACGGTACCTGGGTTTGCCTCTAGGGTAATTTCACAGTCATCAGTTAGGCCTATTAATCTGTCAACTTCACCAAGTAGGCGAGTATATGCGTCACCAGTTAATAAGCTTGGGGTGCCGCCGCCAATAAAAATGCTGTGGATTTTACGCCCTTGCACTAAGTGCAAATCGGCCTTGAGATCATCAATAAGATGCTGAACGTATTCTTTTTCGGGGATGGTGCCTTTTTGGCCATGGCTATTAAAGTCACAGTATGGGCACTTTTGCACGCACCAAGGCACGTGCACATATAAACTTAAAGGCGGTAAACTCACAGGCCGCCTTTTTGCTGCAATTGCGCAAGTAGTTGTTTTAAAGCTTGGCCGCGATGGCTAAGGGCATTTTTTTGCTCTTTAGTTAACTGAGCGCTCGTGCATTGCTCAGACGGTACGTAAAAAACAGGATCATAGCCAAAACCACCCTGACCATCTTGGCTATAGGTGATTTCGCCTTCCCAACTGGCACTACAAATAAGTGGTGTAGGGTCGTCGGCGTGGCGCATTAATACTAACACACACCAAAAACGCGCACTGCGAACTGGGTTATCAGCAAGCTCTTTTAGTAGCTTGTCGATATTATCTTGATCGCTGGCACCCGCTCCGGCAAAGCGTGCAGAGTACACACCCGGTGCACCATTTAGGCCGTCTACTTCAAGACCTGAGTCATCAGCAATCGCAGTCAAGCCTGTGATCTTTGCTGCATGGCGCGCTTTAATAATCGCGTTTTCAACAAATGTAGTGCCTGTTTCTGGCACGTCTGGTACTTGAAAATCGCTTTGTGGAACCACGTTAATATTAAGTGGGCTGAGCATGCTTGCCAGCTCTTTTACTTTGCCAGGGTTACCGGTGGCTAAAACCAAGGTGTTGTTCATAGGTCTATTAATCTACGTAAAATTTTTGCTGAAACTTCAGTGTTTGTACTTTGCCATTTTGATTAATTTCGATATCAAAACGGTAAATTTCTTCGTTGCTGTAATCGATTTGCGCGAGGTAATAAATCGCATCGCCTTCAACAACTTCTTTAAATGTAAGCTGCTTTTTATTACCAAGCAGGTTACGTGCAGTGCCAGTTAAAGTTGCAGTCTGCGCTGTTTTATCGCTGTTTTTTAATACCGAAATATTAATAATCCCTTTGCTAGGGCTACGCTCTAAATCATAGTTTTTAGCAATGCTTGGCTGAATAAAAGTCGATGGAAATGCAATGTAATGAACTTCCCAAGGGCCAAGAACTTTGTACTGGGCGCCTGCTTGTTCATCTGCTTTGGCAAAGGTTGTAAATAAACTCAATACAATCAAAGAAAAATAAATAAATTGCTTCATGGTATATCTCACTTAACAAAAGAGGCCTTTCGGCCCCTTACTGCTTCACGTTAAACGCTTAGCCAATTAAATCCATTACTAAAAACTGTAAAAACTGTAGACCAATAATCAACACTAAGATTGATAGGTCTAGACCACCTAATGGTGGGATAACCTTACGAATTGGACGTAACATCGGCTCAGTTAGCTGGTGGAATACAGCCTCAATTGGGTTGTAGCCTTGGCTTACCCAACTTAGTAAAGCACGAATAATTAATACCCAAAACAGTAAGTTTAAGCCTTCTTTAACGACCGTAATTAACGCTTGAATAAATACCGGTCCTGGCGCCCAAGCGTTATAAAACATCAGAAAAATAACACTGAGTTTTGCTACAGCAACTAAATAAGCAAGCACTAACGAGGCAATATCAAAGCCACCCACTCCTGGGATGATTTTACGAAGTGGGTTCACTGCGAACGAAGTGGCTTTCACCACAAACTGGCTCATAGGGTTGTAAAAGTCAGCTTTTGCCGCTTGTAACCAAAAGCGTAAAAGGACCACCATTAAAAAGAGATCAAAAATAATCCCAACTAAAAAGTGCATGGCTTGCATAGTTTTACCTTCAAAAAGTAAGCTTAAAGTTCTTTTTCCATCGCTTCAGCGCGAGCAATACAGGCATCCATTGCATCTGCAACAGTGCCGACTAAACCTTGTGATTTAAGATGCTCAACAGCTTCGTGAGTCGTACCCCCTTTAGAGGTTACGTTTGCACGTAGCTGAGAAATACTGATGTCTGGTTGCGAAAGAGCCATTTCGGCAGCACCCAGTGCGGTTTGTTGCACTAAACGGCGCGCATCTTCATCACTAAAGCCAAGTGCTTTAGCTTTTTCTTCGATAGCTTCCATAAATAAGAAGAAGTAAGCTGGTGATGAACCTGTAACAGCAATGACGTCGTTGATTTGTGATTCTTGCTCAACCCAAACAACAATGCCTGTACACTCAAAGACTTGTTGTACAAACTCGTGCTCTTCAGCGGTTTCACCCGCGCCATATAGACCTGAAACACCGCGACCTAGTAATGATGGCGTATTTGGCATACAACGTACCATTTTCACATCTTGACCTAACATTTCACGTAAACGGTTTACGGTAAGGCCTGCTGCCACTGAAATAAATAGCTTGTCGCTAAAATCAACGCCTGAATCTTGGAATGATTGGCAAAGATCGCCCATCATTTGCGGTTTAACAGATAAGACAATCACATCTGCATCGCGAAGTGCCGCGTTGTTATCCGCGGTAGTTTGTACCCCGAAATCAGCAGCAACCTTAGCTAATTTTTCTTGGTTGCGATTGGTTGCAATGATGTTTTTTGCTGCAAAACCGTTCTTTACCATGCCGCCAATGATGGCGTAGCTCATGTTACCCGTGCCTATAAATGCGATTTTTTTGTCTGACATATGTCTGTTATCACCTTTTAATTTCGTTGGCCAAATATATCCGTGCCAATGCGTACCATGGTTGAACCTGCTGCAATCGCCGCTTCAACATCGTTACTCATACCCATCGACATGGTGTCTACTTGGGGATATTGGGCCTTTAGTTTATCAAAGCAAGCGCTTAATTGCTCAAAATATTGTAATTGTAGCTGGGCATCGTCGGTTTTGGCAGGAATCGCCATCACACCGCGCAGGCATAAATTAGGACATTGACTGATGAATTCAGCCAGTGCCATTAGCTCGTCTGGGTGGCAGCCTGACTTAGCCTCTTCTAAACTAATATTAACTTGAATTAAAACATTGAGCGGGGCTTTGTCGGCTGGTCGTTGCTCATTAAGACGTTTTGCAATTTTAGTGCGGTCAACGCTTTGCACCCAATCAAAATGCGTGGCTACTTGGGCACTTTTATTTGATTGAATAGGGCCGATAAAGTGCCAAACAATGTCTTTATAATCAGCCAATGCTGTGACTTTTGTTACCGCTTCTTGTACGTATGATTCGCCAAACTGGCGTTGACCATGCTTATAGGCAGCAATAATATCGTCGGCAGGTTTTGTTTTTGAAACAGCCAATAGGTTGATTGATTGCTCATCGCGGTGATTATTTTTTGCAGCTTGAGCAATTCTTGCGTAGGCGGATGTAAGTCGTTCTGCTATTGTAACCATATAATTATCAGTTGGTTGTGGAGTCATAAATGGATATTACCGAATTATTGGCCTTTAGTGTGCAACACAAAGCCTCGGATTTACACTTGTCATCAGGCGTATCACCTATGATACGTGTTGATGGTGATGTGCGTCGTATTAATATTCCAGCATTAGAACAAAAAGATGTAAATAGTCTGGTATACGATATTATGAACGATAATCAGCGTAAGGACTACGAACAAAACCTTGAAGTGGATTTTTCTTTCGAAGTACCAAACCTTGCGCGTTTTCGTGTTAACGCATTTAATTCAAACCGTGGCCCTGCGGCGGTGTTTCGTACTATCCCAAGTGATGTTTTAACGCTGGATGATTTAGGTGCGCCTGATATTTTTAAAACCATTTCCGATAATCCACGTGGTTTGGTGCTAGTCACCGGGCCAACGGGTTCTGGTAAATCAACCACATTAGCGGCGATGGTTGATTACATTAACCAAAATAAGCATCACCATATTTTAACTATCGAAGATCCAATCGAATTCGTACACGAGAATAAACTGAGCCTTATTAACCAGCGTGAAGTTCATCGTGATACACATAGCTTCTCTAATGCGCTTAGAAGCGCATTACGTGAAGATCCGGATGTAATCTTAGTGGGTGAGCTGCGTGACCTTGAAACAATTCGCTTAGCGATGACCGCGGCAGAAACAGGTCACTTGGTGTTTGGTACCTTGCATACCACATCTGCACCAAAAACCATTGACCGTATTATTGACGTATTCCCAGGTGAAGAAAAAGACATGGTACGTTCAATGTTGTCAGAATCATTACGTGCCGTAATCTCGCAAACTTTACTTAAAAAAGTGGGCGGTGGCCGAGTAGCAGCTCACGAGATTATGATAGGAATTCCTGCAATCCGAAACTTGATCCGTGAAGATAAAATTGCACAAATGTATTCATCAATTCAAACCGGTGCATCGCATGGTATGCAGACCATGGATCAATGTTTAGCAAGCTTAGTTAACTACGGTATTATTACAACCAATGATGCGCGTGCTAAAGCGCAAGATAAAACCCAGTTTGGTGGTTAACGGAGCTATTTAAAATGTCTTTACCTTTAAATCATTTTTTACAAGTTATGATCGATAAAAAAGCGTCTGACTTGTTTGTTTCTAGCCAGCTGCCAGTCAGTGCAAAAATCAACGGTGAGCTAGTGCACCTTACCGACGAAAGGCTTTCGGATGATGCTTCCCTTGCGTTAGTTGAGTCGGCTATGAATGATAAGCAACGCAAAGAGTTTCATGACACTAAAGAGTGTAACTTTGCGATTGCAACCGATGAAGGTCGTTTCCGTGTTTCTGCTTTTTGGCAGCGTGACAGAGCCGGTATGGTTATTCGCCGTATCGTGACGCAAATCCCAGATGTAAACGAATTAGGTTTACCATCAACGTTAACCGATGTGATCATGGCAAAACGTGGTTTAGTACTATTTGTAGGTGGTACAGGTACCGGTAAATCGACCTCGCTCGCTGCGCTTTTAGGTTATCGCAACCGCAATCAACGTGGTCATATTCTTACCATTGAAGATCCTATCGAATTTGTTCATGAACATCGTAAAAGTATTATCACTCAACGTGAAGTTGGTTTAGATACTGAAAGCTTTGAATCTGCGCTGAAAAGCTCGTTACGTCAAGCACCTGATGTGATCTTAATTGGTGAGATCCGTTCACAAGAAACCATGGAATACGCACTCAGCTTCGCTGAAACTGGTCACTTGTGTGTGGCGACACTGCATGCGAATAACGCTAACCAAGCCATTGACCGTATCATGCACTTAGTGCCGAAAGAAAAGCACGATAAGTTAAAGTACGACCTAGCACTTAACCTTCGTGCCATTGTCGCGCAGCAGTTGGTGCCAACTGCCGATGGGGAAGGGCGTGTTGCTGCTATCGAAATTTTGCTTAATTCACCTATGGTGGCAGAACTCATCAAGCGTGGTGACATTGGCTCTATCAAAGAAACCATGGCTAAATCGAAAGAAATGGGCATGCAGACCTTTGACCAAGCGTTATTTGAGCTTTATAAACAGCGCCGTATTAACTACGCTGATGCGCTACACCATGCTGACTCGCCAAATGACTTGCGCTTAATGATTAAGCTGCAAAACAATGAACAAAGTGGTGCGGGCTTCTTACAAGGCGTGACTATCGATGGCCTTGATGGAAAGAGCGACAAATAAATGCGATTGCGAGTAAATTTAATCGGTTGGTTATTTTTATTGCTGAGTACCTTTCAGGTATATGGCAATGATAATAAAAGCGTGGTTATTTTTATTCGCGATGATGTTTATGACGATTACAGTCGTTTTTTGAATGGCCGTAAACCACTTGAAGTTAAAGACTTCAGCGGTGCTTACATACGCCGTGATGTAGTCGATATGATTATCGCTCAACAAGCATTGAGTTTAGGCGGTTTTACTAAGCCATTTCGCTACCATAAAGGCAATGTTAATTACCGCAATACTAAGCTGTTAGAAGATGGCCAGCTCCTATTAAGCTTCGATAGTGTCTGGTCTGTTGATGCAAAACAGCTTATTGATTCGGTATATATTTCAGACCCGGTTATTCGAAATGGTGAGTATTTCGCGGGCATATTTACTTCACCAAACAATAAAAAAGTGCAGCAAGTAAAACAGCTTGATGACTTTAAACTATTAACCGCAGTGTCAACGCCACGATGGCAAACTGATTGGCAAACGTTATCTGCTCTACCACTAAAAGAACTGCTCAGAGAAGATGAGTGGCTTGGGCAAGTTCGCACTGTATCGATGCAGTGGGTTGATTTTATGATGATGCCCTTAATGCCTAGCCTCAATAATCGCTATAGCTTAGAAAACATTGAACTGGTTGCAGTGCCAAATCTTGTACTTCAGCTCAATGATAGCCGTCATTTTATTATTTCGAAGAATCACCCCGATGGCAAAGCGGCTTTTGTTGCAATTCAAAAAGGGCTTGCGCAGCTTCGTAAAACAGGCGCAATTGAAAAAGCCTACCGAGAGGCAGGCTTTATTCCAGATTTAAAAGATTATACGGTGATTAATAAAGCGCTTTAGTCGCCATAAAACTGCTCAAAAAAGCTTTCTAAGATGATCACCGCTGACATGTTATCAACATTACCTTTACCAAGGTTTCGGTAGCCACCTTGATCAAACAAGCGTGCTTTGGCATCTGCCGTTGTTAATCGTTCGTCCTGCGTTTCAACCGGTATAGCAAAGTGGTTGTGTAAGCGGTTTGCGAACTTCTTAGCTTTAAAGGTAACTTCTTGATTGGTGCCATCCATATTAAGCGGTAAACCAACCACCATTAAATCTGGTTGCCACTCGTCAACTTGTTTTTTAATCAGTTGCCAATCAGGAATACCATCTTTCGCTTTTACAGCTTGTAAGCTTGATGCTGTTCCTGTGAGTTCCTGACCAATGGCAATGCCAATACTTTTGGTGCCAAAGTCAAAACCCATTACGGTGCGTTCACCGAGTGCCTTAAACGTTCGTTTTGTCATAGTCTTAAAATTTATAAAGTTAGGCGTGGCCAGCTTCAGAGCTTAGTTGCCCGATATCAAAACCCAGCATAGAAACGGCTTTTTCCCAACGTTTTTCAACGGGGGTATTAAAGATGATCTCAGGATCTGCTTTGATAATTAACCATGAATTCTCTAGCAGTTCTTGCTCTAGTTGTCCTTGATCCCAGCCTGCATAACCCAGAGTGATAATAAATTGTTCAGGTGCTTCACTCGTGGTTAAGCTTGCTAACACATCTTTTGAAGTGGTGATCATAATATCACTACTAAGTTTTTGGCTCGCTGCATAACCTGGTTTTGGTGAGTGCAAAACAAAACCTCGATCGGTTTTTACAGGCCCGCCTGCATACACAGCTAAACCTGCAGCTTGCTTGCTTTTGTCGTTATCAATTTCGATTTTATCGAGTAGCTCGCCCACGGTGATATTGATAGGCTGGTTAATTACCAAGCCCATCGCACCCTCTTGGTTGTGCTCACAAATGTAAGTGACAGCACGCTTAAAAAAAGGGTCTTGCATGCTCGGCATTGCGATTAAGAAATGATTCTCTAATGACTGCATAGGTCGCCCCTTTTGTTGTTTAAATTAAGTATGGCTCAGTTTTCTTTCAATGGCATCAAATAAGTGACCAGTGATTGAAATGTCATAAGCGGCTTCAATCTCTTTTACACACGTTGGCGCAGTGACATTGATTTCAGTTAAACGGTCGCCAATGATATCTAGACCAACAAAAATAAGGCCTTTTTCTTTTAATGTAGGTGCAACAGCCTCTGCAATTTTACGGTCTGAATCGCTAATTGGGCGTGCTTCACCTCGGCCACCTGCTGCCAAGTTACCGCGCGTTTCGCCATTTTGCGGGATACGCGCTAGGCAATACGGCATTACTTCACCATCAACCACAAGTACGCGTTTATCGCCTTGCTTGATTTCAGGGATATAGTTTTGTGCCATTGCAAAACGGCTACCATGTTCGGTTAATGTTTCGCAGATCACACCAATATTGGCATCATCTTCTTTCACTCTAAAGATAGATGCACCACCCATACCATCCAGCGGTTTTAAAATAATATCTTTATGTTCAGCTAAAAATGCACGAATGTCTGCTTGGCTGCGTGTTACTAAAGTGTCCGGCGTATGTTCGCTAAACCAAGCAGTAAATAGCTTTTCGTTAGCATCACGTAAGCTTTGCGGCTTATTGATTATAAGCGTGCCAGCTTGCTCAGCACGCTCTAAAATATAGGTTGCGTAGATATACTCAGTATCGAAAGGCGGATCTTTACGCATTAAAATAACGTCTAAATCAGCTAAAGCAATGGTGGCTTTTTCTTCTAATTCATACCAGTGATTTACATCATCAAATACACGGGCTTTGGCGGCTGTTGCATAGCCTTGACCTTGGCGAAGAGACAGGTCATCCATTTCCATGTAGTAAATTTCGTAACCGCGCTTTTGCGCTTCCATCATCATTGCAAAGCCAGTGTCTTTTTTAATATTAAAGCCACTAATTGGATCAGAGATTATGCCTAGCTTAATTGCCATATTTTTGCCTTAGAGTCGTATGCCATACTGTGTTTTGTTACTTTGATATATGGGTGTTTTTACGGTTTTCAATTCGCTAAATCGCCAAACTGTAATTGTAATGCGCTTAATACTGTCAGAGCGGCTGTTTCTGTACGCAGAACGCGTGGGCCTAAACGAATATCAACAAAGTGCTGTTGTTTAGCTATATCTATTTCTGCATCGGTAAAGCCACCTTCAGGGCCGACTAAAAAGCGCACCCCTTCGTTTGGTACTTGAATAGTTTTAATGCTGTGCTCAGCACGCGGGTGCAAAGTAAGTTTTAACGCATCACTTGCTTGTTCTAGCCACTCTTTAATATCAATAGGAGGGTGCACAATAGGCACAAAGTTGCGGCCAGATTGTTCTGCGGCGGCAATTGCAATTTTTTGCCATTGTTGATGTTTTTTAGAAAGGCGATCGCCACTTAGTTTTACGCCACAACGTTGGCTAAAAATAGGGGTGATTTCTGTGATACCCAGTTCAACAGATTTTTGAATAGTGAAATCCATTTTATCGCCTCGAGAAATGCCTTGGCCCAAGTGAATTTTTAAGGGCGATTCAACATCATGATCAACAAATTCTTGTGGCTCAACGACGACATTTTTTTTGCTTACTTCAATAATTTCACTGAGGTATTCACCTCCTTCACCATTAAAAATCGAGACCTTGTCACCGACTTGCATACGCAATACGCGGCCAACATGACCTGCGGCATCATCATCAAGTGTTACTGGGGTGTTTAAAGAAATCGCTGAAGGTTGGTAAATATGTGGAACTCGCATGGCTGTCACTTATCAATAAATTTATCAATATGGTAAGTATACAGCGGCTTAGGTGCAATTATTTATTTGTTATTTAAATTCGTCTTTGGCGCTTAAAAGATGTGCGGTGGTTTCGGCAATCTCAGATTGGCAAGAAAGATGGTTAATATGAGCAGCATCTGGGCAAGGTGTAAAGCTAAAGCTATGCCCATCTTGTTGCACTAAATAACGTATTTTGTGCAATGAGTTATAAATAAACTTTTGGGCATCATTCGCCAATTGGTAGTCGGTCTGATTGATCAGTACACCTTGAATATCGTGGTGTTCATGTAAATAGCTGGCAAGTTCTGAGACACTAATTTCATTACTAAAATCGCAGTAGCAATAATCTTTTACTAGTTCATTGAACATAAGTTTAACCATGTGGCGGCTATTAGCGCCAGCCACCACCAAGGTTGAGCCCTCTACGTTTGCAAAGTAGTGTTGTGCAAAATTGCTACTGAACTCATTATCTATATCAACTAATAAATAATTATTAACTTTAAATGGCATAACGCCTCACGGTTCAAGAACTTCCATATCAAATTGAAAACATACTTATTAGTAAATAGCCTATTGCACCGAAAACGGCAAACTCAATACAGGCTATGCCAATGTTATCTTGGTGATCTACTTCTAACGATGTGTCGATATTAGGTAGAGATATATATTTAATAATGTAGCTCAAAATATATAACAATACCCACATTGCACCGCAATGAGATACTAGAGTGAATAAATTTTCTACCATCTTACCACTAATAAATGATGCACTGGCAAGACCAGCATAGCCCGCAAGTGCCAAGCCGATAGACTTACCCGCGTAACGAATGCCAATAGAGGTATTTTCAAGGTTAAAATTACTTTGTAGCGATGCGCCTTGGTTGGCTTTAGCAAATCGATACTCACGGATTTTACTATCAAGGGCAAACATACCTTGCAGCACAAAAAAGCTTACAGTGGCTATCAGTAAGCTGCTATAGCCTTGAGTATGGCACCAGTTATATAGCCCAAGAGCTATAATACAGTTTGCGATTAACATGCCTGAATCGACCAAGGCGGCACACACATTTTGCTTTAGAATGGCTGCTTCTTCATTAAAGCGATGCAATATCCATTTACGATGAATTAAATGGCCTATTTTTATAAAAGCAAACAACAGCACAATGAGTAAAAGTACTTTTAGCGGGTTTGACTGGGCTGCACTTAAGCTAATTTCATCAAATATATAAGCGATAGTGGCTATAACGACCATAATTTCGCTGGCAAAGCTGATCCCCATGGCAAAGTTATCATGTTGCGCAAGCTCTTCTTTAAGCGCTTGTTTTGCTTTGATTTGCGTTAGAATACGTAGCAGTACTATAGTGACGCAAATTACAGCGAAACTAATAGCAATCGCGACTAAACTAGTGTTAGATAGTGATAAATATGACATGCAGGTCCCTGCTAAATAATTCTTTGATAATCATTCTAGTACGGTTATTGGCAAGTTAAAAGAGAGTATTTAATGAGTAATTTACACGCGCTTCCCGAGTCACTTCATCAGTTAGGCCAAACCCGCTTTGCGAGCTTGTATGAGGGGCAAACAGAACAACAAAAAATTATTTACTTGTTGTCTTTAAGTGACTTTGCGTGGAACTGCTTACAATCTCAGCCAGATTTAAAAGAGTGGTTACTTGATGATAAAGAGCTTGCTAACCGCGCAGTTGAACCTCCTCTAAGTAGTACAGAAATCAATGAGCTGGATGACAATGCTGCGATGGCAAAGCTGCGTTTGTATCGAGAAAAATACTGGCTGAAAGTCGCTTTTCTTGATTTGTGCTGTGCAAACCCAATTGCCGATAGCATCGCTTATATTTCTGCGCTTGCAAACCAGCTTATCGATAGTGCCAATCAGTGGGCGTTTGCGCAGGTAGCAAAAGTCAGTGGCATGCCGCTTGATGATGACGGTAATGCAATGCCAATGTTAGTTTTAGGTATGGGGAAACTTGGCGGGGGAGAGCTTAATTACTCATCTGACATAGATTTAATTTTTTCTTACCCTCGTGATGTTGCAACGCAAGGGGGGCGCCGCTCCATTGAAGCCCAGGTGTTTTATACCAAAGTGGCGCAAAAGCTAATTATGGCGCTTAACCAAACTACGGTAAATGGCCAAGTGTTTCGGGTTGATATGCGCCTGCGTCCATTTGGTGAAAGTGGTCCTTTGGTAATGAGTTTTCATGCAATGGAAGATTATTATCAAGAACAAGGACGTGAGTGGGAACGCTACGCCATGCTAAAAGGGCGATTAATTGGCACTGAAAATCAGTATTGGGATGAGTTTTATGAACTGCTACGGCCGTTCGTTTATCGCCGCTATATTGATTTTTCGGTGATTGAATCGCTGCGCAAGATGAAGCAAATGATTGCCCAAGAGGTACGCCGAAAGCGCCTTACAAACAATATCAAATTAGGTGCAGGCGGCATTCGAGAAGTAGAGTTTGTAGTACAAGCACTGCAAATGGTTCGAGGCGGCCGTGAAGCTAACCTACAAACTCAGTCATTACTGGTTGCTTTAAAAGAGCTGGTTAACAACCAAGTGATGTCGAATAAAGAAGCTGAGCTACTAACACAAAACTATTTAGACTTACGTCAAATTGAGCAGTACCTACAGATTTTCGATGATAAGCAAACGCAAACACTCCCTGATGACGAGTTAAACCAGCAACGTTTATGCTATTTGCTCAATAAACATGACTTTAATCAGTGTTTAACTAGCATTGAGCAGATCATGTCTCAAGTCCATGGTGAATTCGAACAAGTGATTGGCTTTGAAAGCGAAACCGCGGATCCGTGTGAAAGTGAGTACATTAGCGCTTGGGAAATGACTGATGTTAGCCTGATGTGTGAGCCGAATCTTGACTGGCAAGCGGCGCTTGAAGATTTTAAAGCGCGCTTAACTAAGGCGAAAATTGGCAGTCGAGGCCGTGATATCCTCGATAAATTAATGCCGCTTTTACTTAAACAGCTAACAGTTACAAAAGCCAGTAGCGATGCTTTTACGATGATTTGCCAGGTGTTGAATAAGATCATCTCACGAACTGCCTACCTAGAGCTTTTATATGAAAACCCTGGAGCCTTAAATCAACTGGTCGCACTTTGCTGTCATAGTAAATGGATTGGTGAACATATCTCTCGATACCCCATTTTACTTGATGAGCTGATCGATCCTCAGGTGCTTTATAAGCCGACGCCTTTATCTGCTTACAAAGATGAAATTAGGCAATACTTCTTGCGAATAGAGCATGGCGACTTAGAGCTGCAAATGGAAGCGCTTCGTCAGTTTAAACAAACGCATCAGTTACGCATTGCTGCAGCCGATGCAACGGGTGTACTGAGTGTGATGAAGGTAAGCGATCACCTTACTGCGCTTGCTGAGGCTATTGTAGAGCAAGCGGTCAATATTGCCTGGCATGCATGTGTTGAGCGCTTTGGTCGGCCAGCGAATACCTCAGATCAAGAAAAGGGCTTTGCGGTTATTGCTTACGGTAAAACGGGGGGCTTTGAAGTTGGTTACGATTCAGACCTAGATCTGGTATTTGTGCATAACCACGATGGCAGCAGTTATACCAATGGTGATAAGTCGATTGATTCGCGTCAGTTTTACTTAAAGCTTGCGCAGCGCTTAATGCATCTATTCAACACGCGAACTGCGTCAGGCATATTGTATGAGCTTGATACTCGTTTACGTCCCGAAGGGGCATCGGGTTTACTGGCCATTAATTTAGAAAGTTACTACCACTATCAGCAAACTCAAGCATGGACCTGGGAACATCAAGCTTTGGTTCGTTCACGTATGATTTATGGGCAAGATTCGTTGAGAGAGCGTTTTGCACAAATCCGCAAAGACGTTTTATGCCAAGCCCGCGATAATGAGAAGCTTAAGACTGATGTCGTTGATATGCGAGAAAAAATGCGTGCTCACCTTGCTAAAGGCAATGATGATCTGTTCGATTTAAAGCAAGATAGAGGCGGTATCACAGACATTGAGTTTATTACGCAGTATCTGGTGCTAAATAATGCAATGCAGCACTCTGAGCTGACGACATGGTCTGATAATGTGCGTATATTAGCTGATGCTGCGCGATTAGGCTGTATTACTGAGCAAATGCAGCAAGAATTAGTGGCTGCGTATATTGCCTATCGTTCACGTTATCATGTGATGAGTTTGAATCAGCAGGGACGTTGTGCGCCACGTGCTGAGTTAATTCAGCACATCGACTTAGTAAGTCAGGCGTGGCAGCAGGTGTTTTAGCTTTTTAAGCGACGGCAGTTTTCGCGCACATAAGCAGAGGGCAGCTCAGTGATAACCGCGGCTCTTTGCTTAAAGCAGAAATAGGTGTAAACCTCATTTTCGAAATCATCGTTGATGGCGCGGCCAACCTGATAAAGGGTTGAGACAAAGTTACTATCAACGCGAAAATGATCTTTTACAACATAGTCTTTGCTTAAATACCAGTACAGTACGATATCTTCGTGACGGGCATAGTCAGACAGCACATCTTTTAGGGTATTGCCATTTTCAAAGCGGCGCGGTTGAATATCACCAGTCCAGTTAGGTGATGAAGGTTCTACGACTTTTTCACGTTCAAAAAGTGCGACATCTAAGCTGGTTTCTGGCGTAGGTAATTTAAGAACGTATTTATCGCGCTCATTATTTTTGTTATTCACTTGGTTACGTAGCGCTGCATAAAAGCGTGATAAACCTTGTGCGGCTGCATTTTTGGTGTCTTTCATGTCCAATACAGGACCACTACCAAATAAAAAGTAAATAGCAGCAGCAATTAAAATAAAAGCTAATGATAAATGCTTAACCCAAAACCACATTTCTAATACTCTTGTTGTTAATTAGCTTAATAAAACCATACAAACAGCAAAATGTCACTCTACTTGTAGTAAGAAGGTGCATTCTTATCTGGGCGAGTTTTAAAGCGACGATGAAGCCACATATACTGCTCAGGCGCTAAATCAATAGCTTGTTCCATACGTTGATTTACGTGGGTAACATCTGCAAGGTTGTCGCCACTTGGGAAGTTTTCAAGTGCAGGTAATACTTCTAGGTGGTAGCGACCCTCTTCATCACGACGACTTGTTAAGCTCACTGTTTCGCAGTTGCGGCTACTTGAAAATAACAGCGTTCCCGTTGTTGTTGCTGCTTCTTTTACTGCATAGAATGGCGCAAATTCGCAGCGGTTACGGCCGTAATCTTGATCTGGCAGATAGTAGCAAACCTTTTTATTTTTAAGCGCTTGCAGTAAGCCTTTAACATCTTTTTTGCCAATTAAGTATTCATTAGAACGAAGACGACCGTTAGTCGTGAAATATTCCATCAAAGGGTTGTTATGCGGTCGATAAAAGCCAATACCTTGGTGTTTTACACCCATAATACGGCTCGCCATTTCTAAGTGTAAAAAGTGTGGCACAAGTAACAGTACACCTTTACCTGATTGCTGAGCTTTTTCAAAGTGTTCTAGGCCTTTAACAGAACCAAACACTTTATTGATTCGCCACTGGGGCCACCACCAAGCCATGCCGGTTTCCATCATTGCAATACCGGTATTTTCCATATTCTTACGAACAAGTTCGCGTTGTTCATGTTCAGGCATATCAGGAAAACATAAACGAATATTTACCTCTGCAATATGGCGACGACGTTTCATAAAACGGTGTACTAAACGGCCAAGCAGTTTTCCAAGCGCTAATTGTAATTTATGTGGTAACCAAGAGATGAGATATAAAAAGAACACGCCAATCCAAGTTAACCAGTAACGAGGGCCTAAAAAAGACGCTTTAAAAGGAGATGAACTAACCACAAAAAAATCTCTAAAAATAAAAAAGCTAGTTTAACTGTATGTCTTTAAAAATACAAAAAAGCCAGCTCGAGGCTGGCTTTACAATAAGGACTTTACAGAAGAAATGCTTAGATTTCTTTTAAACCTTGGTTAATTGCAACAAGGTCTTCGCCAGTTAGTGTACCAGCAGCTTGTTTCAAGCGTAGTGTTGAAACAACATAACGGTAACGAACGTTTGCTAAGTTACTTTTTGCATTGTAAAGGTTCTGCGTGCTGATCAGTACGTCAACGATAGTACGTGTACCAACTTCAAAGCCTGCTTCAGTTGCTTTAAGCGCACTTTCAGCAGAAACAACAGCTTGTTGTAGCGCTTTGTAAGTAGCAATGTCAGACACCACTTGGTTGTACGATGTGATAACCGAGCGAGTTACTGCACGCAAACTTGCTTCTAAATCTTCACTTGCCGCAACATAGAAAGCACGTGCTTGGTCAGTTGCAGCTGTAGTTGCACCACCTGAGTAGATAGGTAGGCTGAAGTTAACACCAATACTTGCACTGTCTTCGCGTGGTTGGTGTGAGTTGCTGTTTAGATCCGTTAGGCTGTCTCCGTATGAAGCGCTTAATGTTAGCTTCGGATAGTGGCCAGCTTTTGCTAAATCGATTTGATCTTTAGCAATATCAACCGTTACTTTTGAAACTTGCAGATTTAAGTTGTTGTCTTTTGCAATATCGATGAATTCAGTTGACTGTTTTTTTGGTGCAACAGTTGAAAACGTTTCAGTATTCAACATGTCTAGTTTCGCGTGATATTTACCCGTGATTTCGCGAAGTTGCTCACGAGCTGTTTCAACACTGTTCTTAGCAACGATTTCTTGTGCTACAGAGTTATCGTACTGAGCTTGCGCTTCGTGTACGTCAGTGATGGCTGTTAAACCTACCGCATAACGCTCTTTCGTTTGTTGTAATTGGCGCTCGATGGCACGTTTTTCTGCTTGAACAAACTCAAGGTTATCGATTGCACTTAGTACGTTGAAGTAACCTTCAGCTACACGAACGATTAAGTCTTGGCGAGCAAAATCATACTGAGCGCTTGCTTGTAATGCTTGCTTGTCAGCAATACCTAGTGAATTCCATGCACCTAAATCAAACAGTGTTTGGCTCAAGCTAATACCACGGCTAAATTCATCAGGCTCGTAGTCATATCCTGTATAACCCGTTGCGTCATTACCTTCATAAAGATCTGATTTGGTTGATTGGTAACCAAGACTTAGACCAATTTGTGGTAATAGAGCACTTAACGCACGATCGCTCTCATAGGCTTGTGCATCTGCTTGGGCTTTTGCTTTAAGTACGGTAGGATCGTTTGCTGTCGCAATTTCGTAAACTTGTAGTAAATCTTCAGCGTAACTAGCTGTTGCAGTCAGTGCGCTTGAAAAACCGATCAGCGCAGCGAGTAGTGTTTTTTTCATTGTTCGTTCAGTCCTTAGACAATTTTGTACTGTGACCATGGTACTCTTTTTTAATGAATAACCAAAAAAAAATTACGTAAATCTGCATGTCCAAGTGTAACAGAATATAATTGGCCGTAACATTTACTTAAAACGCAAAGGAAATAGTGAATGAAAATATCAGCAATCTCACAATTTAATCATGATGACATAGAGTTAAAGCCGATTGAGCGTGTTTATGATGGTTTCTTTAAAATTAATACTTACCGCTTTCATCATGCATTGTTTGCAGGTGGCAAATCAGTAGAAGTTAAACGCGAAATTTTAGAGCGCGGTCATGCTGTTGCTGTACTTCCTTATGACCCTGCAACTGACCAAGTTTTGTTAATCGAACAAATCAGAATCGGGGCGCTCGCATCAAAGCAGTCACCTTGGTTACTTGAGTGTATTGCTGGTATGGCAGATGGCAGTACTGATTACGAAGAGGTTGCAAAGCGCGAAGCGTTCGAAGAAGCCGGTATTGAGCTTAACGAGCTGGAATTTATGATGTCGTATCTTTCAAGCCCCGGCGGCACCACGGAGCGTTTGTATTTATATTTAGCGCGCACTGACTTGGCAGGGTATCAAGGCGGTATTTTTGGCCTTGATAATGAAGATGAAGATATCAAAACCCATGTAATGTCATACGATGAAGCTATGCTGCGCCTAGAACAAGGTGAAATAGATAATGCAGCGACAGTTATCTCATTACAGTGGTTAGCACTGAATAAGCAACGTATACTGTCTGATTGGAAAAACTCATAGGGGATTATTTTGTCGTACGTCAGTGCCCAGCAGCGTTATATTCAAAGTTTACCTAAGTACTTAACTTTATGTGAGCATAACTACGTGCGTGCGCTCAAACTATTACCTAATGAGCGCCGTGTCGGTCAGGAGCGTAAGGTGCAATTAGGGCATAGCACTTTTGCGGTTAAAGTCGACGATACAGCAAAATACACCACAGATATTTCTATCAAACAAGAAGCCGGTCATTTACCTTCGGTTAAGCCTTTGTACTTAACTGTGCGTATGTATCATGATGCGAAAGTCGCTGAAATTGTGCATCATGATTTTCATCAGCGCATCAAGCCTTCGTATGCTTACCCGAATCCGAATATGCATCAAAAAGATGAAAAATATCAGCTTAACGCCTTCTTATATGACTGGCTGGTGGCTTGTGTTGAAAACGGCCGAGCAGTTTTAAATTGGGATGTAAATAATGGCTTGGTTTAGTAACGCCTACCATTTTGAGAAAACAGCACTGAAAGTTGCCCATATCACTGATTGCCACTTATCAAAAGACACCCGTGGTGAATACTTTAGCGTGAATACGGCAGCGTATTTTGGGCGCTGTTTACAGGCTATTGCTGAGCTCGATTTAGATTGTGTGGTATTTGGTGGTGATTTGACACAAGATCACAGCACGGAGTCTTACCAGCTTTTTGCTAAGTTAATAGCAGACTCAGCGCTGAGTTGTCCGGTGTTTTGGTTGCCGGGTAATCATGATGAACTTGCCGAATATAAAAAGCTTACAAGCTCGCAAATTTTAAACAATAAACGCATTACCTTTTTAGGTGGACAGCTGCTGTTGGCAAACTCAAAAGGCCCGACGCCAGCAGGTTGGGTAACACAAACGCATTTAGATGAATTCAGCCAAGCGGTAGGGCAGGTACCTAGCGTGGTGTTTTGTCATCATAACCCGTTACCTATTCAAGCCTACTTAGATAAGCATATGCTAGAAAATGGCCCGCAGTTTTTAAATACCTGTGTTAATACTGAGCTGTGTGTGGGGGTATTTCATGGTCATGTGCATCATGAGTACACGCAAACCTACCGTAATCTTAGTGTGTATGCGACACCTGCCAGCTCAATACAGTTTACCAAACACACGATGGCGTGGCAGCAAGAGGATTTGGGCCCCGCATTTCGACTCATCGACTTAAAAATTGATGCGCAACAAAACTTACGGTTAAGCACGGAAGTAGTATGGCTAAACGAGTAATTTATATTCATGGCTTTAATAGCTCAGAGAAGTCTTATAAAGCAGTTCGTTTTGGTGAGCACATGGCGCAATTTGATGTCGATTATCAGGTGCCGCGATTAACTCATGAGCCATTACATGCAATTTTACAATTAGAACAACTGCTAAATGATGATACTGTATTACTAGGTAGTTCATTAGGCGGTTTTTATGCGACCTATTTGTCGCAACGTTATTCGATACCCGCGGTGATCATTAACCCTGCGGTTCGCCCATTTGAGTTACTCGATAACTATTTAGGGGAAAACTATAACCCGTATCAAGACAGTCACTATGAACTTGGTACTCGTCACATGGATGCATTGCGCAGTTTATATTTGCCGCAATTAGACACCCCTTCATTGATTTATTTGCTACAGCAAACGGGCGATGAAGTACTGCCGTTTCAGCAGGCGGTTAAATATTATTCTCAGTGTAAGCAACACGTTGAATTTGGAGGCGATCATAGTTTTATCGGCTTCGAACAAACCTTTGCAAGTATTGTAGATTTTCTTAAAATCACGTAAAACATAGCTAAGCGCATAAAAGATATAAAAACTATGAGTCAGCAAAATTATAACGCCGAAGCAATTGAAGTCTTAAACGGATTAGAACCCGTAAAACGCCGCCCAGGTATGTATACCGACACGGTTCGACCTAATCATTTAGGTCAAGAGGTTATCGATAACAGTGTCGATGAAGCAATGGCAGGCCATGCCACTAAAATAGATGTCATCCTTCACGAAGATAACTCCCTTGAAGTTATCGATGATGGCCGTGGTATGCCGATTGATATTCACCCTGAAGAAGGTATTCCGGGTGTGGAACTTATTTTTACCAAGTTGCATGCCGGTGGTAAGTTCTCTAATAAAAATTATCAGTTTTCGGGTGGTTTACACGGGGTAGGTATTTCGGTTGTAAATGCGCTATCGACTCGTGTTGAAGTCACTGTGCGCCGTGATGCGCAGCAATTTCGTATGGCCTTTGAAAACGGTGACAAGGTTGAAGACCTAAACGTCATTGGCACTGTGGGTAAGCGTAACACAGGTACAACCGTGCGTTTTTGGCCTGATGCGAGCTATTTTGACTCAGCTAACTTTTCTATCACTAAGCTTAATCACTTATTAAAAGCCAAAGCGGTATTGTGCCCAGGCCTGCGCATTAAGTTTACTAACAAGCAAACTAAAGAAAGCCAAGAATGGTATTACGAAACTGGCTTAAAAGATTACCTAGTTGAAGCTGTTAAAGGCTTTGAAGTATTACCAAAAGAGCCATTCATTGGTGAGTTTTCAAGTTCAACAGAAGGCGCTGACTGGGCTGTTGTTTGGCTACCTGAAGGCGGTGAATCAATTGCTGAAAGTTATGTAAACTTAATACCTACTGCGCAAGGTGGTACACACGTTAATGGTTTACGCCAAGGCTTGCTTGAAGCAATGCGTGAATTCTGCGAATTCAGAAACTTATTACCACGTGGTGTAAAGCTAACGCCAGATGATATTTGGGAGCGCTGTAGCTACGTATTATCGGTTAAAATGCAAGACCCACAATTTGCTGGCCAAACAAAAGAAAAGCTTTCATCTCGCTCATGTGCTGCGTTTGTATCTGGTGTGGTTAAAGATTCATTTAGTTTATGGTTAAACGAGCATACAGAAACTGCAGAATTATTAGCAGAGTTATGTATCTCAAATGCGCAGCGCCGTTTACGTGCTGCGAAAAAAGTCGTGCGTAAGCGTGTTACCTCAGGCCCTGCATTACCGGGTAAATTAACTGACTGTAGCGCCCAAGATAATGACCGTACTGAACTGTTTTTAGTAGAGGGTGACTCAGCGGGTGGTTCAGCAAAACAAGCGCGTGACCGTGAATTCCAAGCCATTATGCCGCTGCGTGGTAAAATCTTAAATACCTGGGAAGTTGAATCTGGGCAGATTTTAGCATCGCAAGAGGTGCATGATATTTCTGTCGCTTTGGGTATTGACCCTGATTCAAGTGATTTATCTGGCCTGCGTTATAACAAAATATGTATCTTGGCCGATGCTGACTCGGATGGATTACACATTGCTACCTTGCTTTGTGCGCTGTTTGTTCGTCACTTTCGATCGCTTATCAAACAAGGCCATGTGTATGTAGCGATGCCGCCGCTATTTCGTATCGACATTGGTAAAGAGGTTTACTACGCCCTTGATGAAGATGAAAAGAACGGTATTTTAGCGCGCATTGAAGCTGAGAAAAAACGCGGTAAGGTTAATGTTCAACGCTTCAAAGGTTTAGGTGAAATGAACCCGTTACAATTACGCGAAACCACCATGGATCCTAATACGCGTCGTTTAGTGCAATTAACCTTAGACGAAGAAGAGCAAACCATGGAAATGATGGATATGCTACTTGCGAAGAAACGTTCGTCAGACCGCCGCCAATGGTTAGAAGATCACGGTAACCGCGCAGAAGTTTAATAATAGGTGTAGCAACCTAGTTGCTAGCAAAGAATTAAAGGGCAAGACAAAAATGAAAAAACTACTGACCTCATTACTATCGCTGAGCTTGTTATCAGCGCCTGTAATGGCAAAAGATATTCTTGATAAGTTAACAGTTGCCGATGGCTTTTCTATTAGCCTGTTTGCCGATGATGTTGAAAATGCGCGTCAAATTGCGGTATCAAAAAGAGGTATTGTTTACGCAGGCTCGCGTAAAGCAGGCAATGTTTATGCACTGATTGACCACAACAGTGATGGTGTCGCAGATAAAAAGATTGTCATTGCCACAGGCCTTGAAATGCCATCAGGTTTAGCGATTAAAGATGGTGATTTATATGTGGCTGAAGTGTCACGTATCATTCGTTTTAAAGATGTAGATAAACATTTAAAAGATCCTAAATTCGACGTGGTATACGACAAGTTTCCAACTGATCGTCACCATGGTTGGAAGTTTATTAGTTTTGCGCCAACTGGTGAGCTAATTGTGCCTGTGGGTGTACCATGTAACATTTGTGCTGAAGACGACAAGTATGGTCGTATCTTCTCGTTAGATGTTGATACAAAAGAAATTAAAACAATTGCCAAAGGCGTTCGTAATTCAGTTGGTTTTGATTATCACCCTACAACGAATGCATTTTGGTTTAGTGATAACGGCCGTGACATGATGGGCGATGACATGCCACCATGTGAAATTAACCGTGTTGGTGAAGGTGAAGAGGGCGCGCATTATGGTTTCCCTTATGTTCACGCTGGTGCGATTTTAGATCCTGAGTTTGGCAAAGGTAAAAGTATTGCTGACTACAAATCGCCAGCCCTGGCACTAGGTGCTCATGTTGCTCCTCTAGGTATTCATTTTTATAACGGTAAGCAGTTTCCTGCTAAATACAAAGAGCAGCTTTTTGTTGCTGAGCATGGTTCGTGGAACCGTAGTAAAAAATCAGGCTATAAAGTGATGCTAGCGAATGTTGAACAAGGTCGTATTACTAAGTACACCCCGTTCATCACAGGCTTTATGCAAAACGAAGAAACATTTGGTCGCCCGGTTGCATTTGCAGAGCTTGCAGATGGCAGCTTATTGATCTCAGACGACTTTGCTAATGTGATCTATCGCGTTAGTGCTAAGAAAAAATAGGTAAGCGTTAATGAGTGATACAGATACCTTGCTGATGCAAGGCATAGAACAACAAACAATGGGGCGCTTTACTGAAGACGCCTACTTAAACTACTCAATGTACGTCATTATGGATCGTGCCTTACCTCATGTAGGTGACGGTCTTAAGCCTGTACAGCGTCGTATCATCTATGCAATGAGCGAACTGGGGTTATCGGCGCAAGCAAAATATAAAAAATCAGCCCGTACCGTGGGTGATGTACTGGGTAAATACCACCCTCATGGTGATAGTGCTTGTTACGAAGCGATGGTGTTAATGGCGCAGCCGTTTTCTTACCGCTACCCGCTGGTGGACGGTCAAGGTAACTGGGGTGCTGCAGATGATCCTAAGTCATTTGCTGCAATGCGTTACACCGAAGCGCGTTTATCTAAGTTCTCAGAAGTTCTACTAAAAGAATTGGGTCAAGGCACTGTCGATTGGACCGCAAACTTTGACGGTACACTTGATGAGCCAATGGTATTACCTGCGCGTTTACCGCACATCTTACTGAATGGTGTAACCGGTATTGCGGTAGGTATGGCAACCGATATTCCACCACATAATGTGCGTGAAGTTGCTAGTGCCTGTTGTTTATTACTTGATAAGCCAAAAACTGAAATCGAAGAGTTGCTTGAGTTAGTACATGCGCCTGACTACCCAACAGAAGCTGAGATCATCACACCGAAAGACGATATTCGTAAGATTTATCAAACCGGGCGTGGTTCTATCAAGATGCGTGCAATTTACACTGAAGAGCAAGGTGACATAGTGATCACCGCGCTGCCTCATCAGTGTTCAGGTGCTAAAGTGCTTGAGCAAATTGCAGCGCAGATGAATGCTAAAAAGTTACCGATGGTTGCCGATTTACGTGACGAATCTGATCACGAAAATCCAACCCGTATCGTGATTGTACCGCGTTCTAACCGCATTAAAGCTGAGCCGTTAATGGCACACCTATTTGCAACCACAGACTTAGAAAAGAACTACCGCGTAAACTTAAATATGCTTGGCCTTGATGGTCGTCCGCAAGTTAAAGATTTACGTAGCATCTTAACTGAGTGGTTAACGTTCCGCCGTGAAACAGTTCGCCGTCGCTTACAGTACCGTTTAGATAAAGTGTTAGCTCGCCTGCATATTTTAGAAGGTTTATTAACGGCCTTTTTAAACATTGATGAAGTCATCGAAATCATCCGTACTGAAGATAAGCCAAAGCCTGTATTAATGGAGCGCTTTGGTATTACTGATATTCAAGCGGAAGCGATTTTAGAGTTAAAACTACGTCATTTAGCAAAACTTGAAGAGTTCAAGATTAAAGGTGAGCAAGATGAGCTTGCCCTTGAGCGTGACAAGTTAGAGCAAACGCTTGGTTCAGAGCGTCGTATGTCGACCTTGATGAAAAAAGAAATCCAAGAAGCGGCTGAAATGTATGGCGATGATCGTCGCTCACCAGTTGTTGAACGTGTTGAAGCGAAAGCGCTAAGTGAAAAAGACCTTATCCCTTCAGAGTCAGTGACCGTTGTGTTATCTGAAAAAGGTTGGGCACGTGTTGGTAAAGGTCATGATTTAGATGTTGAAGGGCTAAGTTATAAGTCAGGCGACAGCTATAAAGCCTCAGCGCGAGGTAAGAGTAACCAGCCTGCAGTGTTTTTAGACTCAAGTGGTCGTGCTTTTGCTACTGATGCACACAGTTTAC
The DNA here is from genome assembly GCF_019134595.1 of Pseudoalteromonas shioyasakiensis. NCBI lineage: Bacteria > Pseudomonadati > Pseudomonadota > Gammaproteobacteria > Alteromonadales > Pseudoalteromonadaceae > Pseudoalteromonas > Pseudoalteromonas shioyasakiensis. The sequence goes on along the minus strand of NZ_CP077770.1, from coordinate 3,034,013 downwards.
CTTCAGCTCGTAGCCAAGGTGAGCCAATGACAGGGCGCTTTAACTTAAGCGCAGGCGCAAATTTTGAGCATGTGGTGATGGCAGAAGACAACCAAGTGTTGTTAATGGCCTCAGATGCAGGCTATGGCTTTATAAGTGACTTTAAAGATCTGGTGAGTAAGAACAAAAACGGTAAAGCGCTGGTCAGTGTCCCTAAAGGTGGTGAATTACTCACACCAATTAGAGTAACTGACGTAGCAACAGATTACTGTATGGCAATTTCTAATGAAGGCCGCATGTTGTTATTCCCACTGCGTGATTTACCTAAACTTAGTAAGGGTAAAGGAAATAAGATTATTTCTATCCCAAGTGCGAAAGTACAAGCCCGTGAAGAGTTTGTAAAAGTGCTCGCTGTGGTGCCTGCAGGCAGTAGCGTAACCCTGCATGCAGGTAAACGAAAACTGACACTTAAACCGGCTGATCTTGAGCATTATCATGGTGAACGTGGCAGACGAGGTAACAAATTACCTCGAGGCTTACAGCGTGTTGATGAAGCTGTAGTCGAAGTGATTCAAACAGATGATAGTGATGAGTCCCCAAGCGAAGTAACAGAGTAAAAAATAAAAGGCCTGCAATTGCAGGCCTTTTATTGTGTTAGTTTGCAACGACTCTCATTGAAACCGGTCTAGAAAAGTTAAGGTATTGACCATTATCAGCTTTTACATCTTGTAAATCTTGATGGCTGGTACTTTCATTAAAACGAGCTGTATGTCGATAAGATAGGTTCGGCCAGTCAGAAAGAATAACAGACACTCCTGGCGCTGCTTTAACGTAGACAGGATGTTTATTGATATAAGCAGGTAGTCTGTAGTTTGAGCGCTCATTTGCTTTTAAGCAGTATTCACTCTGATCTAACAAGCTAACAATACAACCTAATGGCTCTTTTGAGCTAAATACTCGCATAGAACGCGGCTTAGAGAAATCTAAGTACCGGCCATTTCTTGCTAAAACATTTTTTAGTTTGTTATTTTCAACGGTGCCATTAAAAGTCGCAATACGGTTATAAGACAAGTTTGTGTAATCAGATAACATTACTTGTAAACCTTGTGGCGCTTTCACATATACGGGCTTTCGATTGATAAAAGCAGGGAGGTAGCTTGCTTTTTGTCCATCTTCAAGACAAAACTCCTCTTTAGTTTCAATATTTACAATACAGGCTTTTGGCTTTTCAAATGTCGTAACCACTGACGTTGCTAAATTCTCTTTAGCAGGCTCGAGGGTTTTTGATGCGAGTAAGTTTGAGTCACAGCGGATCGTTGCACTAACAGGGTTTAGCGCTGCTTCAATATTGATATGAAACTTGTTCATTTTATCTGTATTTAAACGCGTGGCTGGTAAATTAAATGTTTTTCTGCCTGCTTTTTCTGTTTCAACGGCAAGTTTACAACGTGAATTTGAAAAGTTGTCAGTGTATACGGCACCTGAAGAGCCATGTAAGGCTGGGTAAATAAAACTTGTTAACTGTTTATTTGGATCGTAATAACCAACTAACGTTGTGATTGCTACGTCTTGTTTATAGGGAACTCTATTCACATACTGCATGGTATTTGTATCTAACACTTTATTTGTCCAGGGTTGCATCGATTGAGTGTTAGAGTTCCACTTAGTAAACCCGGTACTTGAGCTAGTGTCAAAATTAGCTTTTTTCTCGAAGAAGCTTTGGATACGACTTAATTCAAACGGGGTATGTAAGGTGTATTTGTTGAATTCATAATACATAGGGCCGCCACCTGACATAGAGCCAGTTCCATATTGATGGCCATTAAATGGAGCGACACAGGTTTCTTTATAGCAACGGTCTTTATAAGTTACTGAAGCCGCAAAGTTAGGTATAAATTTATCTAAATCAGCATCCCAGCCCCAGGTCGAATTACGCTCATCAGCAGGACGATGTAATACGCCATTTACACCGCCAGGATAATGTCCCATACCATAGTTATGGCCTAACTCATGACTGAACTCATTACCCTCAGAACGAATTAACGTAACCATGCCAGCGCCACCAGATAAGCCATGCACAAAAGTACCATTGTCATACTTACCTATAGAAGTGTGTGCAGTTAATTGTGCACTACTAAATGGATGCGCAGTTGAGCCTGATACACCTGAGGCATTAATCCCATAATTAGCATTGTTGATGCCATGTGACATCAAGCTCTTAGCAATAAGGTGACGCATATCGCCACTATAAACACCGCCTCTGCTCGGATCTGAGTCTGTTAATAAATTACCATTTGGCAGCATCACTTCTGTAAGGTGCATCGCCTCGAATTTATTAACCGTTAGCTTAGTGATCGGAACTTGTTGGAAATACTGGCGATGTAAATCAGGATTCTTTTGAAAAGTAAATTTATCGCGGTACGGAGTCAATAAACCAAGATCGATAGTATTCAGTATTAAATTTCCGTTACCACCGACAGTGATGTCTTCTAGCTCACTTTGTTTATTGCCAAACTGAAAAGAAACCCGCATGCCCGGTTTTATTACAGTCGCAGGTATAATGCTTGAAAATGTGTCTTCGCTATAGCTAAGTGGCTCTGTACCTTCCTCATAACCAAACGGTTTTGTGAACTCCTTTGGTGAGCGCATAAATGCTTGATAAAGTAGGCTGTTATTATTATCAAATACACTTATTAAAATTTTTGCATCATTACTCAATTTATCATGTGGTTCAAACATGATCATTGTTCTTCGCTCTGCTACCAAGTGAGGTTGAATGTCATCTTCGACACCATTGTGTGATGGCATAATTGAGTTTTGTGCAAAAAGCACTGTGGCAGGGAAGTTTCCTGTTGTATCACTATAAAACTCATTTTGATTAAATGTATTCTCATCTGCACTATAGACTGCTGATGTATGAGATATAGCGAGAGAACAGAGTAAAGCTATGGCTATCGGTGATTTTTTCATTAGCGCTTACCTTTGAGTATTGTTTTTTTAGGGTAGGGGTATCTAACTTGTCACGTTAGCACTGAAAGAAAAGTAACACTTTAAGAGTCTTCATAATCTAAATTGAGAAAAATCTGTAAATAAAACCCTGGTGATTGTTGTGTGTTTTTAAATTGTTTATTCACTCTTTGCTAAAGGTGAGTGTAGGAAAAGCTTTTAAGCGTACACATGTGCGCTTAAAGCTATTGTAATAGCATTTTTCACGTTATAATGCGCGTTGATTAGTACGAGGAGAATTCGTTTGTTAGCTATTTTTCGCATAATTTTCATGGCTTTATTTATTATTTTAAGCTGTGTTTTTGGGCTGCTTTTATGCATTGTGAAGCCGTTTCATACCAATAACGTGCATATTATTTCGGGTTGGTTTTGCAAGGTAGCTAAAATTTTAGGTGTCAAACTAGAGCTTAAATATCACGAGACTCCAAAAAATATTGGCCCTGCTGTCTATGTAGCAAATCATCAAAATAACTATGACCTATTCACTTTACCAGCCATGGTGCCAGAGAATTGCGTAAGTCTAGGTAAAAAAAGCCTCAAATGGATCCCGTTTTTTGGCCAGCTTTATTGGTTATCGGGAAATATCTTAATTGACCGTGCTAACCGCTCAAAAGCCGCAGGCACAATTTCTAAATCAGCTGAGAAAATAAAACAAAAAGGCCTATCGGTGTGGATGTTCCCTGAGGGCACGCGAAGCTATGGCCGTGGTTTATTACCTTTTAAAACAGGGGCATTTCACACAGCAATGAGTGCTGATGTGCCAGTTGTGCCAGTTTGTATGAGTACAACACACAAAACTATTAAGCTAAATCGCTGGGATAATGGTACAATTTACCTCGAAATGTTAGCGCCGATTTATCTTGATAAAGACGTATCTGCTCGTGACCATGCTTCACATGTTCATCAGATTATGGCTGCTAAAATAACTGAATTAGATGCTCAAGTGAGAAACAAATAATGGAAAATTGGCGCGAAATTACTGAAGACATCGTTACTTCATTACTTGAAGATGGCTCAGATCCTGAAGTACTTTATGAAGTGGAACACCACTTTGTTAGCGAAAATTTTGAAAAGTTAGAGCAAGCCGCTTTAGCCGCTTTTAAACTAGGTTATGATGTTGAAGAGCCTGCAGAACTTGAGCTAGAAGACGGCGAGAAAGTATGGAGCTTTGACGTGGTTGTTGAGTGTGAACTTGAAGTAGAAGCCATTATGGAAGACGTAGACAAGCTAGAAGCGCTTGCTCAGCAAACAGACGTTGAATACGACGGCTGGGGCACTTACTTTCAGGAATAAACAGCTAGAGAGCTGTCAGCCGTCAGCTTTCAGGGATAAAGTTAGCGAGTTGCTACTTTCTAACTTTACTCTTTCTAACTCTTTCCTCATACCTATTTCGTATTCGCTATCCAATCTATAGACATTTGTAATCAATTAGCGATAATAAAAAACTCGATGTTTTTATGCGCTAAGCTCACATATGCTTATTACCTTACCCATTGCCGAACTTGTACCAGGGATGTTTGTTGACAGTGTCAGTAAGCAACACGAGCATGTAAATAGTATTAAGATCAAAACACGTGGTTTAGTGCGTGATAAAACGATTATTCAACGTCTGATCTCTGAGGGTGTTGAAGAGCTACTCATCGACTTTACACAAAGCGATGTTGCACTACCTAAAAAATACCAACCAAAAACTGAAACTGCAAAAACCAAAGTTGAACAAAAGCCTGCCGCTAACGAAGCACCGCAAGGAGTTACCGTTCAACAAGAGTTTCTAAAAGCCAGTGTGCATTACGAGCAACACAGTCGAAAACTGCAAAGCTTCTACTCTGATATTACATCGGGTTTGAAGGTGAATGTCGCTGTGCTTGATGATATCGCCGTTGATATAGTCAGCTCGGTATTTCGAAATCACAATGCATTAACGATTTTAACTCGCCTTAAAGATAAACATATTTATAACTGGCGGCACATGATCAACACCGCTATTTTGGTGAGTGTGTTTGCTAAGTACCTAGGCTACAAAGAAAAGACAATTAAAGAGCTGGCAATGGGTGCATTGATGCACGATATCGGTCAGGCGAAAATGCCACAAGGTGTATTGTCTAAACCAAGTGCTTTGAACGACAACGAAATGCAAGTTGTTAAAAAGCATGTGGCGCAGAGTTTAGGTTTAGTGAAAGGCGAAAAGGGCATTACCCCGTTAATGCTCGATATGATAGTGAATCACCATGAGCGTTTAGATGGTACAGGTTACCCTCGCGGTATTGCGGCTGAAAAGCTCAGTCGTGCAGCACGTATCATGGCAATCGTTGATGTTTATGATGCCATGACAGCAGACAGGCCTCATCAAATGGGAGAAGAGCCAATCTCAGCGCTGCGTTATTTACTTGCCAATAAGCAATTGTTTGACTCTGAGTTGGTGCAACGCTTTATTAAATGCTTGGGGGTACACCCTGTTGGTACGATTGTTAAGTTGAATAATGAGCGCTTGGCGTTAGTGATGGAAGGTAACCACGAAAACCCAATTAAGCCGAAAATAAAGATCTTCTATAATGCCAAGCATAAGCATCATATTACTGCCAAAGATGTCGATTTAAGCGTAGAAAAAGAACTAAAAATTATTGCCAGTATTAAGCCATTAGATTATCAGCTTAATTTGGCTCGTTTGTTAAAAGAGCATCTGCTTGTTTAGACTTAACACAGCGTTTTTTGGCACTGCGTTTTGCTGATATAAATGCACCACTAAAACAACTCGTCATTAATACCAACCATAGTAAGGTGCCTTTTTCTACGTGTAAGGCCACGCAACATAATAATAATGATAAAACAGCACTCAGCATGGCGCCAAGCCAATAGTGATTGACTGGGTTATCGCAATCACCCGCTTTAGTGCACGCGCAATAGTTTGCTTTACAAAAATAATGAACACTCACACCGCACAACATCAGTGCCGCAATAATCAATGCGATTTCCATACTCAAACTCAACAGTAAAACCTTTACTTTTAGTCTAAAGGGACAAGAAATAGATGTCAATGCAAATGATAATTACTACCGTTTGTTGTTTTTGTAATCAGAGCTCTGATGAGTTTTAATAAGTTGTTATCTTGTTGTTAAAATGCGGGTTTTTTACCTATTTCTAACGAAAAATTACAGTTTTTTGATCTTAATTAAGGTAATGTTCGAAAGTTTGTAATCATTAGAATAAAACATCTAATACCAACATACAGCGCTAATCTTTTATGCTTAACTAATAGGTTGCCCTCATTGTTGGATTAGCTTTCGCACAAGTTTGCAAGAGGACACAGATTTATGAAGTTCACTAAAACACTAATTGCAGCATCACTTGCTGTTGTTTCTGCTGACAGCTTCGCTGCAGCTTTCCAATTAGCAGAGCAAAACGTTTCAGGTTTAGGTCGCGCATACGCTGGTGAAGCAGCTGTTGCAGATGACGCATCAGTTGTTGCTCGTAACCCTGCACTTATGTCTTTATTCAAAGACAAGCAAATCTCAGTAGCAGGTATTGCTGTAATTCCAGATGTAAGCTTAAAAGGCGAAAGTGCTGCATACGGCTTAGATGAAAGCTCTATCGATGACGATAGCATCGCACCATCTGCATTTATCCCTGCAGGTTACTTCACAATGCCTTTAAACGATAAAGTGTCTTTAGGCTTTGGTGCTTTTTCAAACTTCGGTCTTTCAACTGAGTTTAAAGATGACTACGCGGCAGGCTCTATTGCTGGTGAAACTGAAATCGTTACCGTTAATATGAATGCAAGCGCTTCATACAAAATCAACGAACAGTTCAGCCTAGGTCTTGGTTTAAACTATGTTTATGCTGATGCGAAAGTTGTTCGTAATGCAGGTACTAACCCGTTTGGCATACCAGCGAGCACGCAAATCGCTCACCTTGAAGGTGACGACTACGGCTTTGGTTGGAACATTGGTGCTATGTATCAGTTAGACGAAAACAACCGTTTTGGTTTTAACTACCGCAGTGAAACAGATATCGACTTTGAAGGCGAGTACTCAAACCAACTTCCAGCTGCAGTTGGCGGTTTAGCGGGCACTGTAGTACCAGGTGAGTTAAAACTGACTTTACCAGCAATTGCTGAGTTCTCAGGTTCACACCAAATCGATAAGAAGCTAGGCGTACACTACAGCATTTTATGGACTGGTTGGGACAGCTTCCAAAAATTAGAAGCTTACGTACCAGGTGTTGAATCTCCAGTATTCTCTAAAGAAGAGAACTTCTCTGATTCAATGCGTTACTCTATCGGTACTGACTACCAGTACAGCGATGCACTTTTACTTCGTGCAGGTATTGCATACGATGAGTCACCAGCAGACCAATCACACCTTTCAATCTCTATCCCTGATACAGATCGTTTCTGGTTCTCGTTTGGTGGTAACTACGCATTAAGCGAAAACTCAAATGTTGACTTAGGTGTAAGTATCCTTCGTGGCAAAACACAAAACTTCTCTGAAAAAGACAGCCTAGCAGCTTCTTTAGGCCAAGATGTTTCATGGGAGTATGAATCAAAAGGTCACGCAGTTCTAATTGGTGCTCAGTACAACTACAAATTTTAAGTAACGCGACCTAAAGTCGCTGCTACAGAGCATTAAAAAGCCGCGCTATAACATTGTTATAGCGCGGCTTTTTTATAAGCGCTATAAAAATTTATAGCGCTGTATATATGCTGTTATAGACTTTCGATTTTCGCTTTTTGCGCTAATAGTTTGTCTTTCGCATCTGTAAACTCAGCCAGCTTAGCATGCTCTTTCGCAAGCACAGCTTCTGGCGCATTATTTACGAACTTCTCGTTAGCTAATTTGTTATTAACTTGAGCTAAGCCTTTCTCTGCTTTTTCAAGCTGCTTCGCGATACGAGCTAATTCAGCTTCAACATCGATTAGGCCAGCCATTGGGATCATGATCTCAAGGTTACCAACATACGATGTTGCACACGCAGGTGCTTCGTCTTTGTTATCAAGAAGCGTGAACTCTTCAAGCTTAGCAAGAGATGCTAAGAATGCTTCGTTTTCCGTTAAGCGGCGTTTGTCTTCGTCAGACGCATTAGCAAGCAATACCGATAATGGTTTGCTTGGGCTGATATCCATTTCACCACGGATGTTACGAATAGCAAGAATGAACTGTTTAACCCATTCTAGGTCGTCCATCGCTTGGCTATCAACATTTGCTTCATTGTATACAGGGAAACCTTGAACCATGATGCTAGTGCCCGCAGTTTCGATACCTGCAAGTGGTGCCACGCGTTGCCAAATAGTTTCTGTGATGTATGGCATTAACGGGTGCATTAAGCGAAGTAGGCTTTCTAATACCGTGATTAAGGTATGACGAGTACCACGTTGCTGTGCTTCGTTACCTTTAAACAATACAGGTTTAGTAAGTTCTAGGTACCAGTCACAGAATTGGTTCCAAGTGAACTCATAAATGGTGTTTGCTGCTAGGTCAAAACGGTAGTTTTCTAGATGCTCAGTATAGGTTTTAACAGTTGCTTCAAACTGGCCTAAAATCCAACGATCAGCGAGTGAGTACTGTTTTTCAGCATCTGTAGCGAAACCACAGTCTTGCTCTTCTGTGTTCATCAATACGTAACGGCTTGCGTTCCATAGTTTGTTACAGAAGTTACGGTAACCTTCAAGACGGTTCATATCCCAGTTGATATCACGACCTGTTGAAGCCATTGCTGCAAGGGTGAAACGCAGTGCGTCTGTACCGTGTGCTTCGATACCGTTTTCGAATGTTTTACGAGTGTTCTTCTCAATCTTCTTCGCTAGTTGTGGCTGCATCATGTTACCAGTGCGCTTTTCAACTAGGCTTTCAAGATCGATACCGTCAATCATGTCGATAGGATCAAGTACGTTACCTTTCGATTTAGACATCTTATCGCCGTTTTCATCGCGGATAAGGCCAGTTACGTAAACGGTTTTAAATGGTACTTGTGGCTTGCCGTCTTCATCTTTGATGAAGTGCATGGTCATCATGATCATACGAGCAACCCAGAAGAAGATGATGTCGAAACCTGTTACCAATACGTCTGACGGGTGGAAAGTTTTTAAGTCATCAGTGTTTGCAGGCCAGCCTTGCGTTGAGAAAGTCCAAAGCGCAGATGAGAACCAGGTATCTAAAACGTCTTCGTCTTGCTTAAGTGCAACATCATCAGAAAGGTTGTTATCGCGGCGTACTTCAGCTTCGTCACGACCAACGTATACGTTACCTTCGTTGTCGTACCAAGCAGGGATGCGGTGACCCCACCAAAGCTGACGTGAAATACACCAGTCTTGTACGTCGTTCATCCACGAGAAGTACATGTTCTCGTATTGTTGAGGTACGAACTTAATGTCGCCATTTTTAACTGCTTCTTTTGCAGGCTCAGCAAGTGGTGCTACGCGCACGTACCACTGATCGGTAAGAAGAGGCTCAATCACTACGCCAGAACGGTCACCGTAAGGAACTGTTAGGCTATGATCTTCAATTTTTTCTAATAGACCAAGTTCTTCAAATTCGCTCACAATCGCTTTTCGTGCATCAAAGCGGTCAAGGCCATGTAGACGCTCAGGAATTGGCGCGTCTAATTCAAGCTCTTTACCGTCGAATGTGTAGCTTTCGCCTTCGCTTAATACCGCTGCATCTTTATTGAAGATGTTGATCATTGGTAGTTGGTGACGTTTACCTACTTCGTTATCGTTAAAGTCGTGGGCAGGCGTGATTTTCACACAACCTGTGCCTTTTTCCATGTCTGCATGTTCATCGGCAACAATTGGAATACGACGGTTTACGATAGGCAGTAAAATTTCTTTACCGATCAGATCTTGGTAACGCTCATCATCAGGGTTAACAGCAACACCTGAATCACCTAGCATTGTTTCAGGACGTGTTGTCGCAACAATGATGTAGTCTTTACCATCTTTGGTTTTTACGCCATCAGCAAGTGGGTAACGTAGGTTCCACATGTGACCTTGTTTGTCTTTGTTTTCAACTTCAAGATCAGAAATCGCAGTGTGTAATTTTGGATCCCAGTTAACTAGGCGCTTACCACGGTAGATTAAATCTTCTTTGTGAAGACGTACGAATACTTCTTTAACCGCTTCAGAAAGGCCTTCGTCCATAGTGAAACGCTCACGGTCCCAATCTACAGAAGCGCCTAAACGACGTAATTGTTTAGTGATCGTGCCACCAGAGTGGTTTTTCCACTCCCAGATTTTATCGATAAATGCTTCACGGCCAAGGTCGTGACGTGTTTTACCTTCTTCAGCAGCAAGCTTACGCTCAACAAGCATTTGCGTTGCAATACCTGCGTGGTCAGTACCTACTTGCCATAAAGTGTTGTTGCCTTGCATACGCTTTAAACGCGTTAGCGTATCCATGATGGTATCTTGGAATGCATGGCCCATGTGTAAGCTACCCGTGACGTTTGGTGGCGGGATCATAATTGAGTATGCGTCACCTTGGCCAGACGGTTTAAAGTAGCCATTTTCTTCCCAGCCTTGGTATAAAGACTGTTCAATATCTTGCGGATTATAGGTTTTATCCATTACACAGAACCTTAAATAAATGCTTAAATGTCAATTTCTTGCGTTGCAATATGGGCGCCCAGTTGGCGAAGCTTTTTAAACCGCTCACGGGCGGCTTGCTTAGCATTTGGCTCAACGGGTACGAAATCATAAACCTGCTGAAAACGGCGAATAAAATCCGGTAGGTGTTCAGCTAAGTTGATTAATATTTTTCTGTTGCCGACAGGTGGAGTCATACCAATTTCAACCAGAGCGCCACCTTTAGGGCCTTCACCTTGTAAGTTGTGTGGTACAAAACTATCTGGTTCAAATGACCAAATGATGTCGTCGATTGTGTGGGCCGTGTCGGTGTTATCAGCGTAAATAAATACGCGATGACCTAGACGATACTGATCCGCAGCAATTTTAGCTGCCAGATCGAAAACAGCGCCAGCCGTTTGGTGGACACTATCATCTTGTTTTAGAACGTAAAATTGTGCGTTCATATTCATAGTGACTTTCGTCCCCACAGATACACAGATCAAAGCAGGGATTTTGACATAGAACGCGAATTGCTTCAATTAATAAGGCGCCATTTGGCGCCTTATTTAGGGTTAGTTTTAAGCTTCCGGTAAGTCTTAATCGTGACTTGCTTCACTCACGCCTGCGCGGTTCAGTAAATACTGAGTCAACATAGGCACCGGACGACCGGTTGCACCTTTGTTTTTACCGCCGCTGCGCCATGCTGTACCTGCGATATCTAAATGCGCCCAGTTATATTTTTTGGTGAATTTAGATAAGAAGCATGCCGCTGTAATCGTACCTGCAGCACGGCCACCTAAGTTGGTGAAATCTGCGAATGGGCTTTCAAGTTGCTCTTGATAGTCATCCCATAAAGGTAACTGCCATGCGCGGTCGCCACTTTGCTCAGACGCTTTTAGTAGGTCATGGGCAAGTGGGTTGTGGTTTGATAGTAAACCTGTGGCATGTGAACCCAGCGCGATAATACACGCACCTGTCAGTGTTGCTACGTCGACAACGGTATCTGGTTCAAAGCGCTCAACATAAGTGAGTGCATCACACAGTACTAAACGGCCTTCAGCGTCGGTATTTAACACTTCAACTGTTTGACCTGACATAGTTGTTAAGATATCACCCGGGCGATAAGCGTTTGAGCCAGGCATGTTTTCACAACCCGCTAAAACACCAACAACGTTAATCGGTAATTGCATTTGCACTAAAGCGCGCATAGTACCAATAACACCTGCTGCACCACCCATGTCGTATTTCATTTCATCCATGGCTTCACCTGGCTTGATTGAAATACCACCTGAGTCAAAGGTTAAGCCTTTACCCACTAACACGATTGGCGCTTGGTCTTTGTCGCCACCTTGATAGTTAATCACCGACATAACCGATTCATTAGCACTACCACGGCCAACTGCTAGGTATGAATTCATACCCAGCTCTGCCATTTTTTCTTCACCAATAATATCAACGCTTACATTATCGAAGTTATCAGCAATTTCTTGTGCTTGCTCACCTAAATAAGCTGGGTTACAGATATTTGGCGGCATGTTAGCAACGTCTTTACATAACTTGCTACCTGCAGCGATGGCTAAGCCATGCTCAATTGCACTTTCGCCAATGGTTAACTCGCGACGTGTTGGTACGTTGAAAACAATTTTACGTAGTGGGCGACGCGGGTCGCTCTTTTTGCTTTTCAGTTGATTGAAGGTGTACAAGCAGTCTTGAGTTGTTTCAACTGCTTGGCGTACTTTCCAATAAGTGTCACGGCTTTTAACGTGTTGCTCAGTTAAAAAGCATACCGCTTCCATCGAACCGGTTTCGTTTAGCGTGTTAATCGTTTTTGAGATGATTTGTTTATATTGTTTGTCATCAAGCTCACGCTCTTTACCACAACCTACTAGTAGTACACGCTCGCTCAGTACATTAGGTACATGATGCAATAGCAATACTTGGCCTGGTTTACCTTCAAGGTCACCACGGCGTAGTAAGTTTGAGATATAACCGTCACTGATTTTATCTAATTGTTCACCAATGGGGGATAAACGACGTGGCTCATAAACGCCTACTACAATACATGCGCTACGTTGCTTTTCTGGACTACCACTTTTTACGCTAAATTCCATTGTTACTCCTGATATTGAGTCGTATAACCTTAGTTTATAAGGGTAAGAAATTCTTTTTCGAGTCCTTTCTTACATTTTTTAGTTTAATAGCACTAATCTTAGTACATAAACTATGACTCTATTTATGTGTTTTTGAACTTTATCTTAATGTGAATATCAATATCACATAATAGACGCCATCTGCACCATTTATGCAAGATTATATGTTCTTGCTAGGTATGATATTTAACTTTGATGGCATATAATAAAGTGAGTAAAATAACTAGTTTACTCAAAATTCCTTACTATTCCAGTGAAACTCGATGTTTAACAGGGGCGAGCATTGCTAATTTTTCGTTATTTGACCACTGAAGTCTTCAAGTCGCAGGTCGCCGTATTTTTAACTTTGATGACTATTTTTGTGTCTCAAAAGTTTGTTGTTATTTTAGGAGACGCCTCTGAAGGGGGTCTTCCAGCTAAACTTGTGCTTTCGATGATTGCACTAAAACTTCCTCAACTTGCTTCCCTTATCTTACCTTTGAGTATCTTCTTAGGGATTATTTTGGCATATAGTCGCATTTATGCAGACAGCGAAATGACAGTTTTCAAAGCCTGTGGTGTCAGTGAGTGGTATGTGGTTCGTGTCACGCTTATCTCAAGTACTGCGATGGCTATTTTAGCGGGTGCGCTTACTCTTTATGTTGCGCCATGGGCCAGTGAGCAAGAATATCAATTAAAAGAGCAAGCCAAAGCAGATGCAGGCTTATCGGCATTACGTGCAGGGCGTTTTCAGCAAACGGGTAATGAGAAAGCCGTAGTCTTCATTCACAATATGGAAAATGGCGGAAAAGAGCTACACAAGGTATTTGTTGCGCAGTTACCAGATCGTGAAAAAGGTGACTTAGCCCGTTTAGTATATGCAGAGCGTGGTGTGGTGATTGAGCAAGATAACGGTGAGCAGCAACTTGTTCTTAACGATGGTAAGCGCTACGAAACAGATGGCGAGTCTGCTGCGTTAAACCTAACAGAGTTCGATGGTTACAGTGTACAAATTCAAGATCAAGAGATAGAGCATCAGCGTCGTAAATTAGAAGCTATACCAACGTTTGATTTATTCAAAATGAAGACCTCTGAAGCCATTGCGCAGTGGCAGTGGCGTTTAGCTATTCCGCTTTCAATTCCGTTATTAACTTTACTTGCAGTGCCTTTGAGTGTGGTGAATCCGCGCCAAGGTAAATTCGCTAAATTAGTGCCTGCAATCAGCTTGTATTTAGGGTACTTCATTTTATTGAATGCCGCTAAGTTTGCTGTTGAAGATGGTAAAATTCCGCCTTCAATTGGTTTATGGTGGATCCATTTATCAGCCTTGTTTATTGGTGGTTTCTTGATTATTAAAGGTCGTCCGCTCGGCGCATGGTTAAAGGCAGTTGTGACTAAGCGGGAGTTAAGCGCATGATGAAAACACTCGACTGGTATTTAGGTCGCAGCATAATTCAAACAACCGGTTTTGCTTTAATGGTGCTGGTAGGTATTAGTACCCTGATTAAGTTTATTGAGCAGTTAAAATCGGTTGGCCGTGGTAGCTATGATATTGCAACCGCGCTGATTTACACCTTGTATAGCATGCCGGGTGATTTAGTTATTTTCTTCCCAATGGCGGCGTTGATTGGTGGCTTAACTGGTTTAGGTGCATTGGCCTCAAACAGTGAGCTGGTCGTTATGCAAGCTGCGGGTATGTCACGCCTGCAAATCATTGTATCAGTCATGAAAACCGCGATGTTTATGGCGATTTGTATGATGGCGCTAGGTGAATGGGGTGCCCCTGAAGCACAGCTCAAAGCTAAAGAAATACGCAACCAAGCGATTTATGGTGGTGATGTATTTAATGCTAAGCAAGGTGTGTGGGCGAAAGATGGTAGCAACTTTATTAATATTGAAGATGTCGATCAGCAAGGCACTTTACGTGGCGTGCACATGTATCACTTTGATAAATCGTTACAACTTACCCAAATTACCAAGGCAGAAGAAGCAATAAACCGTAAAGATGGTTGGTTACTTCGTGATGTAAATAAAGTCATGATCACGCCAGAGCAGATCAGTACTGAACAGCACAAAGAAGAGTTTTACGACTCGCAACTGACCGCCGAGAAATTAGGAGTGGTGTCGGTTAAGCCCGAAGCGCTTTCGTTTACTGGGCTTTGGTCATATTTAGGTTATTTGCAGCAAAATGAGCAAGACACCAGCACTTATGAGCTAGCGCTATGGCGTAAGATCATGCAGCCAGTATCTATCGCCGTTATGTTGTTAGTTGCTTTATCGTTTATATTCGGCCCGCTTCGCACAGTAACTATGGGTGCACGTATCATCATGGGTGTTATAACCGGTATTACTTTCCACTTAACCAATGAGATATTTGGTCCTGTGGTGATGGTATACCAAATTCCAGCTGTGGTTGGTGCCGTATTACCAAGCCTACTGTTTATTGGTTTTGCGACTTATCTATTGAATAAACGAGTTTGATAGTCGTTTAAAAAGCACAAAAAAAAGCGTGGTTTGAGCCACGCTTTTTTGTGTTTGATGTGTTGCTTAATCACTTAATCAAGTGAGCGATAAATTCGTTTATTTTCTTCTTTGGTGAGGGTGATCACTTCTGTTTTTGCGATGTAATCTTGCAAGGCACGCTTATTTTTAAAATCGACCAACACCACTAAGTTACCTAAACCTAATAGCGCAGTAGTCGCTCTGATAGCACCTTGATGCCAGCTAATTAAATGACCATCGAGGGTTTGCACCTTTAAACGCCATGCGCGCATACCAATAGTTTGGCCGCTCTTAGCCCAAAAGTAGCTAAAGAAACTAATACTCACTACTACCAATAATGCACTACGAATGCCATACAGTAGTGGCGAGTTTTGAATGAAAGCAGATACATCTTCAGCGTCACCAATACTTAGTAAGTCTAAAGAAATTAGCCCTTGAACGGCTAATAAATACAGTACGGTTGTCAGCATCGCAAAGGCAATGATAACCAAGGTATCGTAGATTAAAGAGGCAAAGCGGCGCCAGAAACCGGCACGTGGAAACTCAGCTGACATAAACAATCTCATCCAATTAAATTGCGCAGTAGTTTAGCAAAGTCCTTCGCAAACAAGAAATACTTAACGGCCGTTTAGCAAGTCGACAAACAGGTCTGACCTGCTATAGTTGAGAAAATAATAAAAATGAGCACACAACTATGGCTGTTTCTCAAAGCGAAACTCACCAAGTATTTAATCAACCCAAACCACTTGAAAACTACAACGCCTATGAGGCCGACACGGTAATTCAATACTGGCAAAATCGTTTTGCTGGGCAATGGGGGACTGCGCATTTAACGGCTTTTGGGGAGCAAGTGGGTGGTGCATTACTGCAAGCTGGATTCTTAGCAAACAAACACTTACCCGAATTAACCACTCACAGCCGCTTTGGCGAACGCATAGACCAAGTTGATTATCATCCAAGTTACCATCAGCTAATGCAGCATGCGATAGAGCAAGGGCACTGCGCTTTGCCTTGGCAGCAAAAGAAAGCCGGTAGCCATGTTGTAAGAGCGGTAATGGCGGTGCTGCACAATCATGCTGATCCGGGCTCTGGTTGCCCATTAACCATGACGTTTGCCAGTGTGCCTGCCATTGCGAGTCAAGAAAATGTCGCCGCTGTGTGGCTACCTAAAATACTGGCAAATCATTACGATTCAGACAATAAACATTGGACCGAGAAAAAAGGTGTCACCATAGGTATGGCGATGACCGAAAAACAAGGTGGCTCTGATGTTCGGGCTAATACCACTAAAGCCCATGCCATCAATGAAAGTGGTGCAGGGCAATTATATGCTTTAACCGGGCACAAATGGTTTTGCTCAGCGCCCATGAGCGACGCCTTTTTAGTACTCGCTAATACCGATGAAAAGCAATTATCTTGCTTTTTAGTGCCGCGCTGGCTCGAAACTGGCGAGAAAAATGCCATGTACATTCAGCGCTTAAAAAATAAGTTAGGTAATCAATCAAATGCGAGTTCTGAAATTGAATTCAGGGGTGCACATGGCTGGTTGCTTGGCGAGCCGGGGCGAGGCATTGCTACTATTATTCAAATGGTTGCTTTAACTCGTTATGATTGCATGCTGGGTTCAAGCTCGCTGATGTTACAAGCAGTAAAAGAAGCAATTTGGCATACAGCTGGGCGTAGTGTGTTTGGTAAAAACTTGCATCAACAGCCACTCATGCTCAATGTACTGGCAGATTTAGCTATCGAAGCAGAAGCCGCACTTGCCATTTCAATGCGTATTGCCCATGCCCTTGATAACCAAGATGATAGCAATGAAGTGGCATTAATACGCAGCGCTACAGCAATCGGTAAATATTGGATCTGTAAGCGGGCAGTGCAGCACACTTATGAGGCTATGGAATGTATTGGTGGCGTGGGTTATGTACAAGACAACATTACCAGCCGTCTTTATAAAGAAGCACCGGTTAACTCTATCTGGGAAGGCTCTGGTAATGTGCAATGCCTTGATCTTTTACGCGTGTTCAGCCGTGAGCCCGAGTCACTTGAGGTGCTTATCAATGAGCTTGAAAAAGCGCGCAGTTTGCATCCTGATTTTGCGATAAAGCTCGATGAACTTAAAGAGATGCTCACAGATACCGCAAATCTCGAAATGCATGCACGGCGCATAATTGAAAAGCTCGCGCTACTTTGGCAAGCTGCAACGCTATTACAATTTGGCGAGCCACTTATTGCCGATGCGTTTGTAAAAAGTCGTTTAAGTGACGTAGGGTTTAGTCAGTATGGCTGCCTTAGTCATGATATCGATTGTCAGGCGATTGTTTCGCGAATGATGCCAAAACTCTAAAGTTAACAACTTGTTTAATTATTGTGCGGTTGATCAGTAGCGCGACACAAAACGCTTGCTGCCTTACCCATTCTTTGTATAATGCTTGGCATAGAGACAAAAGCAGTTAAAAAAGCTTTTGCTCTAAAGTGGTTTTTCTTTATCTTCTCGTGTTTAGAAGGTTAAAGAAAAATGAAGCCAGTATGATGGAATTGGTAGACATGACGGATTCAAAATCCGTTGCCTTCGGGCGTGGCGGTTCAAGTCCGCCTACTGGTACCACTTTTTAACCCTAGCCAATTGGTTAGGGTTTTTTTATGCCTGAAAAAAGTAGTTAGCGGACTTGAGCGCCACGCAGGGCGTGGCACTGAAATAAGTAAAAGTCCGCCTAATGGTACCACTTTTATGACCCCAGCAGTTTTGCTGGGTTTTTTTTATGCCTGAAAAAGTAGTCATCGGACTTGAGCGCCACGCGGGGCGTGGCACTGAAGCAAGTAAAAGTTCGCCTACTGGTACCACTTTTTAACCCTAGCCAGTTGGTTAGGGTTTTTTTATGCCTGAAAAAAAACAGCCATCAGCCATCAGCTGTCAGTTTTTAGCCGAGCGGTGCGGTTGTTGGGTTTTGAAACCACCCTTAGCAATTTAATTCGTAAAAGCATTGTAGGAAGTAGTTTACTGCCGAACCAGCAATAACTACCCAAATAACACCGAACCAGCAATGTTGAAAAACATAACTCATAGCTAAAGCCATTCTCACGGGTATACTTTGCCTAGAACCTAGCGTCTAGAACTCAAATCTAAGTATCAACCCCACCTCTATTTAAGCAACTTTTGTTCTATTTCTAAGCGGTCAAGTTCAAACTATGCTTAATCTAAAAATAACCCTGTAAAAAGTGTGTTTATTTGATTGAAAATTAATCATTTTAGACTAGAGTACGATGGTGTTTGAATACATCTTATAATACAATTTGTGGCCTTAAGTATAAGTGAAGTCAATCACTTAGTGCACATTATCGGGTAAGGTAGCATATCGTGGGTACATACGACTTAAAGCGTATTGTTGAAAGTATTTCAAATCTTAAAAGTGAGAACTTTTATAATGCAATATGCCTGTCTTTATCAGAAGTGCTTGGTGCTTCTCATGTTTTTTTAGCTCAAGTCGATGAGTCAACTTTGCATGCAACGACTATAGCTTTATGTGCGCATGACGAAATTGTTGAAAACATCAGCTACGATATCCGCTGTACGCCTTGTAACGATGTGAGCTGTGGCAGTATCTCTAGTTACAGTGCAGGAGTTCAGCAGTTATTCCCAAATGATCAGCTACTTGTCGATATGGGCATTGAAGCCTATGTGGGTGTGCCTTTACAAAGTATATCGGGTAAAACCGATACTATTCTTGTCGCGCTATTTCAGCATGAAATAAATGATGCGATGCAAATTGAGTCATTTTTCTCGTTATTTACTGGTCTTATCCAGCGTGAAATCGAAAAAGACCGCTTTATAGCTAAACTTGATTTTGCAAACCAATTGATTGAGCAAAGCCACGAAGCAATTTTTATTTGCGACCACAATGTGCATATTACCTACGCAAATACTGCATTTACTAAAATGACGGGCTATTCGTTGGATGAAGTCTTGGGGCAAAATCCAAATATTTTAAGCTCAAACAAGTATGATCCGCATTTTTATAAAGTGATGTGGCACCAAATTAATACTGAGGGTAAGTGGTCTGGGGAAATCACTAATAAAACCAAACAAGGTAAGTTGTATACGCAATTTTTATCGATAACCAAAATGCAAAATAATGGTGAAGATTGCTATGTGGCATTTATTTTGGATATCACCGAGAAAAAAGAAGCTGAGCAGAAAATCTATTTTCATGCTAACCACGATCAACTTACCGGTTTGACCAATCGTTTTTACTTCAAAGAGTACTTATGCCAGTTGCTATCATCTTTGTCGTATCAAGATGATGAGAATACTAACCTAGCTGTGATCTACTTTGATGTTGATAAGTTTCAAGATATCAACACCGTTTACGGTTTAACCTTTGGTGATAAGGTTTTATGCGAGCTTTCAGAGCGACTCAATAGCAGCTTTAAAGAATCTGCTTTTTCGCGGATCGATGGTGATAGTTTTGCAATTTTACAAACTTATCAGCATATCAGCGAGCTTGAGCATGTTTGTAAACAAATTACCGCGTTACTCGTTGAGCCCGTATCTATTGGCGGCATTAGTCAGCAGGTGTCAGTTACGCTGGGCATTAGTCGGTTTGAGCAAACTGGCGCGGTTAGTTCACAAGAAAAAATCGAAAAAATAGCTCGTCGTTTAGTTCGCCAAGCTGAGCTTGCCACTTTGAATGCCAAACAAACAGGCGATGAGTACCTGTTTTTCTGTAAAGAAATGGATAACAAGGTCAAAAAACATAACTTGCTGGTTGAGCAGCTTACTCAAGCGGTGAAGAACAACGAAATTGATGTGTATTTTCAACCTATTATTGATATTGAAAATAACACGGTTGCTAAATTCGAAAGTTTAGTGCGTTGGAATAACCAAGGACAATGGGTATCACCTGCCGAGTTTATTCCGCTTGCAGAAGAGTCGCGGGTGATTATTCCTCTCGGTGAACTTGTGTTGATTAAAACCTGTCAGCAAATAAAAGCGCTAGAAGCACAAGGCTATGAAAACTTTGTTTTTAACGTAAACCGTTCTTTATTTGAGTTTACTGAGTTTAACCCTGAACGTAATGCATGGCTTGAGATTATTAAAGGGCAAGGGGTTAAACCATCACAAATTTCATTTGAATTAACTGAGAGTGTTCTAGCGCCAGAAAATACGAACCATCTCGATGTGTTAAAGCAGTTGAAGCAAGCTGGCTGTTTAATTTCATTAGATGATTTTGGTACCGGTTATTCGTCTCTTAGCTACTTGCGCCGCTTTCCAGTTGATGTACTTAAGCTAGATAAGTCATTTATCGATGAAGTACATGTTGATTTAGGTGACGAAGCGCTGGTTAAATCGATTATTCAAATGAGTCGGGTGTTGGGTATTAAAGTCGTTGCTGAAGGAGTTGAAGAGCGCGAGCAATTAGCTGTGTTAACCGAAGCCGGTTGTGATTATATTCAAGGCTATTACTTTTCTAAGCCGTTGCCTGCAAATGATGTAGTACCATTTTTAACGCAATTTTCTCGAGAGCAGTAGGTAATTACGGTATGATTTTGATATCAACCAGTTAGCAAAGCTTGTGATGTCAAAATTAACCGCAAAGCAAAACATAAAGGCGATTGTTACTGCCATTAAGGCCGAAGAGCAGTCGCTTAGAACACGTTTCCCTATACTCAACCAGCAAAACACCATTGCGATGGTTATTTTACTAATGTCGTTAAGCGCACTGATTGGCGTTGCGACACTTTATTACCTAGCTATTATACCTGCATGGCTGTGTATCATTCTGGCTGCTTTTATTACCTCGATATCGCATGAGCTTGAGCATGACCTTATCCATAAGCAGTATTTTAGTAATCGTCCTTTTATACATAACCTAATGATGTTAACCGTGTGGCTTATGCGGCCCAATACGGTTAATCCTTGGTATCGCAGAAAAATCCATTTGCATCACCATAAAGTATCCGGCACCTCACAAGATTTAGAAGAGCGTTTAGTGGGCAATGGCATTAAATCGCCATTTTTGAGAGCCTTAGTCATTACTGATTGTCTGCTAGGTTTGCTAGTTAATACCAAGCGATTTAGTAAAGAAATTAGTGGTTTTAAGTTTTTACGCGTGTTTAATGCAGGCTTTCCGATTGC
The DNA here is from genome assembly GCF_019134595.1 of Pseudoalteromonas shioyasakiensis. NCBI lineage: Bacteria > Pseudomonadati > Pseudomonadota > Gammaproteobacteria > Alteromonadales > Pseudoalteromonadaceae > Pseudoalteromonas > Pseudoalteromonas shioyasakiensis. The sequence goes on along the minus strand of NZ_CP077770.1, from coordinate 3,012,703 downwards.
AACCGCGTATTTTGCGATTCTTTATGGGGTAATTGCTTATTACGCAGTGCAGTTTGTACAGCCATTTACATTGCCGCCATGGGGAGCTGAATTACTGGCGATGGCAGAGTTTTTAATGGTGGTACTTATTGTGCCTAATATTATTCGTTCGAGTTCTCTTAACTTAATAACATCTTCAATGCATTATTATGGCGGTGTAAATAACTTGCTTGAGCAAACGCATGTGATCACCAGCCGTTGGTTTTTACCGTTTCAACTATTTTGTTTTGATTTTGGCCGCACTCATACAGTCCATCATTTTGTGCCGAATCAGCCCTTTTACATAAGGCAATTGATAAGCAAAAAAATACGTCCTATTATGGCCCAGCATGGGGTACGTTTTAATGATTTCCAAAGCTTAAAACAGGCTAATCATTACCCAGTAAAAGAGCAGCCATCTCAACAAGGAGTTTAATATGAAGGTTACCGGTCGTTGTCATTGTGGTGAGGTAACTTACCACGCAGAAGTTGATGAAAATAAAGTGATTAACTGTCACTGCACTGACTGCCAAATTATCTCGGGCGCGCCTTTTCGCACAGTTGTGGTGTCTGTGCCAGATGGGGTTACTTTTACAGGTGCTGAGCCAAAAGAATATATAAAAATTGCCGAAAGTGGTAATCAGCGTGCGCAAGGGTTTTGTGGTAACTGTGGTACAGCTTTGTACGCGACTTCTGTAGGTGCAGGTGAGCGCATCTATGGCTTACGTATTGGCGCTGTCGAGCAAGCTGATGAGCTTATCCCCAAAGCCCATATTTGGTATCGCTCACATAAACCTTGGCTAGATAGCCTTAGTAATATGAGCGCCTTTGAAACCGCACCTAAGTAGCTGCGGTTTCATATTTATTGTTGGCCGATGGTGATATTTCGGCCACTCAAGTAACCAAATAAAGCACACAATAGGCTAGATGCAATACACAGCCAAAGTGCACCTTCCCAATTATTAAAGTAACTATGTAAGGCGCCCGCAATAATAGGGCCTGTTGCAGCCAATAAATACCCGATACACTGTGCCATACCCGATAACGCCGCGGCTTGCATTGAGTCATGAGTTCGCAGGCTTACAAATGATAAGCCCAATATAAAACAAGCACCTGAGCAAAACCCTAAGGTGACTGACCAAAGCATCGCAAAACTAGGCGCAACTAATAATCCAAAAGAACAAAGCGCGCCAAGTAACGCCAAGCTTAGCGTTAAGATGCGTTGATCTTTTAATTTGGCAAGTAGTGGAATAAGTACAATACCTGGCAGCGCTGAGGCTACTTGAAAGGCGCCTTGCAAAGCACCCGCGTGCTGCGCACTATGGCCGCCTTCTATTAAAATGCTGGGTAGCCAACCTAGCATGATATAAGTGAAAAATGAGTTAAAGCCGAGCAATAAGGTGATTTGCCAAGCAAGTGCAGAGTGCCAAATTTTGCTTTGTGTACTGTTTGAAACGGATGCCTGTTTTGGCATGGTATGTTGCTTAAGTTGTGGTAACCACACCACAATAGCTAGCACAACTAATAAGGCATAACTGGCAAGCGCCAATTGCCAACCAAGTTCTTTGTATTCAGCTAGCGGAATGATGAGTGCTGAATAGCTGCCACCAAATATGCCCATCGCCAAAACATAACTAGACGTCATTACTGCCACTTTGTGTGGAAAGTCACGTTTTATCAAGCTTGGTAACAACACATTACCAATCGCGATACCGACACCAATTACAGCGGTGCTAATAAATAGCACGGTGGCAGAATCAATAACACGAGAGACAACCCCTATGCCTATAAGTACCAGGGCTATAAACAGTGATACTTCAAGGCCGCACTTTTTAGCAAGGCTTGTTGCCATAGGTGAGGCAATGGCAAACGCGATTAAAGGTAAAGTTGTCAACATGCCGGCTTGTGATGCATTTAACTGAAACTGTTCAATGATCTGTTCAAGTACCGGTGCAATACCAGTGATAGGGGCTCGCAAACTGGCTGCAATAAGAAAAATGCCCAGCACTAAAAGAAGGTTACGAATTAGATTTTGAGAAGATGACACGCTGTTTAGGAACTATAGCAATAGGTACATTTATCATACCAAAACACTAAACAGCGTGGGTGAACTATGAGATAGCTCACCAAATAATGCGGTTATTTAAAACTGATAACTTGCTGATAACATGGCGTTGCGCGGTCTACCCGGAAAATAGCGGTCGCCACTAAATGTGGTGTAGTCAGCACGCTCTGCGTAACGCTCGTCGGTTAAATTATTTATTCGTGCAGTTACAGTAAAGTTATCTGTTAGCTGCCACGCCGCTCTTAAGTTTACTAATGAGTGACCTTCGTAGCTATGCTGGTTTTCAGGATCAGTAAAGTAGCTGCTGGTGGTATGTAGCTCAAGCCCAACACGCGTTATGTCGTTTGCTTGCCAAAGTAGTTGTAAGTTAGCGATGTTACGCGGTGCAGTATCAATGAGATTACCATTGATATTAACCCCGCTGAGTAATTGGTCATAACTGTATGTATGCTTGGCGTGGCTCGCGGCTAACTGCATCGATAAGCTTGGCGTAATGGCATAGGCTAATTCAAGCTCAACACCACGATGCTGGGTTTGGCCATCATTGACGTAATAAAAATCACTGTCGCGGAAAATCGTGTTCTTTTTGTTCATTGCATAAATACTAACTACATAATGCAGCTTAGCTTGTTGGCCTTTTAAACCAAGCTCTAGGTTTTTAGCTGTTTCAGATTTAAGATCTGCGACATTTTGTTCGCGTTGTAACTGATAAAGCTCTGCCGCTTGCGGTGCTCGATAACCTTCTGAAGCATTGGCATATATAAACTGGTTTTCAGCATATTGATAGCTTAAACCAAGCTTAGGCGAAAAGTTAGTAAAGCGATTTTCGCCGCTTTCTGGTCGAGAATAGCGACATCCGCCCATTGCGCATGCTGTGCCATCTTCTTTTGTGCGACCAGCCAACATATGGTTGTCGTAGTCATAACGCATACGCTCGTATCGACCACCAAGGCTGATAAGTAACTCATCAAGTTGCCAATCAAGATTCACAAACGGTGCTAATAGGGTGCTAGTTACTTGATAGTCGTAATGTTTACCTTGTGGCACGGTGGCGACTAAAAATGCTGAGCCTTCAGTTGGGCTGTCTTGATATTGTAAAAAATCAGCATCCGTAAGCTCACCATCAAAGCCAACAGTTAAGAGGCTAGAACCCGTTAACTTATGCTGCCAGCTTGATTGTAGGCCAACACCTTGCTGAGCATTTTCTTCAAGGGGAGTACCCGGTAAAAAATGCTTAAAGAAGGTCATGTTTTGGTCGCGGATATAAGGCGTTAGGGTAAAGCTGTTAGCCTCATCTTGTGTCCAATTTAGCTTTGACCAAACACGTAAAGAGCGGGCTTTACGAAATGCATCAGGATCAAAATTAGACTGAGCTATTTGCTCATCCTTATAGCTTTCAAAGCCCTCGATGTAGCCAGCTGTTTGCTGATCTAAATGGGTGTAAGTCAGGCCTGTACTTACACTTAATTTTTCGCCATCAAAACGGTGACGCAGTGATAGCTTTTCTTGATCAACACTTTCGTCATCACGATAACCCGTATCTCGAGTGATCGTGGCATTAATGCCTAAACCTTGCTGGCCAAAGTCACGGCCCGCACCAAGTTTGTAGCGAGTGTAGCCAAACGAGCCGTAATCAAAACCAAGTTGGTTGTGGTCATAGGTTGTATCTGGCGTGATCACGTTGACTACACCATGTACTGCGTTTGAACCGTAAAGAGCAGAGCCCGGGCCTTTCAGTACTTCGATACGTTCAGCCATTTCTGTGTGGGCTTCGAATAACTCATTGATGTTGCAAAAACCAGCTGCGCGAAGTGGAATACCATCTTCAGCGGTAAGTAAGCCGCCGCAGGCACCAGCACCAGAAAGTACAGGTGAACGTAGAGCGGGTAAATACTCTTGGCCGTTACCGTGTTGAAGATTAGCACCTGCAACTTGCTTAAGGGCTTGTTCAATATGGGTTGGAGCGATAAGCGCCAGTTGCTTTTGTGAAATACTGCTGACCACAACTGGCAATGGATCTGCCAACACTTCGCTGCGCGAGGCGGTTGTTGTAATATGTTCTAGCTCATTATTAGCGAAAGCTTGATTGTGAAATAATGAGGAGCTTACAAGCACTGAGAGTATCGACAACTTCATGAAAACCCTTTGGTTAGGTACAACAAAAACCAAAGGGTAACTGCTTTTTAGGATGGGTAAAAGCTTTCGCGATTAATAACTTTGTCTGTTATGCGCTACGGCGATGTACGGCAAAACCTGCCAGTACTGCAACTAACCAGAACAAACTACTGCCGCTACCGCCGTTTCTATGCGTAACATTCGCTACTTTTTCATCTTTAACGCGGGTTTTAAATTGCGCCAATTCGGCATCGAGATTCGTGATCATGTCATCAACAGCGCCATTAAAGCTTACCAGCGACTGCTCTTTAGCGACTTCATCGATGCCAATCGCTGTGCTACGTTGCTCTGCTTTATGAATACCTGGAGCGCGAAACAGCATTTTTCGGCTTTTTACGTCAAATACGGCGGTATCTACAAAGGTTTGTATTGAGTTTTCATTGCCCGGAATCACATATAAACCAACAATCGTTAGATATAAAAAAGCAGCGTTATTTTCTAAGCTTTGCGACACTTGGTCGTATGAAACAAGCGCCATAATATCCACATCATATAAACGTGATACTTGTTCTAATGTGGTAAACCCTTCGCCACCTTTTAAATATGTGCTTGGGATCACTTCAATGCGGTCAATGTAGTCATATTGCATAAACTGCTTTTTAACTTTGTTCAGCAGTGCCACTTCGTCACCGTGGTGTAAGCCATCATTGTACTTGTTAGGAATAAAGGCAATCCCAACAGTGGCAGGTAAGTTCAAAGTTGGGATCGTTGCTTGATGGACTGCTCTGTCCTGCTGGTCTGGGTAAAGGTACTCAACCAATGAACTTGATTGCGTTTTTTGATTGCCATATTGGCTCATCATGGCACTACAGCCCGTTAGTGCAGTAATGCTAATGACCAAACACCATTTTAGTAGATTCATAAATTATCCTTATTATGTAGTGAGGAAGCGTTTGTTTATGTTGCAAATATAACGACAAACGCTCAAAACGGAACTGTAACTCAGACCCGGCTTTTCTTAAATAGTGCCAAAGTAGTTTAAAGAAATGTAAAGATTGGCTTTCTAATGTGTTGATATGTAAACAGTTGTGTTTTTAAATTGTAACCCTTCATCTATGATTCAGGCTAAAACGTTAGGCTTTTTATCAAGAGCAAACGTTAAGGGTCTCTATTATGAACAAATTACTTACTATCTCAGTTGCCGCTTTAGGTTTGAGTTTGATGCCTATGGAAGCAAACGCGAAACATGATCGTGACCATGATAGATACGAACATAAGCACGAACGTAAAAAGCATAAAAAGCATAAAAAACACCACAAACATCACCATCATGACAGACATGATCGTTACGATAGATACGACCGTTACAGCTACCGTGATTTACCACCCGGTTTATACAAAAAAGTAGGGCATGGTGGTGGCTTACCACCAGGTTGGTATAAGCGTTATCACCATGGTGATATTCTTGACCGTGATATATATCGTCATGGGCGAGTGATTAAACGTCGCGACCGAAATGGGATTATTGCCATCGAAATCGATGACCGCCTTATTCATCTAGTACACGATACGCGAGAGATTTTATCAATCGTTACTCGCCATCGTTAATCCTGTCAAAAGCCGCTTAGCGGCTTTTTTATTAATTTTAATATATTGTTCAGACGTAAATGCTAGACTTGTAAGATAATAAAAACATAACGAGGGAAGTTAATGATAATTACTTTAGGGGCGGTTGTATTAGCTTTACTGATAGTTACCTTATTGCCATTCTCATACTCCCAACATTACTTAATTCGTAGTTGTGACTTTGTACGCTTACAAGTGGTTTACCTTGCTTGTGCAAGTTTAATTGCTGCAAGCTATTTAATCAGTCGTACGGGCTCCGCGCTTTATATTGGTTGTGCTTTGGCTAGTATCCTAGTGCTGCTATTGCAAGTTGGCTGGATTTACCCTTATACAAGACTAGCTAATAAAGAAGTTGCCTCAAGCAATAAAAGCGATAAGCACAGTATTCGTATTATGTCGGCAAATGTACTGATGTCGAACACCGAATATGACAAACTCATTGGTTTAGTTAAAACGCATCAACCTGATTTCCTAATTACGTTAGAGTCTGATCAAACTTGGCAAAATAAACTGAGCAGTTTAGAACAAGAGTACCCATATCGAGTGTACTGCCCAAAAGATAATCGTTATGGCATGCACTTGTACAGCAAGTTTAAAATCAAACAACAGCAAGTTTGTGAGCTTATAGAAAGCGATATCCCCTCAATCCATATTTTGTTTGAAGATGCAGATGGTGTAGAAGTACAAGGGCACTTTATTCACCCTGCTCCTCCGAGTCCAACAGAAGAAGACAGTTCACGACCCCGTGATACTGAGTTGATAATCTTAGCGAAAGCACTTAAAAACAGACAGCGACCTTGTATCGTTGCCGGTGATCTAAATGATGTTGCATGGTCGCGTAGTACCCGCTTGTTCATGCGTATTAGTGGTTTGTTAGACCCACGTAAAGGGAGAGGCTTTTTTAATACGTTTCATGCCAGTTATTTCTTTATGCGCTGGCCGCTTGATCACCTTTTTCATAGTAATGAGTTTAGTGTTAAGCGCATTGAGCGTTTGGCAAAATATGGCTCAGATCATTTTGCACTACTTACTGAACTTGTTTATAACCCCGATTCTGACAATCAAAAACAACAAGAGCAGATTGATAAAGAAAAAGCAGTGGATGAGTTAAAAATGCCATCAGCCTCCAAGCAGCAAGTACCAATGTTTGAAAAGTGATGACAATCAGATATGAAAAAGGGCTCTAATGAGCCCTTTTTTTGTGGTTAGTCGTTGACCATAATGGTTTTGATATTAACAAATTCACGTAGCCCAAAGCCGCCGTGTTCACGGCCATAGCCACTGTCTTTTACACCACCAAATGGTAAGTTCGGCTGCGCAAGACCATAGCCATTAATATTAACCATGCCGGTATCAAAATGGTGCTTTGCAAGCTCAATGGCTGCTTGTTCGTCTTTTGAGAAAATACCGCCACCAAGACCATAGCGAGAGTCATTAGCAATTTGCATAGCCTCATCATTATCTTTTGCCCTGATAAGCGATGCTACAGGGCCAAATAATTCATCATCATAGGCGGGCATGCCCGGTTTAATGTTTTCAAGCAGAGTCGGGGTGTAATAAAAGCCTGTGTGCTCAGCAACTTTACCGCCGGTAACAATGCTCGCACCTGCATTTACTGAATCAGTCACTTGCTGATGAAGTTTATCGCGTAAATCTTTACGGGCCATTGGACCGAGCGTGGTTTTTTCATCATTAGGATCACCAAGAACAACTTGTTCAAATTGCTCTTTAATTAAGGCTTTAAAATCATCGTATAAAGCATCAACAACAATAAAGCGTTTTGCTGCAACACAGGTTTGCCCGTTATTGATCAAGCGCCCTTGTGTACATGCGGTAATCGCGGTATTTAAGTCAGCATCATCAAGTACAACATAGGCATCGTTACTGCCAAGTTCAAGTACGGTTTTCTTAACATGTTTACCTGCAAGCTCAGCAACTTTTTTGCCTGTTTCGTCGCTACCAGTAAATGTCACACCTCGAATAGCTGAGTGCTCAATAAGTTTGCTTGCGGTTTTGCCGTCAATTAATAAGTTTTTAAAGCAATAGTCATCAAAGCCTGCTTGAGTAAATAATTGCTCAATTTTTTCGGCCATGCCAAATACATTGCCAGCATGTTTTAGCACCGTGGTATTACCCGCCATGATATTCGCGCAAGCATAGCGAATAACTTGATAAAGCGGGAAGTTCCAAGGTTGGATACCTAAAACGACACCGATTGGTTGGTAGCTAATAATTGCACGACCGTCTTGCATATCACGGCTTTCATCAGCAAGCACTTTTGGCCCTTGCTCTGCGGTATAGCGACAAATTGCAGCGCAAAGTTCAACTTCTTGTAGGCCTTGTTGATATATCTTACCCATTTCATCGGTCATCAACTGGGCTAATTCTTGCTGATTTGACTCTATCACTTGTGCAAGTTGATTGAGTAATTTAGCGCGCTGCTCATGGGATGTGGTGCGCCACTTTAAAAAAGCTTGATGACATTGGTCAACTTCACTCTGTGCTTGTTGCAATGACAATAAATTATACGTATTTAAGGTTTGCTCATTGGCTGGATTGATTGTAGTAACAGTATCAGTCATCATTATCTCCTTACAAAATTGTAGGAAAAGGTTTGCAAGGCTAATACCTATTTTTTTGCTGAACTAGCTGTCTGATTTAATTGGTTTTTATTTTATTTTGATTTTAACTAGGTACTCTTTTTCTGTAAAAACTGCAACAGGCTGCAAAACTTACAAGGAATATGTAATGACAAATTCTGTGTTAAATACCGAACTTGCGATTATTCAAGCGCCGATGGCGGGTGTGCAAAATGCCAAGCTGACAGTGGCTGTGTGTGAGGCAGGGGGGCTTGGCTCGTTACCTTGCGCTATGCTCTCGGCTGAGCAGCTTGTCTCAGAGCTTGATTACATTAGTCAGCATACGGACAAGCCGTACAACCTTAATTTCTTTTGCCATCAAACATCTGGCTATACACTGGCTCAACAAACTGCTTGGCATAATGTGCTTGAGCCTTATTTTGATGAGTTTGCTGTCGATGCCTCACAATTTACCCGTAACGCTTCACGCCAGCCAATTAATCAAAAAGTGATAGATATTATCGCGCCTTATAAGCCCGCTGTTGTGAGTTTTCACTTCGGTCTGCCAAGTAAAGAGATTGTTTCTCAGATTAAAGCGTGGGGCGGAGCGGTTCTTTCATCAGCTACAACATTAGATGAAGCGCGCTGGTTACAAGCAAATGGTGCCGATGCGGTTATTGCACAAGGGATTGAAGCAGGCGGCCACCGCGGCCATTTTTTATCGATGGATTTATCGCTGCAATCAACCACTGTGCAATTAGTGCGAGAGTGTGTTGAGCTTGAAATACCGGTTATTGCAGCGGGTGGAATTTGCACAGCAGAAGATGTAGCTCAGTACCAAGCATTAGGTGTAGCAGCAGTCCAAGTGGGGAGCGCTTACTTACTCTGTGAAGAAGCCACAACAAGTGCTTTACATCGTGAAGTATTAAAAACGGCTGAGACAAATTCAACTGAATTGACGACCTTATTCTCTGGCCGCCCAGCACGAGGAGTTAGCAATCGAGTGATGCAAGAGTTAGGCGCGATGCCAGAGCAAGCGCCGCCTTTTCCGTATGCGTCGATTGCGATGACGGCATTACGCTTAAAAGCAGAGGCTAAAGGCGACAGTGGTTTTTCTCCTCTTTGGTGTGGTGAGCGCTTTGTGGTTCGAGAAGGAGTTAACGCCCAGCAAATTACTGAACTACTAATGCAAGGTTGGCAATCTTGACTGATACCCAGTTACTTCCACTCGGTGATAGTTATCATCAGCTAGCCTGTGAATTTCGTAACAAGCTTGCAGGGCAATACGCTATAAGGCGTTACGCTAAAGGTGATGTTTTATTACAGCAAGGCGACGAACAAGATGCAGGTTACTTAATTATATCTGGGGTGCTTGGGGCGTTACATGCATCATCGCAAGGCACGCAAAAGTGTAAAGAGTTCTATTTTCAAGATGAATTTGCACTGCTCTACGGTAACTGGTTAACCAAAACCCCAGCGCTTTACCAGCTTAAAGTAATACGTGATGCTGAGCTTATTAAGGTGCCTTTGGCTTTATTTGATAGTACCGACTGGCAAGCAATAAAACATAAACTAATTAGTCAGCAATTATTGTTTAAAGAAGCAAAAGAAGCGTTTTTATTACTCAATACCCCTGAGCAGCGTTATCAATATTTACTAGAACAAAAGCCGCATTGGCTTGAACAACTGAGTTTAAACGAGGTTGCAATGTATTTAGGGATCTCTGCGATTTCTTTATCGCGAATTAGACGGCGTCTTAACTTAAGTTAAGGCGCAGCAAAATAGTGAATATTACACTGCTGATTTTTCAGGAGTCGTTATGTTTATTTTATCTCAGTGCTTAGTTGCCATTGCAACATTACTCGATTTAGCTTCATTTCAGTTTAAACAAAGGCAAGCAATTTTAGCTTGTTTATTTAGCTCGGTTTTACTGACATCTGTGCACTTTATGCTGCTCGATAACTTCAGCGCTGCATGTTTAATGCTGATTGCAGCACTACGTTATGGCTATTGTATTTTTGCCCGCAAAACCTGGGTGATGATAGCTTTTATGCTTTTGAGTATTAGCGCAGTACTATTTACTTGGCAAAGCTGGGTTAGCTTTATCGCGCTGTCGGCAACGTTACTGCAAACTTATGCTTCATTCCAAGGCAAAGATTTTACCTTACGCATACTGATGATTGTTGGCACGATTGGTTGGATAGTCCATAACATCTTGGTTTTTTCACCATTGGCAGTGCTTATGGAAACGGTTTTTTTAATAAGTAACTTAGTGGGCTTATGGCGCTTTTATGCTCACCCTAAGCCCGCTTAAATTTGATTTAAGACTTACCTAGCATGCGGCTCAGCATGCCATCTTTGTCAACAAACTGGTGTTTAAGTGCTGCGGCAATGTGTAAGGCTAAAATCACCACAATGATAAGCACTGAACTGTGATGCACAAAGCTGCCTGCATCAGCAAGCCAAGGTGTTTTCTCTGGTGCGCTTAATAATTCAAACTCAAAGAAGCTAATTGCACGACCACCCGTATAGCTCATGATAAAACCAGATAACGGCATAGCTAGAGTTGCAAGTAATAATAAGCCATGAGTGAGGTGGGCAATCGCTGTTTGCCATTTAGGCATTGCAGATGTCGCGGGTAATGCACCTTCTTTAATACGCCAAATAAGCCTTGCGATGGCAAAAAACAATACCACTAAGCCCATTGATTTATGCCAACCCATATAAGTAAATTTAGCGGGTGGCTCGGCAAAATCAGCAACATAAATGCCCATCGCGAATACGCCGATAAACAAAATGGCAACGGTCCAATGTAAAAGGATGGTTGGCTTTGAAAGGGGGGCTACTTTACTCATGGTTTACTCTCATAATTGGTTTTAACTATAAATATAGACTGCCACAATATCTGATGGTTGCGTAAAGTAATGTAAAGTAACTTAAATAGTGTCAACAATGAGCTTTAATAAAAAGGTTTCGCGCTGAATCGATAGGCCCTGTTTTTCACTCATTGCCATGGTGGTTTCGTTGTGTGCGATGGCATCAAAAATATTCACCCACTTAGGGTGCATGCCATTTTGCACTTCGTAATGCTCCATTTTAGGATCTGCAAATTCATCGCTAATTTCACAGAAGTAGCAATAGGACTTGATATGAACACAATCAAAGTCGTCTTTATACCAAGGCCTGATTTCTTCGTATAATCCTAATGGCTGCTTTATTTGAATTTGTAGTGCACCCGTTTCTTCATGTAACTCTCGCAGGAGTCCTTGCTCAATGCTTTCGCCTTCATCAACGCCACCGCCAGGTAGGCTGTAGTCATCATAACGGGCGGTATATAAAGTAGTATTTGTTCATCTTTTAAAACAATGGCGCGGGCAGTGTGACGAATGAACACCGTACCATAGTCATTACTTAAACTTGGGTGAATTACTTTTCTTAATAACTTCATGGAATTACAACTCTAAATTAATGCAAGTACAGCTTGGCTTAATATTGAACTCGCCATAATAACCTTTTTTCCGAATTTAATTCATTATACTTACCCCAAATTGAAACTAATAAGGTAATATAACTGGAATTAAGAACTATTTAGGTATCTATCCTGTTTAGTTTTATTTTCGAAAAAACTTTGCGTAGAATGATAGAAAAAGCTTAGAGAATGAATATGTTAAACGTACTTTTAGTCGATGATGACAGTGAATTTAGCGATGTAGTTTGTCACATAGTTGAGTTCCTCGGGCACAATATAAATACCGCAGCTAACCTTGCTGAAGCGGAGCAATGGTTTGAAAACAATACGTTTGATCATGTCTTTTTAGATTTCATGCTGCCAGATGGCAGCGGTCTGCATTTACTAGAGCATTTAAAAGCAATCGGTCAATCGCCTCGTGTTACGTTAATTTCAGGGCACCCTTCAGTAAAAGGTAAGCTGGCGGAAATGTGTGAGCCTAATGTAGGCCACCTAGTCAAACCACTGCAACGCGAAGACATTGAGCGTGTACTCAACCCGAAAAAAGCGACCCCTAAGAAAAAATCAACGCCAGCAATAAAACGCCACTTTGGCACCCTGATAGGTGAATCTGAGGTGATGCAAAAGCTTTACACTATGATTGAACGTGTTGCGGCCACTTCTGCCAATGTAATGTTGATGGGTGAAAGTGGTGCCGGTAAAGAAGTAGTGGCGCAGGCGATACACAATGCGACTGAGTGTGATGGTCCGTTAGTGGCAACCAACTGTGGTGCATTTTCAAAAGAGCTGATCGGTAGCGAATTGTTTGGTCATGAAAAGGGCGCGTTTACAGGGGCTATTGCGCGTAAAGAGGGTGTGTTTGAACAAGCTGCTGGTGGTACTTTGTTTTTAGATGAAGTGACTGAAATGCCAATTGATATGCAGCCAAACTTACTACGTGTACTTGAAAGCAAAAAAGTAACCCGAGTGGGTGGCACAAAAGAGCAAGCAGTAAATTGCCGTGTTATTTCTGCAACCAACCGCACCTTGACCGACCTTGCGCAAAACAATGTTATCCGTGAAGACATTTACTTTCGTTTAGCAGTATTCCCTATTGATATTCCACCACTTCGTGAGCGAAAAGAAGATATTCCACTGCTTGCAAATGCCTTTTTAGAGCAGCTAAATGAAGAAAACGGCACCGACTTTAAATGGCAAACGGCGCAAATTAAAGAGCTTGAAGCCCATGATTGGCCAGGTAACGTGCGTGAACTGCGTCACGCCATTCACCGCGCCTTTATTATGAGTGACCCTAAAGGCACTGCTATTACTTTACCTGAATCGCTAGAGTCGCCATTTTCTAAAGTGAATAAAGAGAGCCAAGCAAACCAAGTTGTTGCTGGGCAAACCATTGAAGAAGTTGAAAAAGAATTGATCCACGCTACTTTAGATAAAGTACAAGGTAATAAGACTATTGCAGCACAAATGCTGGGGATCAGTACTAAAACACTTTATAACCGTTTAAATGCTTATGGAGGCATTGGCGACTACAAATAAAAGGATAGCTATGAATAATAACGAGTCTTTACGAAAAATGGTGCACGATGCCCGTGCGCCGCTGAACCGTATTTCAATGAATGCAGAGTTAGTTAAGCTCGTATTAGAAAATGATATGCCAATACAAAAAGCATTAGAGGCATTAAATAAAATAATAGCTAATTGTCAGCAGTGTAGTGAGCATTTGCAAGAAATAAGTGACACTCACACAGCTGATTAAGCACTCATAGATTAGGAAGTAAATGCAAAAACAAAAAGGAAAGATAGCGGTCAATTGGGCTGGCTTTATAGCTGTGGTGCTATGTATTGTGGTGGCTAATGCGTTTTTAGCCCTTGATAGCATCCGGTCATTGACAGAAACGCAAAATAGCCTCGATAACACCAATTCACTTAATACTGCGATAGAGCGACTGCACTTATCTGTAGTGCAAGCGGAGTCAGGTCAGCGTGGTTATTTACTTAGTGACCGTGAGGATTATTTACTGCCTTACAATGATGCAATTGCGTCAATGCAAGCGCAGATTATGCTTGTGAAAAGCTTGCATTCAGAAATTGAAGGGCAAGCAGACCGCATTGCTCGTTTAATACATTTAGTAAACGACAAAGTGGCGGTAATGACTAAAACAACTGACCTGGCTTTGGCGAATAAAGACGTTAAAGCTCGCCGCTTGTTACTAACAGACCAAGGTCGAGATCTATATAAAGAAATCCGTGAAGCAGTTGATGAAATACAAATGCGAGAGCTTAATTTTAAGATAGAGCAGTTCGCGAAGCTCTCGCAAATCAAAGATGATGCTAAGCTAACATTTGCTATTACGGCTATGACCAGTACCTTATTGATTATAGGTATGTTTGTATTAACTCGTATCAACTTACGTAACCAAGCTAAGTACAGAGCTGAACTTGAAAACCAAAACGAGAACCTAGCGGCAAAGGTTGCAGAGCGCACGCAAGAGCTAACTATCTATTCAGATGAGCTAAGCCGCTCAAACAGAGAGCTTGAAGACTTTGCTTTTGTTGCAAGTCATGATTTGCAAGAGCCACTGCGTAAGATCCAAGCTTTCAGTGACCGGCTTGAAAAGATGTTTAAAGATGAGCTTGGTGAAAAAGGCATCGACTATATTAGCCGGATGAAAAATGCGGCGCAGCGTATGTCTAATTTAATCAATGATCTGCTTGAATTCTCACGCGTAACCACCCGTGGTAAAGATTTTACTGATACTGATTTAAATGAAGTTGTTGCGGAAGTTCTTGATGATCTTGAAATTGCGATAAAAGAATCTGAAACCACAGTTAATCTTGATACTTTACCGCATATTCAAGCCGATCCAAGCCAAATGCTGCAATTGTTCTTAAATATTCTTTCTAATGCAGTGAAGTTTAGACAGGAGAATGTTGCGCCTGTGATTGATATTACATACCAGCGAACGTCAGAATTTAGCGAAAATCATAATAGCGATGTGGAGTGGGAAGTTATTACCATTTCAGATAACGGCATCGGCTTTTCTGAAGAGTATCTTGAAAAAATATTTGTTCCGTTTCAGCGACTGCATGGTCGTTCTCAATATAAAGGCACTGGCATAGGCTTATCGGTTTGTCGTCGTATTGTTGAGCGTCATGGCGGAGAAATAACCGCAAGCAGTCGCGTTGGTGAGGGTGCAAGCTTCACTATTAAATTACCCGTGGAAGCATCGCTTTTCACATTACAAGGAGAGGCGTAATGCCACTTAATAAAGTTAAACCAATTACCATTTTAATGGCTGATGACGACGAAGATGATCGTTTATTAACCCAAGATGCATTGGCCGAAAGCCGTGTACTGAACGAACTATTTTTTGTTGAAGACGGTGTAGAGCTGCTTGAATACCTTGAGCGTAAAGGCAAATTTAGTGAAAAAGAAAACTCGCCTCGTCCGGGCTTGATTTTACTCGATTTAAATATGCCGCGTATGGATGGCCGAGAAGCATTACAAGCCATCAAAGCCAACCCTAACTTAAAGGGGATTCCGGTTGTGATTTTAACCACATCAAAACAAGAAGAAGATATGGTTAAAGGTTACGATTTAGGCGCTGCATCATACATCACTAAACCGGTTACTTTTGAAGGTTTAGTTGAGTTAATGCAAACATTAGGAAAATACTGGGTAGAGTTTGTAGAGCTGCCAACATCACAGAACGATTAATACCAATTAGCAATAATACTTAATTAAGCAAACTGGTATAAGGAACAAGAATGTTAGATAAGGTAACCCGATTACTCTTAGTAGAAGACGACGAAGACGATTATATTCTTACTTGCGACTACCTAGACCAATTAGGTTCCCATACATTCGATGTTGAGTGGTTAAGTTGCCCTGAACAGGCCATTAGTGTGCTTAGCGAAAACAAACATGATATTTGTTTGTTAGATTATCGCTTAGGTGCATCAGATGGTCTCGAAGTACTAAAACGGGCTGTGGCAAATGGCTTTCGCGGCCCGATTATCATGCTAACCGGGCAATCAGATGAAGCCTTAGATTCTGCAGCGCTCGATGCCGGTGCGGTTGATTATCTGGTTAAAAGCGAGATGAACTCTAGCCGCTTTGCCCGTGCTATACGCTACGCTTTAGCTCGCCGAGATGTTGAAGATGAGCGTGTTGAGCGTTTAAAAGCAGAAGCTGAAAACCGCTCTAAAGACCGCTTTTTGGCTCATTTAAGCCATGAGTTACGCACACCACTATCATCTATCTTGGGTTACACCGAGTTACTGATGCAAAGCGGTAAGAACCAGCACGCTCAAAATGAGTTGGGTGTGATTTACCGAAATGGTAAACACTTACTGAGTTTGCTTAATGATGTGCTCGACCTATCAAAAATTGCTGCCGATAAACTTGAGCTAAACTGCAGTGATGTCAACCTAGATAGCTTAATGGCTGACGTTTATACCTTAATGCACGTTTCAGCGCTTGATAAAGGTTTATCGCTTAAATTTGAGTCACAGCAAGCTTTGCCTTTAGTAATAAACACCGATGCTACGCGGTTACGCCAAATCCTAATTAACATCATAAACAACGCAATCAAGTTTACCAACCAAGGCGAGATCACAGTGCGTGCTTGGACTGCTTGGGTTAATGAACGAGAAATGCTGTTTTTTAGCATTAAAGACACTGGCCTTGGTATTCCAGCCGAAAAACAAGCACTGATTTTTAAACCATTTGAACAAATTGCTGATGTAGAATCACGAGATGTCGGTGGAGCAGGGCTTGGTCTTGCTATTTGTTCAGAGCTACTTAGCCGTATGCAAGGCTCTATTGAACTTGAATCAACGCAAGGGGTGGGCTCTGAATTTACCCTTTCGATTTACCCTGGCAATATTCGAGATATTGAACGCCAAGTGCTGAGTTTTGATTCAAACCCCGATTGTCAGCAAAAACTAGCAACTCTTAAAACAAGTGGGCGAGTGTTAGTAGTCGACGACCTAAAAGATTTACGTAATCTTGTTGGCCATATGATCACCAGTACCGGCGCAGAAGTTGAGTATGCTGAAAATGGTAAACAAGCGATTGAAAAAGTAGCCAGTACAGAGCAAGCGGGTAAGCCTTTTGATATTGTATTTATTGATTTGCATATGCCGGTTATGGGCGGTAAAGAGGCCACTATAGAGCTACGTAAAATGGGTTATTCAGGACCAATTATCGCACTCACTGCCGCTACCATGAAAGGGGTGAAAACTGAGTTAAGCGCGCTTGGTTTTAACGATATGATTGCCAAGCCGGTTGATTCTGGATTGCTTTACCAAGTGCTCAATCATTATATTTGCGAAGGCAATACTGCACCTGTGGTTGAGCAAGACGACAGCCCTGAAATGACATTACAAAGCACGCGCTATTTACTGGTTGAAGACGACAGTGATGCGGCGCAAATCACTCAATTACTGCTGGAAAGTTTAGGTGTTGAAACTGTTATAGCACCAAGTTGTGCAGCGTGTCTTGCGACACTGAGTGATGATCAAAACTTTGCTAAAGTGTTACTCGACATGCACTTGCCCGATGGCGAAGGGCTTGATTTAGCCCATGAGATAAAACAGCGCCACCCTGACTTAAATCTAGTCATCGTTAGTGGCGCAGAGCCAGAGCCAGAAAAAATTGAACAACTTGAGATTGAACAAGTGTTATTAAAGCCTATTAACCTTGGCTTGTTATCTGAGCTGATTGGCGGCTAATTGAATGCCTAACTATCAGTTCTGGTTCAAATAGCGTTTGTAGAGGTGGGGTTTGTTTTTGATAAACATGATTTAACACCCAGTCCGCTGCCATACGACCCATTTCATTTATGGGATAATTAATCGTGCTCAATTGCGGGTATACGTGACGGGTGAAAAATACGTTATCGTAACCCATAATCGACAATTGCTTAGGTAAAGTTAACCCTAAATCACGCGCGCTTGCCATGGCACCCACTGCCATTTCATCATTGGCACAGATGAGTGCTGTGAATGGATGCGTTTGTTGATGAAGTGCTTTTAAACCTTCATAACCACTCGCTTCCATGAAATCACCTTGGAATAATAGGTTTTCATCAAACTCAATATTAAACTCAGCAAGAGCCTGTTTATGACCTTCTAAGCGGTCTTTAGCATCTCGTTTCCATAGCGGTCCGCTGATGTAGGCAATTTCTTTATGACCTTGTTCTAACACATGCTTAGCAGCTAAGTAACCACCTTTAATATTGTTAAGCAAAATACAGCGGTCACTGAGTTCGCTGATATAGCGGTTGATCAATACAAACGGCGTACGGCCTTTACTGAGTTTTATAAGGTAATCGTCGCTGACCGCTTCAACATGTAAAATAAGGCCATCGCAGTTACGGCTAATTAAAAACTCAATTCCTTGCTTTTCACGCTCTTCATCACTGTGACCCGCGGCAATAATCAAATGCTTGCCTTGGTTACGAAAGGTATTTTCAATGCCACTCATCATTGGCCCGTAAAACGGACCTTGTAATTCAGAGACCAGTAGGCCAACACTGTTCGAGCAATTTGATGCCAATGATTGAGCAATTGAGTTAGGTCTATAGCCAAGCTCATCCATTGCGGCAGTGACCTTTTTACGAGTTGCATCACTGACATTTGCGTTGTTGTTCATTACTCGTGAAACGGTTGCAAGAGAAACACCTGCAAGTTTCGACACCTCGTAAATGGTGGCCATGTTATTCCTTTCTAAACAAAGTTATGGATGCTGCTTTAACGATAAATCGGCACTGATCTGCTCAACCGTTTGGTTATCCAGAATATACCTTTTCATGATAAATGCGACAAGCATACTACCTATTGCTGGGTAAAGGGTAAACGAAATTAAGATACCTGAAAGCGTATGTTCGCTTAGTTCTGTATTGGCTTCATAGCCATAAAATGCCAGTAACCAGCCAGCAATGGCACCGCCAAGGGCAAGACCAAGTTTAATAAAAAAGACCACGCTTGCGTAGACTAGGCCTGTGAGTCTTTCACCGGTTTTCCACTGCCCGTAATCTATGGTGTCGGCCATTTTTGCCCATAATAGCGGGGTTGCCATTTGCGTGAAGAAACACCATAAAAAGTATACGGCAAAGGCAAGTATTAGTTGTTCGCCCGGCAACCAAAATGCCACGCAACTAATTGCCGCTGAGATATATTGCAACCGAATATAGGCGGTTTTCTTATCAACGCGTTTGCTGAGTGGGTTTGCACAGGCACAGCCAAGAATATTACCTATCATGCCGATGGTAACAAAATAGGTGACCAGCTCTGCTTCACCAAGTACATATTTTACATAGTAAATGGCAAGGGTAGTGCGAAGTACCATGCTGGTTAACAGCATAAATGCAGCAAAGCACAGCACTTTGAATGGGCCATTTTGCCATAACGTGTTCATGCGGGTTTTCCAGCTCAACGATGAGTTGTTATGAGCTGCTACGCGCTCTTTGGTAAAGCGAAAACAGATCAAAAACAAGATCACCCCAAAGCCACTCATTAAAGCCATAGTGAGTTGGTAGCCCGTTGCGTTATCACCTTTGCCAAGCCAATTTACCAAAGGCAAAGTACAGGCACTGACAATTAAGCCGCCCAGCATACCAAACACAAAGCGGTAAGATTGAATGGATACTCGCTCTTTAGGGTCGCCACTTAATACCCCACCTAACGCTGAGTAAGGAATATTAATCGCGGTGTAAACCAGCATTAGCAAAGTGTAAGTGACAAACGCGTAAATGACTTTGCCTGACTCAGGCAGGTCTGGTGTGGTGAAGGTGATCATGCTGATCACCCCAAATGGTAAAGCAAGCCAGAGTAAGTAGGGGCGATAGCTTCCCCACCTAGTGCGGGTTGAATCGGTTAAGGCTCCCATTAATGGGTCGGTAATTGCATCAACGACTCTCACCACCAAAAACAAGGTGCCAACAATCGCGGGTGAAATACCAAAGATATCAGTATAGAAAAAAGTTAAAAATAACATCACCGTTTGAAAGATGATATTACTTGCTGTATCGCCTAATCCGTAGGCTATTTTTTCTCTTTTTGTCAGCATGTGTGTTCTCGATTGTTGTTATTTTTATCGCTGTTTGAGCAGCGCGCGATATTGTTTTGCGCTTTCTTTTAAAATGCGTTGTTGGCTTTGGTAGTCAATATAAACTAACCCAAAGCGCTTTTCGTAGCCATACGCCCATTCAAAGTTGTCCATTAAGCTCCACGCAAAGTAGCCTTGAATATCGACGCCTTTTCTAATTGCATCACACACTGCATTTAAGTGAGTATGATAATAATCTACCCGCTCGATGTCGTTCACTTCACCGTTTTCTAGTGTGTCGGCCATGGCTGCGCCATTTTCGGTGATGTACATTTTTGGTAAGTCATATTGCTGGTGCAATGATACCAAAAGCTCAGTTAAGCCTTGTGGGTAAACTTCCCAGCCCATATCGGTAACACGTACATCCGTTAGGCTTGCTTCTTCAAACCAGTTATCAGCGGTATTTTTGTAGTGTATGCGGGTATAGTAGTTAACGCCAATAAAGTCGACGGCTTGACTAATAATTGCCATATCGCCAGCAATAATAGTTGGCTTAACTTCATCAGCTAAATCATTAAATAAAGATGGATAAGCGCCTTCTAAAACCGCTTTGATATACCATTGGTTGTGGTATTGATCAGCAAGCTCAGCGGCTTTTTTATCATCGGCGGTTAAAGGGTAGGTCGGGCTGAAGTTTAATACGATACCTGCTTCTGTGTCTGGGCAGTTTTTACGTAATACTTGCATAGCAAGACCATGGGCAAGCAATAAGTGGTGCGCAGCTTGTCGGCCAGCTTGTTGCGATTTTATACCTGGTGCATGTACACCCACTTCATAACCTAAGTAGGCACTACAAAATGGCTCGTTCAAGGTGGCGAATGAATCAACTAAATGGCCTAAATGTTGAGTTACAAGTTCGGCATAGTCTTTAAATTTATAGGCCGTTTCGCGATTTAACCAACCGCCATTATCTTCAAGGTATTGAGGTAAATCCCAGTGATATAAGGTGACATAGGTCTTAATATTACGTGCTTTTAACGCCGATAATAGCTGAGCGTAAAACGCTATACCTTGCTCGTTAACCGAGCCATCTTGCTGCATGACTCTCGGCCAAGAAATAGATAAGCGGTAAGCATCGACAGCCAAATCTGTAATCATCTCGATATCTTGCTGCCAGCGTGCAACATGATCACAAGCTACATCGCCATGGCTGTTATCTGCAATGGTGCCAGGCTCTTCGCAAAATGTATCCCAAATACAATCGAGGCGTTTATCGCGTGCCCCTTCAATCTGAAATGAGGCTGTTGCCACCCCAAAAGTGAATTCTGGCTTGAGCAAAGCCGAATCTGGTAACAGTGAAATTGATTTATACACAGTTAATACTCGTCCTTCGGGTTAGTGTAAGGCTTGAATATTTAGAGCTTTGACTCGGCTGTAAGCGCTTACATTTTTTCTGCAAATAAATTGCTAAATATGATTTATATGTTATAAATGTAAGCGCTTACATTTAATGTTGCAACATTTTTCGCTATTTGTTGTTAGTGATTAAGTACCAGGGTTTGCTGTAACAAACTGATAAATATAATTAACTAGAGAAGAAAATTATGGCTCATGTATCAACTCCTGTTTCGGCTGCAGCAGGCCAAGCAGATATGCCAAAGCAGCACTTTGCGCTGGCATCATTGACCACATTATTTTTTATGTGGGGGTTCATCACTTGTCTCAATGACATATTAATCCCTTACTTAAAAGACATGTTTTCACTTAACTATACGCAGGCTATGCTCATACAGTTTTGCTTCTTTGGTGCGTATTTTGTGATGTCGATCCCGGCAGGTAAGTTGGTCAGTCGTATTGGTTACCAGTTTGGTATTGTTGTCGGCTTAGTGGTAGCAGCCATTGGTTGTGCGCTGTTTTACCCAGCTGCGGTTGCTCATGTGTATGAGTTATTTTTACTGGCTTTGTTTGTACTGGCCTCTGGCATCACGATTTTACAAGTATCTGCAAACCCTTATGTAAGTGTTCTTGGCCCACAAAAAACAGCGTCTTCACGTTTGACCATGACACAAGCATTTAACTCATTAGGAACAACAGTCGCGCCAATTTTTGGTGGTTGGTTGATTTTATCAGAAGTTAGTCAAGCCACTGCAGAAGAAGTAAAGCTTCCTTATTTAATGTTATCGTTAAGTTTATTGGTACTTGCAGTTATCTTTGCATTTTTAAAACTGCCAAAACTAGGCAAAGAAAGTGATAGCGAAGCGGCGCACCAAGACCTAGAAGACTTTGTTGATTTAGGCAGTGTTTGGCGTTACCGCCACCTAATTCTAGGTGCTGTAGGTATTTTTGTGTATGTAGGCGCAGAGGTGGCGATTGGCAGCTTCTTGGTCGGCTTTTTGACCCTAGATAACATTGCTGGTTTACCTGAAAATGAAGCTGCGCATTATATTAGCTACTATTTTGCAGGAGCCATGGTTGGCCGTTTTATTGGCGCAGTGGTAATGCAGAAATTTAATGCCGGTAAGGTACTAGCGTGCCATGGCTTATTAGCTGTATTGCTTGTAATTATTGCCATGACAGGTGAGGGTAGCCTGGCTATGTGGGCAATTTTACTAGTGGGTTTATGTAACTCGATTATGTTCCCAACGATTTTCAGCCTTGCTCTACATGGCCTTGGTAAGTACACCTCTAAAGGCTCAGGCATTTTATGTTTAGCGATTGTAGGTGGTGCGATTATTCCATTACTACAAGGCGTATTAGCGGATTCTATTGGCGTGCAAATGGCGTTGTTTTTACCTATCGCATGTTATTTATACATTACTTACTTTGCGCTGGTTGGCTCAAAAGTATCGACTCAGACTCAGCAATCTTCATAGGTGTAAAAATGAAATTGAAAAAAACATTCACACTCTTCTCGTTAATGATGGCAGGCGCCAGCATGACAGCTTGCACTGGGCAAGATAAGGTGGCAACCGTGGGCGCTGAGCAAGAAATTTGGCCAAACATCGAAACGGGCATTGCTGCAAATCCAGAAATGGAAGCAAAAATTGCGAAAATGCTGGCAAATATGACCCTTGAGCAAAAAATTGCGCAAATGATCCAACCAGAAATTCGCGATATTACCGTTGAAGATATGCGCAAATACGGCTTTGGTTCTTACCTCAATGGCGGTGGCGCATTCCCAAATAATGATAAGCATGCCAGTGCCGCAGATTGGATTGATCTTGCTGAAAAAATGTATCAAGCCTCAATTGATGACTCGCTCGATGGCAGCTCAATTCCGACTATGTGGGGCACCGATGCTGTGCATGGTCACAATAACGTTATTGGTGCAACGCTCTTCCCACATAACATTGGTTTAGGGGCAACAAACAACCCTGAGTTAATCGAAAAAATTGCAGCCGCTACCGCGCAAGAAGTGATGGTAACAGGCATCGATTGGGTGTTCGCACCAACAGTCGCAGTTGTTCGTGACGACCGTTGGGGCCGTACTTATGAAGGCTACTCTGAAGACCCTGAAATTGTGAAAGCATATTCGGCAGCCATTGTTAAAGGGTTGCAAGGTGCGGTTGATGACGACTTTTTATCTGATAAGCGTGTGATCAGTACGGTTAAACACTTTTTAGGTGATGGCGGAACAGAAGGCGGTGATGACCAAGGTAATAACACGGCATCTGAGCAAGAGTTATTTGATATTCATGCGCAAGGGTATGTGGGCGGCTTAGGTGCTGGCGCACAAACTGTAATGGCATCATTTAATAGCTGGAATGGTGAAAAAATTCACGGTAGTAAATACCTACTTACCGACGTACTAAAAGGCAAAATGGGCTTTGATGGTTTTGTTGTTGGTGACTGGAACGGCCACGGTCAAATTCCGGGTTGTACTAATGGCAACTGTGCGCAAGCAGCAAATGCCGGTCTTGATGTGTACATGGTACCGACAGATGCATGGAAACCTCTTTACGAAAACCTTATTAAGCAAGTTAAAAGTGGCGAAATTGCACAAAGCCGCATCGATGATGCAGTAACACGTATCTTACGTGTGAAAATGCGCGCAGGTTTGTTTGATAAGCCAAGCCCTGCTAAGCGTCCGCTTTCTGGTAAAACAGAGATCATTGGCAGTGCGGAGCATCGCGCAGTTGCAAAACAGGCAGTGCGTGAATCACTGGTTCTTCTGAAAAATAAACAACAGTTGTTACCGCTATCAGCAAATTCAAACGTATTAGTTGCCGGTCAGGGCGCTGATAACATTGGTATGCAGTCAGGTGGTTGGACAATCACATGGCAAGGCACAGGTAACGAAAATAGTGACTTTCCGGGTGGTTCTTCAATTTTTGATGGGATAAAAAATACGGTTGAGCAAGCCGGTGGTCAGGTTCAATACAGTGTGGATGGCGAGTTTGAAGCTAAGCCAGATGTTGCGATTGTGGTGTTTGGTGAGCAACCGTATGCAGAAGGTAATGGTGATTTAGATAACCTTGAATACCAACGCGGTAATAAAACTGATTTAGCCCTGCTTAAAAAGCTAAAAGATGCCGGTATTCCTGTAGTGTCGCTATTTATTAGTGGCCGCCCAATGTGGGTGAATGCTGAGCTCAATGCCAGTGATGCCTTTGTCGCAACTTGGTTACCAGGTAGTGAAGGTGATGCAATCAGCGATGTTATCTTTAAAAAGCAAGATGGCTCTATCAATCATGACTTTAAAGGTAAGTTGTCTTTCTCATGGCCAAATAACCCAGTAGGTAACCAAAACCGTGGCGATAAAG
This sequence comes from Pseudoalteromonas shioyasakiensis, assembly GCF_019134595.1. Taxonomy (NCBI): domain Bacteria; kingdom Pseudomonadati; phylum Pseudomonadota; class Gammaproteobacteria; order Alteromonadales; family Pseudoalteromonadaceae; genus Pseudoalteromonas; species Pseudoalteromonas shioyasakiensis. The sequence continues at coordinate 2,988,015 of NZ_CP077770.1, read as the reverse complement.
ATTACGCGCCACTGCTGCCTTATGGTTTTGGTTTAACTTACCAAGATAAAAATACATTAGCAGATGACTTAAGCGAAAAATCACAAGTTGCCGCTAAATTAGAAGACTTAGTACTATTTGAGCGTGCCGTAAAAGCACCATGGTCACTACAGTTGCAAAGTGGTTCTGAGCTCCAAGCCATGACTAGTAGTCGTGCAGCACTTAACGCTGTTAGTGTAAAAACTTTTGATAAAGACGTGCAAGAAGATGCGCGTGCAATCAGCTTTAATGGTAAAGAAGCGGCTGCGGTTAGATTAATGGCGGCGTTCCCGTCGGATCTTCGTTCATATGTTGAAAAAGCGGGGCAGTTAGAAATGCAAATAAAGGTAGACCAAGTTGCTGATGCGCCGTTAATGCTGGGTATGCAATGCGGTGAAAACTGTGACGGCCAATTTGATATTAGCAAGCAGGTTAAAGCTGCAAATGATTGGCAAACCCTGACAATTGATTTGAGCTGCTTTGCAGAGCAAGGTGTGCAACTTGGACAAGTGTTCTCACCTTGGCAGCTAGCCACTGAAGGTGCATGGCACGTATCGATTGCTAAATTGAATGTGACAACCTCGAAGAAAAACGATACTGCTATTTCTTGCAACTAACTTTTTTCTCCCTTAATGTTCCTCATGGCTAACAGGTGCTGTCGCATCTGTTAGCCTTTTTTATGTAAAGGCCATTATTTGGTATAAATTACTTAACGGAGGAATAATGCATAAGGTTAGATTTGCAGATAAAACGTTTTTACCTAGTAAAATCATTTGTGTTGGCCGTAATTATGCAGCGCATATTGCAGAGCTAAATAACGAAACGCCTACAAATATGGTGCTGTTTGCAAAACCAAATAGTGCTATCACCGATTCTCTCAATAGTGAACACTTAGGTGAGACTTTACATTACGAAACAGAGCTTTGTTTTTTAGTTAAAAACAAGCAGCTGGCAGCGGTTGGGCTTGGGCTTGATTTAACTAAGCGAGGCCTACAAAGCTCTCTTAAAGAAAAAGGCCTACCTTGGGAGCGTGCAAAAGCATTTAATGGTTCAGCGCTTTTTACTGAGTTTGTTGCTGTTAATTCCAACTTACACTATCTATTTAGTCTAAAGATTGATGGTAAAGACATTCAACTAGGCGATACAAAGCTAATGCTTCATAACGCAGAGCAAATCTTAGTTGAAATCAGTGAATTTATGGACCTAGAAGATGGCGACATCATTATGACAGGCACGCCTGAAGGAGTAGGGAAGGTAGTCGCTAATTCAACCTTTTCGGTAACACTTATGGATGGTCAGCAGACGTTGTTATCTCATCAATGGCAGGCTCTTTAAGCGGGTCTAAAATGTAGCGCTGATAATACGATGAAAACTCAGGAAAGCTTTGTTTGAGCCAAACTCGTTGGCTTTGCTGGTATCTCTCACTTGGTAATACCTTGTTTTTCAGTGCTTCATTAATTTCTGCTAGCACTTTTTCGGCATAATTATTAGGTGCGCTTGTCGAGCAGCCTATGGCACCAAAAACCACATTCTGGGCTGGGTTAACAATAGTAAGCTTTTGAATATTCTTTTGGTGTTGTTGGTTGTAATAATCAGCTACAAATGGGTAATCAATGGTGTAATCAATGTAGCCATGCTCTAACTGCGATAGTAGCGCTTGGTTTGCATGGCTGCCGGTGCCACTTAATGCTGCACTTTCATAGAGCTTGGTATTTTTCGCTATAGTATCAAGCTTACTGCCAAATTTACGCGCATCATTTTGCCCAAACATAAAATTTGCATCAGTCAATAATGAGATTAATGACACTGGATTACCGTGTTTTTGCTTAATCTTTAGCGCCTTTTCTTCAATACTTAATACGCTAAACGGTGGGTACACTGTGGTTGGAACTGAGTAAGTTGCACGGTTAGTTTTTTTATCTCGATGGATCATACAGGCATAGCAGGCAAGGTGTCCTTCGTCGAGATATTTGCTCAAACGTTTTGGTGGTAATAGTGATTTTTGGTGCTTAAAGTTTGGCATAGCTTCAATCAACTGGTCGGTTATATTGTTACATAAGCCACCAAAAGGATATTGCTCTGATTTATCAAGAAAGAAAGGTTTGTTATCAGTTTCAAGCCAAGTAATAGAGAGCTTTTCAGAGGCATGAGTAATCGGGGCTAGCAACATCCCTGCAACCACGCATAATACTTGCTTTACGTATCTACTCATCAACTACCTACAAAGTTAAATGCTATGAGCAACTATACACTAAAGTATGGATAAACCTGTAGGTGAAACAGAAAAACAATAAATTAGTATTAATAAGCCTGTCAGGTAACAGGCTTATAATAATGCAAATAATTGCTTAGAAAGGCATCGGATAGCGGGTAAATACGTCAGCGATTTTATCGTTGGCTTCATCGCTTAATTGCACTGAGAAAGCATCGACATTTTCTTTTAACTGTGTCATTGATGTTGCACCAATAATCGTTGAACTCACACCATCTACTTGGTCGCACCAAGCAAGCGCGAGTTGTGAAGGTGTTAAATTAAAGGCGTTAGCAATTTCAACATATTCAGCAATCGCAGCGCGTGATTGTGCTGTGTCTCTAAATAGGCCATTACGTTGCACTAGCGTCCAACGACTACCTTCAGGGCGAGCACCATTTAAGTACTTACCACTTAGCATGCCGCCACCTAGTGGTGACCAAGGTAGGTAAGCAATATCTTCATGAATACATTGTTCAATCAAATACGGCCAATCTTTGGCGTGCAGTAGACTAAATTCGTTTTGAATCGATACCATACGCGGAAGGTTATGCTGTTCACTTAAGCGTAAGTACTGGCTGATGCCCCAAGGTGTATCGTCTGATAAACCACAGTGCTTAATTTTACCAGCCTTGATACAGTCATTCAGCCCTTCAAGAATATCTAACATACCCGCGATATTTTGATCAGTGTCAGCCTCTGAGAAGCACACTTTACCTGGCCATTGTTTACCAAAGTGCGGTGATGTACGGTTAGGCCAATGTAACTGGTATAAATCGATAACCTCAGTTTGTAAGCGCTTAAGAGATGCATCAACGGCTTCAACCACCGCTTGGCGAGTAATATCGCCTCCATCGCGTACCCAAGGTAAGCCGTTACCCGCAATTTTAGTGGCAATGACAAGATCATCGCGTTTGTCTTTATTACGCGCTAACCAATTACCAATGATTTCTTCTGTCTTACCGTAGGTGTCTGGAGAAGGTGGAACGGCATACATTTCGGCGGTATCAATAAAATTAACGCCTTTATCTAATGCATAGGCGATTTGTTCATCGGCATCGGCTTGGTTGTTTTGCATCCCCCATGTCATGCTACCTAAGCAGACACGAGATACATCAATACCACTTCGACCAAGTGGGCTATAAAGCATAATAGATCCTTGTTAATCGCTAGAATGGGCTTTAAGTGCAGTTAATAACTCATCATTTAACTGCGCTTTTTTACCTGTTTTAAAATTAAACATAACCACTTGTGATGAGCCAATGGTTGTGACTGCGTCTTGGCTTTCACTAAATACAGTGTAATGCATCATAAAACGATCTTGTTCAATGTCACTAATCTTAACACCAACATGCACAGTATCAGGAAATGTCACCGGGCGTTTATAGCGAGCATTATTTTCGCTGATCACCGGACCCACACCTGTTGCTTGTAAATCTTTAAGAAACCCTAGTTGAGTAAAAAAATCGATACGGGCTGTTTCAAAGTAGCGAAAATAAACCACATTATTGACGTGCTGTAGGGCATCCATTTCACCCCATGCAACATTAATTTTTGTTCTGATAGGGTGTTGTTCTATAAACGATTGCATAGTAAATCTTCATTGATTGTGAGAAAACTTAGGTTAGCAATATGCTGCTTTTAGCTCAAGGAAATTAGAAAACTCAGTAGATTGTGCTAGATTTATAAGTTCACGCTTACGTAAAGTGTGAGCAAAATGAACACACATTAAAGGACCTTAATTATGCAGCAACTAACCTTGAGGGTGATAAAGTGGATTGTACTTTTCATCTTACTCGCTCTAGCTTTGCTCTGTTATAGCATGGGCACAATGTCAGGATTTATCGCTTTAATTGTCGTGGGCTTGTTATTAGAAGCCGCGTTTTGGTTATTTGGTTCACGGCTTATTAGCCGTAAAAAACCAAACCAACAAACAAGCCAAACCTCTTAGCTTGCACTCTCAGGAAGTTTAAATATAATAGCTGTATATATAAACAGTTGTTGTGTTCCTGATGAAAAAATTCATTCACATCGATATGGACTGCTTTTATGCAGCCGTTGAGATGCGTGATAACCCTGAGCTTGCCAATGTGCCACTGGCTATAGGTGGTAATAGTCGTCGCGGGGTGCTTTCAACTGCTAATTATATTGCCCGTAAATATGGAGTGCGCTCGGCGATGTCGAACTATCACGCTAAACAACTGTGCCCCGATCTGGTTATCGTGCCGGGACGAATGCAGGTTTACAAAGAGATCTCCACGCAAATTCGCGCCATTTTTGCAAAGTACACCGACCTTATTGAGCCATTATCGTTAGATGAAGCCTACCTTGATGTAACCGACAGTACCGCATGCAAAGGCAGTGCAACACTGATGGCACAGCAAATCCGCCAAGAAATCTACGACACCACAGGACTAACAGCATCAGCGGGCGTTGCGCCAATTAAGTTTATTGCCAAAATAGCTAGCGATGAAAATAAGCCTAATGGTCAGTTTGTGGTATTGCCTGATGAGGTTGATGACTTTTTAGCGAGTTTACCGCTTGGTAAAATCCCTGGCGTTGGCAAGGTGACATTAGAAAAGCTGCAACTTAAAGGGCTTTACACTGGGGCTGATGTGCGCGCGAAAGGGGTTAATTGGATGCAGCAGCACATCGGTAATTTTGGCGTGTCCTTATACCAAAAGTGTGCAGGGGAATACGTTGGCAAAGTGTCAACTGAGCGAGTACGAAAGTCACTCAGTGTTGAGCACACCTATGAATACAACAAAAATAATTTAGACGAGTGTTTAAGCCAGTTACCCCGCTTGATGGATGAATTAACACGTCGTCTTGATAAACAGCAATTAAGTAACCGCATCAATAAATTATCGGTAAAAGTAAAGTTTGCCAATTTTGTTGTTACCAGTGCCGATCAAAGCCATCACCAATTAGACGAACGCATTTTTGCTGAGTTAATGAGCAAAGCCTATGAGCGAGGTAACAACCAGCCAGTACGCCTGTTAGGGATAGGTGTCGGAATAAAGAGTCAGGCTCACGAGCATTTTCAGCTAAGTATATTAGACTAAAGGTTAACACCTTGGTGCTTGAAAGTTTGTTAGTGTCTAGTTGGGGTGCTAGGCCTGCCTAGTTCAACACCTTAGACAACATTATAACTTAATAAGAGAGATGACTATGCAATCGGTCGTAATCGTGCTGCTCGGAATAGTCGGTATGTTGTTCGGATGGTTCTTTTATTCGAAATTCATCGCCGAAAAAATATTTAAAATGGATGATAATTTTGTCACACCTGCTCATGAACTTGAGGATGGTGTGGACTATGTGCCAACTAACAAAGTTGTGTTATGGGGCCACCATTTCACCTCTGTTGCAGGTGCTGCGCCAATTGTTGGCCCTGCGATTGCCGTATATTGGGGCTGGGTGCCTGCGGTACTTTGGGTAGTATTTGGTACTATCTTTTTTGCTGGTGTTCACGACATGGGGGCTCTTTGGGCCAGTGCGCGTAACAAGGGTAAATCAATGGGCGCTTTATCTGAAAGCGTAATTGGTAAACGCACCCGTGCGTTATTTATGATTGTTGTGTTCTTAGTGCTGCTGATGGTGAATGCAGTATTTGGTGTGGTGATTGCCAAATCATTTGTATCTCAACCTAACGCTGTATTCCCTGCTTGGTCTGCGATTGTCGTGGCCTTAGTTATTGGCCAGTTACTACGCCGTAAAGTGTCGTTAATTCCGCTTTGTTTAATTGGTGTGGGGATCCTTTATTACACCATTTACCTTGGTAGTGGCATGCCGATTTCATTACCTGATGAAATGTTTGGCTTAAGTGCTAATGCAAACTGGATCATTATCTTATTTATCTATGCAGCCATTGCTTCATTATTGCCAGTATGGATGCTTTTACAGCCTCGCGACTTCATCAACGGTATGCAGTTATTGGTTGGTTTAGTGTTACTTTATGGTGCGGTGTTTGTGTCAATGCCGGATATCACAGCGCCTGCGTTTAATACTCAAACGGCGGTAGATACACCAAGTATTATTCCATTGCTATTTGTGACCATAGCTTGTGGTGCGGTATCGGGTTTCCACGGTATTGTGTCTTCAGGTACCAGCTCTAAGCAGTTGAACAAAGAAACCGATGGCCGCTTTGTAGGTTACTTAGGTGCAGTAGGCGAAGGTATGCTTGCGCTTATTACGCTAGTTGCAGTAAGTGGTGTTGCACTTGCGGTATCGCCTGAAGAGTGGCACGAAATTTACAGTCACTTAGGTGCCGGTAGTGTGAGCGCCTTTATTAATGGTGGCGCTAACTTAATTGAAAGTGGTTGGGGTATCTCGCAAGAGGTGGCATCAACCTTACTTGCCGTAATGGTGGTCTTGTTTGCGGGTACTACGATGGACTCTGGCGTGCGCCTGCAGCGTTATATCATCCAAGAATGGGGTGATATTTATAATATCAGCATCATTCGTAATGGTATTGTAGCTACACTCATTGCAGTACTTAGCTGTTTACTGCTTGCCTTTGGTGCTGGTGGCGCTGATGGTAGCGGCGGTATGATTATTTGGCCATTATTCGGTTCGACTAACCAAATCTTAGCAAGCTTAACCCTACTGGTTATCTCGGTAATGCTTATTAAAGCGAATCGCCCGGCTAAATACACTTTGATACCAATGAGTTTTGTACTAGTTATGGCGTTCTTTGCTGGGGTTATTAAACTTGGCGAGTACTACCAACAAGGCAACTGGTTACTGGTGACACTTGATTTGTTAGTACTGGTGGTGAGTGTTCTGGTTATGCTTGAAGCTTGGTCTGTGATTGTTAAGCATCGTAAAGACTCAGCACACATTACAGAGCAGTAAACTTAGCTTGCCAGCCATATCGTAAGCTGTCTTACTTGGCTGGCAATAGCGCCCTAAATCAATGATAATAAGGTCCTATGTTTCTAACAGCAGGACCTTTTTTTATGGCATACCCTCATGCAGTTGCAGCCCCGCAATTAGCGGATTCAAATCACGATGCATTGATTATTATCGGTGATGATTTTTCTTCTTTAGCAGACGCAAGCTTAAGCCAAGCTATTAGCGCTCAACAAGCTGTAGACGCACGTATTGGCAAACAAGTGACATTACTTGTAATTGACTCTAAACGCGTTGTTTTAGCGCCTACAGGCCCTCTAAACCGTGATTATGATGATGTACGTCGTTACTTTGATGCAGCAAAGCAAGGTGTACTAGAGGCGAAAGCATCGGGTAGCACTCAGCCTGCAATTTTACTTGCTAATGTAAATCAAGACAGCCGTTACAAGCATGCCCTTGAAGTGGCTTATTTAGGTGCTTGCCAAGCGCTATGGCAACCACTTGAAGCTCGTGAGTTCCACGGCCAAGCAATTGAACCAATTAGCCAAATTAGCCTAGTGGGTGCAGATGAGGCAATGAGCAAAGCACTTAATGCCATTGCTGCGGGTCAATACGCTGCACGTGATTTATGTGGTACAGAACCTGAGCGTATGGCACCACCGCGTTTTGCAGATTACTGCGTTGAGTTATTTGCTGGTAGCAAGGTGTCTGTTGAAGTGATTGCAGATATCAACACTATCGATAAAGATTACCCAATGATGAGCACAGTAGCGCGCGCATCCTACGCTGTTGAGCGTCATCATCCGCGTGTTGTAAAACTAGAGTATGTTCCTGAAGGCGACGTTGAGCGCACCCTAATGTTTGTTGGTAAAGGTTTAGTTTACGATACCGGTGGTGCTGACCTTAAAGTGGGTGGCTTTATGGCTGGTATGAGCCGTGATAAAGGCGGTGCAGCTTCGGTTGCTGGCTTTATGAAATCAGTGGCTGACTTTGCACCAAAAGGCGTAAAAGTGATTGCTTATTTAGCCGTAGTTCGTAACTCAATTGGTTCTGATTGTTTTGTTCCTGATGAAATCATTACCAGCCGTGAAGGCGTTCGTGTTCGTATCGGTAACACAGATGCTGAAGGCCGTTTAGCAATGGGTGACTTACTAAGCGAAATGAAAGATCGCGCTTTAAACGAAGTAAATCCAGAGTTATTCACTGTTGCAACACTAACAGGCCACGCAGCACGTGCGATGGGCCCTTACAGTGCGTATGTTGAAAATGGTCCAGCTCGTGCAGCGAAAATTTCGCGCCAAATTGCTGACTTAGGCGATTTATGGGCAGATGGCGCCGAAGTATCTCGTAGCCGCCGTGAAGATTATGACTTCATTCGTCCTCGCACGTTAGCTGATGATGTATTATCAAGTAACAATGCCGCTTCTGCAGTAACTGCACGTGGTCACCAGTTCCCAATGGCATTCTTAGCGATTGTTGGTGGTTTAGACAAACATGGTACTGAATCTGCCAAGCCATTACCGTATGTTCATATGGACATCGCAGGTAGCGGCGTAGAAGGCGGTGATTGGCAACATGGTAAGCCTACCGCAGCAACAGTAAGTAGCTTATTCGCTCGTTATTGTTTATAAGCTAAAAGCTATAAATTTTAAGTTTTAAGTATGAAAAGCCCCGCACAGCAGTGCGGGGCTTTTTTTGTGGTGTTAGTCGAGCTTGAAGCGGTTAACGACATCACTTAACGCTTGTGAGCTTTGCTTTAAGTTTTCACTGGCGTTCGATAGCCCTTCGGTATTCGACAGTGATTGCTCAGTTGATTGTGAAAGCTCATTAATTCGTAAATTAACCTCATCTGCGGCGCTAGTTTGTTGCTCGGTAGCGCGGGCGATTTGGCTGTTCATATCTTTGATAATAGAAACAAGTCGCTCAATCTCACTAAGCGAACTATTTGCTTCACCCGCTTGTGAAACCGTTTCGGTTGATAGCTGTTGGCTTGCCGAAACTGCATCAACAGCAGCTTGTGCGCCGGTTTGTAGTTTACTGATCATGGCTTGAATTTCGTCGGTACTTTTACCTGTGCGACTTGCTAATGTACGCACTTCGTCAGCCACCACGGCAAAGCCTCTACCTTGCTCACCAGCTCGAGCCGCTTCAATGGCAGCATTGAGTGCCAGTAAGTTGGTTTGCTCAGCAATGCTACGGATAACATCCAATACTGAGCCAATGTTGTTACTCTCTGCAGCAAGGTCGGCCGTTACCTTACTCACTTGTTCAATATTATGCGACAGGGTTTCAATGGCGGTAATGGTCTTGTTAAGAACCTGCTTGCCCGCTTCAGCATTTTGCGCCGCTTCATTGGCAGCGTGCTCTGCTTGGTCGGCATTTTGACTGACATCATGAATTTGATGGGTCATTTGTTCCATCGCGGTTGCTACTTGTGTTGAGCTGTCGTTTTGTAGCTCAATAAAAGAGTGATTTGTTTTACTGGCATCATCAACGCTATGAGCAAACTGATTTACTTGCTCTGCATTGTGGGCAACATGCTTAAGTGACTCACGCATTTTTGCGGTGTACAAGTTAAAGTAGCGCGACAAACGAGACACTTCGTCATTGCCATTTTCATCAAGCTTTTGGGTCAAATCGCCTTCGCCTTGTGAGATGTCTTTCATCATGTTTGCGGCAAGTTGGGTCGGGCGAAGAATACTATTGGCAATTAGGTAGCTTAGCGCAACCAGTAGGGCAATGATCACTACCGCGGTAATAATCACATGGTTACGTAGCGAAGAGAATGCTCCTTCGATGGTATCAATATAGACACCAGAGCCTACAATCCATTGCCATTTATCAAAGCCTTTTACGTAGGCAATTTTATCAACCGGCTTATCTTTACCTGGCTTTGGCCACTTGTAGGGAATAAAACCTTCACCTTGTTTTTTGACGATATTAACCATATCGACAAATAACAACACGCCATCTGGATCTTTACTGCCCGCTAGCGATTTACCATTTAATTCGGGCTTAAATGGGTGCATGACCATCACGGGTTGATAATCGTTGATCCAAAAGTAATTACTGTTGTCGTAACGAAGTGCTGAAATTGTTTCGAGGGCTGCTTGTTTGGCTTGTTGCTCACTCAGCTTACCTTGCTCAAACAACGCATAGTTATGCTCAATAATAGAGTAAGCAGACTCAACAAGGTTTTGGGTCTTAATGTATTGCTCTTGCTTTAGCGAGCTGTATTGCTGCGTTAAACTCGAGACGCTTAAAAATATCAGCCCTATCACGACCACACTCACTAACATGGCGAGGCGCTGAAAAATTGTAAAACGGCGTAAATTCATGTGTATTCCTTCGTCATGCCCATAGGAGCAATGTATTAAGCGTAGCTAAAATAGGTCGAAAATCTAGTTAAATAGTAGAATACATTGAGACAAAAAAAAGGCTGATTTAACAATCAGCCTTTAGTCTAAGTCACCGAAATTAAACGTGATTACTCAACGTTAAAGTGTCGGTTGAAGAAACTTGTGATGGTTTGGTGTAGGTGCGTTTGTACGCTCTTGCCACGTAAACTGTGTTTTGAACCCGGGTAAGTCATCATTTCGAACTGCTTTTCTTGATCTTGCAGTTGTTTGAATAACTTAGTGGCGTGAGTGAATAACACGTTATCATCTGCCATACCGTGGTAAATCATCAGTGGGCCTTTTAAGCCTTCGGCATATGGGAAAACTGCACTTGCTTCGTAACCTTTCGCGTTAGTTGCAGGGTGACCTACATAACGCTCAGTGTAGTGAGTGTCGTAAAGTGCCCAATCAGTTACTGGCGCACCAGAAACACCGGCTTTGAAGTAGTCGCCCGCTTTAAACATCGTCATAAGCGCCATGTAACCACCGTAGCTGTGGCCATAAATACCGATACGCTCAGGGTCAACGTAATCAAGGGTACGTAAGAACTCGACACCTTTAATTTGGTCTGCCACTTCAGCAACACCTAAGTGCTTATAAATCACGTCTTCAAACTTTTTACCACGGTTGTATGAACCACGGTTATCAAGTTGGAAAATAACATAGCCTTGTTGTGCCATGTACTGGAAGTATAAGTTTTTACTACGCCAGCTGTTCGTTACGCGCTGAGCATGAGGGCCGCCATACACGTTAACAATAACAGGGTGCTTTTTACCATCTTGGTAATTAGTTGGCTTGAATAAACGGTAATGCATGATTTGTCCGTCTTCAGCCGTTAGTGTGCCGTATTCAGGCGTGATCAAATCAGCTTGGTAAGGCGTTAATGGGTGTGACTTATCTAACTTGTTTTCTTCAAGCCAAGTGATAAATTCGCCATTAATTTTACGTAATGCTGCAGAGCCAGGCTTATTCACTGATGAGCTGTTATCGATAAAGGTTTTGTTATCTTTAGCAATCACCACATTATGGTAAGCACCTAGCTCAGTTACACGCTTAATTTCACCTTTTTTGAATAGCGGTACGCTGTAAAGGTGGCTCTCAAGTGCTGTATCTTTGCGACCTGCAAAATAAACGATGCCTTTTTTCTCATCGATACCTTTTAAGCTATCAACAACCCATTCACCTTGGGTGATTTGACGGATCATTTCACCGTTTGTGCGGTATAAATAAAGGTGTTTAAAACCGTCGCGCTCAGATGCCCAAACGAAATGTTTCTTATCGTTCAAGAACTGCAAATCAAAGTGCAGGTTAATCCAAGTATTACTGGTTTCTGTTAGGGCAACCGTTTGTTTTTTAGTGTCGCTATTATAAAAACGTAACTCTAAGTTATGTTGCGAGCGGTCTTGCCACTGATAAGAAAGTGTTTTGTTATCTTTTAACCATTTTGCGCGAGCGATATAGATGTCTTGATCGTCGCCTAAATCAACCCAGTCAGTTTTTTGATTGTTGATGCTTACAACACCTAACTGAATTTTAACGTTGTCGGTACCTGTAAACGGGTAGCGTTGATTAAATAGCTTTACTTCATCGGCGTAAATTTCATTACGGATCGCTTCTTTTACTGGGCTTTCATCAACACGGGTATAAGCGATTTTAGACTCATCACCAGACCACCAGTAGCCAGTCATACGGCCCATTTCTTCTTGCGCAACAAATTCGGCCATACCGTTTTTAATAACGCCGCCGCCATCTTTACTTAATTGGATTTCTTGACCCGTTTTTAAGTTAAGTGCATACAGGTTTTGCTCACGAATAAACGACACAAAGTGCCCTTTAGGTGAGAAACGTGCATCGGTTTCAAATGCTTCTGTGTCGGTTAATTTGCGGCTTTTAGCTGAAGCAAGCTCATAATAATAAAGGTCGCCATTAAGCGGGAATAAAAGCGCTTTGCCGTCTTTTGACCATTTATATTCTAAGATCCCTTTACCAAAAATACGCTGGCGTTCACGGCGTGCTTTTTCTTCGTCAGATAAGTTTTCTGGACCAGAAAATAGCGCAGCAGAGTCAACTAATAAGCGGTTTTTGTTATCTTTTAAGTTGTATTCCCATAAGTCGTAACGGTTGTAATCATCGGTTTTACCTTGCAGGTAAGTAACACGACTGCCATCTGGAGAGAATTTAAGTTGTACAGGCGCTTTGCCTGCTAAGCTTGGATCGTCAAAAATACGCTCAAGAGTAAGCGGTTCAGCGGTCACACTGAATGCTGTTGCCACCACTGGCAAAGCAAGTGAGAGAGATTTAATTTTTTTTAGCACAGGAGTACCTTCGCTCGAATAAAAACTGCCACGATGTTAATGGTAAGCTTAGGCAACTGCAACAAAATGCTATAAAGTAGGGTTTGTTTACCCAATATCAAAGGATTTATTGATGAAAAATACTGATACGCCGTTTTCTTTGGCCCCAGAACTACAACGCGACTGCATTGAGCTTGCTGATTGGCCACTGTGTAAAGTATTACTGATGAATGATAGCCAATACCCTTGGTTTATTTTAGTGCCAAGAGTCGCTGGCGTTAAAGAGATAATCGACCTTTCTGAAGAGCTACAAATTACCTTATTACAAGAGTCGGGCAAACTGAGTAAATTATTACAACAGGTATTCAACCCAGACAAACTCAATGTAGCAGCACTAGGGAATATGGTATCGCAATTACATGTTCATCATATTGCGCGTTTCACAACTGATGCAGCTTGGCCAACACCAATCTGGGGTAAATTACCTGCAGTGCCTTATAGCGACGAACAAATTGCGGCATTAAAAGGGCACTTTTAAACTGTTTGTTCTGGCAAGATTGGACTAAGCTAAATGGATGATGCACGAAGGGGTACAGAATAAATGAAACACACAGTGTTTGCCGTGTTGCTTATTCTGAGCTCTTTTTCATGTGTGGCTAAAAGTTACTATTTTGTTGGTAGCCACTTTCCTGCGATTTTAGAACAAGACCAACAAGGCACAGTGGTTGGCTTAGGTGCCGATATTGCCCACGAAATTTGCAGGCGTTTAGGGCATGAGTTGGTTATAGATATTATGCCACTAAAACGTGCTCTAAAAATGGTCGAGCAAGGTCAGGCTGATGCCATTATCGGCCCTTACAAATCTCTCATGCGTCAGCAGTATATGCAATTTAGTGACTTGCCCTTTTACGAAGACCCGATTGTTTTATATACCAAAAAGAACAATGATGTGACTTGGGTTGGTAATTTTGCCAGCCTTCGTAAAGATATTATTGGTACCATTCGAGGTTGGAACTATGGTCCTGAATTTAAGCGTAACGAGGCAAATTTATCGCTATCTGAAGTGGGTAATGTGCGGGCTAGTTTTTTACAATTGATGCATAACCGAGTTGACTTAATTCTTACCCACCCTCGGGCTGCAAAGCCTGTGATCGACAGTTTAGATATAGCAGATAAAGTGATTATGTTATCGCCGCCGGTGACGGTTAATCAGGGCTACTATGGCTTTAGTAAACAACGCGAACTCGATGAATTTATTGATGCTTTTAATGCAGAGTTTCAAAAAATGCTGATCAACGGGGATATTGTAGAACTAAACTCCAAATATGGTTTGAACTTCGTGGCAAACTAGTCGTGCTTTACTCGATTTCAGGTAATAAAAAACGCTGCAATTGCAGCGTTTTTTGTTAGAGAAGAATAAGGCTTAAAGACCTAATACTTCTTTACCTTGTTTGAAAGTAACATCAACAGGGATGTTAGCTTGGCTTAGCTTTTCTAAGTCTTTAGCTAGTTCAGCTTTGATGTCGCCATGAGTTGCGATTAGCTGATCAACTTTTTGGTAATCACCGTCACCTTGAATAGTAAGGATAAGGTTAGATAGTTTCTCCATTGCCTGGCTCATTTTCTCCATGTTAACGCTGTATAAGCCGTCAGCATTTTTAGAGAATGCACCTTCTTCAGCGAAGAAGTTAAAGCGGATCATGTTCGCTTTACCGTGTGCGCTTGATGCACCAAAACGCACTGAGCGGAAGATACCAGCCATAAAGGTGATGTAGTAATCTTCTAATGTGCCCTCTGTGATCTCGCCTTTCTTAAGCAATTGCTCAACCATGTAAAGACCTAAGATATCCGCTTTACCTTCTTCAAGAGCACTTGCATGTTCTTGTAGTGATTGGCGAACAGTTCCTTTATCAGTAATGGTGTTTTTAATACCTAAACCGTGCGCTACCTCGTGGAACATGGTGTTTGCGAAGAAAGCATCAAAGGTAATGTGTTTACGTTGCTCAGGAACAATTAACTGCTCTGAAATTGGCACTAAGATTTTATCGAATTTAGCGCGCATTGCGTTTTTAAGCTGTAATCGACGTGTGCCTTTTTCTAACTGTACTTGCTCATCATTTGGTAGGTTAATAGCAATTGTTTTACTACCTGCATTTGAGTGGCCTGCGTAATAAACAACATCGTAAGCATTTAGGTCAGCATCAGAGCCAGGGACTTCTTGCTTGTACTTTTCGTCTACAGGTAAACCTTTTTGTAGCTCAGGTAAGAAAGCGGCAAATTTAGCTAAACGCTCGCTCCATGCTAAATCTTTAATTAATACATAAGATTCATACGCTGCACGGTAACCAAATAATTGATCTTCATAGGTTTCGATAGGGCCAATAACCACGTCAATTGGGTTATTTTTCATATCCATCCACGCAAAATCAGATGGTTGGAAGTCATCACTTACTAGTGCGTCTGCGCGCATGCTTAGGTAGTTAGCGAATTCTTTATCATCAGCCAGTTTACTTGCTTCGCGTAATAAATTAGCTGCTTTTTCTAGTTCTTGTGCATACTCAACTGAGTAAGCCACGCTATAAAGAAGACCTTTTTCATCGCGCTTGATCACCGAGTAAAGACCGGTTTTGTCATCAACGATTGCGTTGTTTAATTCTTCTTTAGTGATATCGCTTGGGTAAAACTCAGCGCCTAGTGGCTTTTCTTCATAACCCGATAAGAAAACCTGGTCACCGTTTAAGCGATCCCAAGGGCCGTAGTTGATATCTGCAAACTTCTGAACTTTTTCATCATTAATTTTTGCTAAGAAAGCGTCTTTGCTCTCACCAAATGCTTGGCGCCAAAATAGCTCATCCATGATTTTTGAGGCATCGATTAACTTGCCAATCATTTGCTTCTGGTTATCGCTTAAGTGGCTAAGATCAGAAGTAAGCGTAAAGTCAGTGTAAATGTCTAAGCGGCTTTTCTCAGCATTGATAAGTTGTGGGTTGTTTTGTTCAGTAGTTTGCTTTGTTTGCTCTGCGGCAGGCTTAGTTTGAGAAGTGGTGGCTTGCTCGTCAGAACATGCACCAAGGAAAACAGCACCTGATAAGATAAGTGCTTGGCTAATTTTATTTAATGTCATTTTTTTGCCCGTTAAAAAAGTGAGAGTCATTGCTTAGAAAACAAAAAGTCTATGCATTAAAGCAAACCTGACATATATATGGCAAGTTTACAGCGCTAGAAGCAATATTTATTTATGAGTTAGGGAGTTAAAAAATATAAAAAATAGATAATTTCTGTGAATTTCTTAACTTTAGCGCTAAGTTAGACAATACTAAAACTATAACTAATCTAATAATGTCAGTCATTAGTCTGTCTTTGTTTAGGCGGGCTAACCCAAGAGGATGGCACACATATGTCAACAGAAAATGCATTACTGACCATATTGGTCGACAGAATAAATAATGACACTTTAGTGTTACCTACCTTACCAGAAGTTGCAGTGAAGGTAAGGCAAGCCGCGGATAACCCCGAGGTAAACTTGATGGATATGGCAGATGTCATTTCGCATGATCCAGCATTGTCGGCACGGATGATCAAAGTCGCTAATAGTGCATTTATGGGGCGCTCAGTTAAAGTTACAAATCTACACCAAGCTGTAACACGAATTGGCCTGCGTCAAATTAAGAACATTGCAACTGCAATGGCAATGGAGCAGCTGTTTGTATCGCATAATGAGCTTATCAAAGGCTATATGGACAAGGCATGGCAAAAAACGCTTAAAGTAGCGTGCCACTCAATTACCTTGATGGATTTCTTCTTACGTAGAAATAAGCAAACCTCGCTTAATCGCGACACAATTACCTTAGCGGCATTGGTTTATAACATTGGCGTACTGCCCATTTTAACTGAAGCTGAAAAGCACCCAGAGGTGTTTGCAAATCCAAGCTTCCTTGCTCATGCTATTCAAAAGCTGGGTGGTAAAGTAGGTGGCGCAATTATGCGTGCTTGGGGCTTCACTGATGAGTTTGTAGAAGTAGCTGAAAGCTGGGCAAATCCAAACTATCGTCCAGAACATATTTGTTATGTTGATTTCATTCGTATTGGTGCGATATTAGAAGGAATTTTACAGGTTTCTGATAAGTCTGCGGCATTACAAACTTACATGGACAAAGGCGTGATTGAATCACTTGATATGTTCAGTGACGATGAATATCACGATATGCTTAATGAAGTAAAAGCGATTTTTACTGACTAACGGCATCAAAAAGCGCGACTAAGTCGCGCTTTTAATATTAACCATTATCTGGGTTAAATTTATAGATCTTCTGCGTCGCCTAAGCCTTGGGTTAGCTCTTCTAGCAACTGTTTAATTTCTTCTGACGCTAAGATAAAGTCAGCATCAAGTTTTACCGCCATATCTTCTTTTGGAATGTCGGCGTTTTCTTCTTTTAATGTTTCTGAATAGCTTAAACGCTTAATCGAACCATCGTTTTGTAGCATGAACTTAACGCGTTCTTGCCAATCAAGAGCCAGCTTAGTTACGCGCTTACCATTTTCTAAGTGTGACTTTACTTCGTCGCACGATAAGTCATGGCCTTTTAATTTAACCTGAGCGCCACTGTCATCGGCTTCTTCAAGCTCCGCATCGTTACCGATAGAAAAGCCTTCAGGGGTGCTGAAATTAGTTAACCAATCTGTTAAAAATACATCTAAATCGTAGTTTGCAAATGCAGGTACGACAGGAAGCGTGCCAAGTGATTTACGTAATAGGGCTAATAGCTCTTCTGCTTTATTAAAGCTTGCGCTATTAACTACAACCCAGCCATTCTTTTGGTCAATAAACGCAAACTGTAGGCTCGATTTTTTGAACGCTTGAGGCAGTAAAGTGTGTAGAATATTTTCTTTTAGTTCGTCTTTTTCTTTTTTCTTTACTGGGCGGTTTTCTTCCGCTTCGATTTGCTCAACTTTCTCTGCAACCAATTCGTTGATAACGGCAGCTGGCAGTACTTTTTCTTCACGCTTAGCACATACTAAAATGCTGTCTTGAGAGAAGTGAGACAGGGTTTGACCATGCTTACCAAAGGCTTTTGTCCAACCAAATGTTGAAAGCTCTTGGCCTGTACATGAGCGGAAAAGATCTTGTTCTAGGGCTTTGTCGAAGTCTTCTTGAGAGTATGAAACGTCTTGTTTAAAACGGTAACAGATAAGGTTACTAAACCACATAATTAGGCTAATCCTTTCAATAAATTTGTCCAATCATAGCAATAAAAAACTGATGCCGAAATGAATCATTTCACCATCAGCGCTAATTGCTTATGAGTTAAACATTGAAAGTGGTTTTGGCATGTTTTTCGGAAAACTAATATGGTAGTGCAAGCCTTTACCGACTTCGCTTGATACCTCAATATCGCCACTCAGGGTTTGCTTAACGAGGTTAAAAGTAATATGTGTGCCCAAGCCACTGCCGCCTTGGTCGCGCTTGGTTGTAAAGAATGGGTCGAATAGCTTTTCTAACTGCTCTTTTGATACGCCATTACCATTGTCTTTAAAGTCGATAACGACTTCGTCATCTTCTTCTTTGATCACAATATCAATGATGCCACTTTCAATCCCTTCGAAACCATGAATGAGTGAGTTCATAATCAAGTTTGTGAAAATTTGACTAATCGCACCCGCAGGCAGGTTAAGTGTTAAATCATCAGGGCAATCTAAATTAATATGATGCGATGTTTTCTTAAGTTTGGGATGAAGTGAGCGGATCACTTCACCTAAATACTCTTTAAAGTTAATGGTACGTACCGCTTCACTGGCTTGGTCCACTGCAATTTGCTTAAAGCTTGCAACCAGCTCAGAAGCTCGGTCTAGGTTACTAGTGAGTAGGCTAGTACTTTGCTTGGCGTCATTAATAAACTCTTCAAGCGCTTTTGGCGATAGGGTTTTTTCTTTATATGCCGCTTCAATTTGGTCCAAGCGTTCTTGTAAAAATGAGGTCGCAGTCACACCAATGCCAATTGGCGTGTTTACATCATGGGTGATACCCGCCACTAAGCCACCTAAAGCAGCCATTTTTTCTGAGCCAACTAAGCGTTCTTGCGCCATATTTAGTTCATCAAGATAGCGTTGTAACTCAGTTTGCTTGGTTATGAGTTCTTGTTCAGTTTGTTTACGTAAATCGATTTCTTCAGTTAGTGTCAGCTTTTGTTTTTCTAGCTCGTATTTTTGTTGCTGCAAGTCCATCATCGCTTGGCTTAGGTTTGATGTTTTGCGCGCTACTTCTTGTTCTAACTGTAAATTATGTTGGTCGAGCTTTTCATTACTTATCAAAAGCTCTTTTTGCGTATGTTCGAGCTCTTCACGGTAAAGTACTACCTTATCAATTAAGCGGTTGAAAGACTCTTCCATTACTTTTAATTCGTTGTGCTCAACGGTTTTGATCTCGATATGACGGCCTTCTAGGTCGTTTAGTTCAAGATCTTCAATTTGTTCTGTGAATTGTGCTAGTGGCTCGGTTAAGCGCTTTCTAAATGCAAGTAAGAAAAGAATGATCAAAAAGGTGGTTTTGATCATCGCATTACCAATTAAAAAGTAGATAGAAATCATGATGCGGCTAAATACCACTTCACGACTTGAGAACAGGGTTACATCACCTACTTGGGTTGTTTTACCAGAGGATTCAAAAATGAGTGGGAATGTGTAACCGAATAAGCCTGATGGCGTATCTTCGATAATCGCTTCTTCTTGCACTAACTGCTGACTGTATAGCTCGTGAATATCTAACGAACGACCTAATTGAGAGAGTACCTCGCCGCTATCATCACGCACAATAATACCCTCGATCATAGGGATTGCCAGTAAGCCCTCAGCAGTGGTGATGGTTTGTTTATCGTTCAGTTCCCAAATAGCGCGGGTTAAACTACGGCTAAATGTTTTTTGTAAAGTCGTTAACTCGTCGCGGATGTAATCTTTGGTATTAACGTACTCAGCAATAACTTGTCCACAGGTCACTACAAAAGTAAGTAAAAAGTAGACTGAGAGTACATTTGTTAATAATTCTTTGGACAGGCTTTTTTGTAGCATGGAATATCCATAGCTCCTTGGTGACAATTGTAATACATTCAGCTAGTTCTAAAGTTAGCTAATAAATGGTTAAAAAGAAATAAATATATCCTTTTTTACTGGAACATTTATAAATTGTTAGTAAATTTTGAAAAAACTTGCCCTTACTGCACTTGAAAAAGTGTGTTATAAATTTATTCCATCTTTAATTTAGCCTTTTTTGATGTTGTATATGCTACAGCGAAGATTTTTATTTCATGAATAATCCTAATTTTTCAGTACTGGTCTGTGATGATTCAAATATTGCCCGTAAGCAGGTAGTACGCTGTTTAGGGGATTGCTTGGATGCAGATGTTCAACAAGCCACTAACGGCCGTGAAGCTCTAGCCTTATTACGCGAGCAAAACTTTGATCTATTGTGCTTAGATTTAACCATGCCAGAATTGGATGGCGTAGCTGTGCTCGAAACGATCAAAGCAGAGAAAATAGAGTGCTTTGTTATAGTGATTTCGGCTGATATTCAGGCTGAAATGAAACAAAGAGTAGTAAAATTGGGTGCCATTGACTTCATTGATAAACCGATAGATCTTGTGCGACTAAAAGCAACTTTGCATAAATTTGGTATTCACTAATCTTTTATATAACACAAACGCATAATTTATCTTTTCTTTAAGGGTTGACAGCCTGGCTATATTTAAGGCAGTCTACAGGCTATGAAAACATTTAATCACGCAACGACCATTATTATTACAACCATCATCCTTACGGGATAGTGGCATAGGTCGATGCAACAAAATTATAGGCCTGTGTTCACTAGAACACAGGCCTTTTTCGTTTATGGAATGAGGAAACATAAATAATGCGAGTATTAAAATTTGGTGGGTCGTCTTTGGCCGACTACGCATGTTTGCAACAGGTAGCTCAGTTAGTCAAAGAAGAATTACGCGATGAAATGCTGTTAGTGCTGTCAGCACCGGGTGGCATGACAGACTCATTAGTAGCATTAGCAAGTGCTGCAGAGCAGGGGCAAGATTTTAGTGAGTTATGGCAAGCATTGGTTGCGCGCTGCGAACAACTAAAAGCTGCTGTTGAAGCTGACTTTGGTCAGGTAGCAAGTTGGCCTGATTTGAGCGAACTTAAGAATAAACTAGATGGTGTTGCACTTTTAAAGTGCTGCCCAGACCAAGTACGTGCTTATGCAATCAGTTTTGGTGAGCGCGTAAGTGTAGCCTTGATGGAGTGTATGCTTAAAGAAAGTAATGCTCGTTATTTAGAAGCGACAGATTGCATAGCTTCAGTGGGTGGCTACATTGATGCTGAAGCTGACTTGGCCGCAAGTAAGTTACGTTTTCAAGCAGCATTAAAAGCGGCACCGAGCACTATTTATATCATGCCGGGTTTCACTGCTGCCAATGAGCAAGGCGAGCTAACAACACTTGGCCGCAATGGTTCCGATTACTCAGCAGCTATTGCGGCAGCATGCCTAGAAGCCGAAGTATGCCAGATCTGGACTGATGTTGACGGTGTTTACAATGCAGACCCGCGTTATATCAAAAAAGCATCTAAGGTTGATTCGTTATCTTATAAAGAAGCAATGGAGCTTTCTTACTTTGGTGCGAAAGTATTGCACCCGAAAACGATTTTACCTTGTGCCAAAGCAGGGGTTCCGTGCGAGATCAAAAATACGCATAACCCACGTGCAGAAGGTTCAGTGATCAGTAACGACAGTGTGTCGAGCGATCCAGTTAAAGCGTTATCAAGTTTACAAAACCTCGCTATGTTAACGGTGTCTGGCCCAGGTATGAAAGGTAAAGTGGGCATGGCGTCAAAAGTATTTAATGCACTGGCGCACGACAATGTTTCAATTGTGCTGATCACTCAATCTTCGTGTGAATTTAGCATCAGTTTCTGTGTGCATGAGAGTGACCTATCACTTGCTTTAGAAGCATTACAAACTGCCTTCGAATTAGAATCACAAGCTGGTTTAATCGAACCAGTACAAGTGCAGCGTAACCTTGCGATTGTTACTCTAGTTGGCGATAACATGCGTGCGCACAAAGGTTTAGCTGCTAAGTTCTTTGCTTCATTAGCTCAAGCGCAGGTTAATATTGTTGCTATTGCACAGGATTCAACTGAGAGTGCTATTTCAGCGGTTATCGACGGTGAACTATGCAACGACGCAGTAAAAGTATGCCATGAGAACTTCTTTACTCACATTCCTTCAATCGATGTGTTTTTACTTGGCTGTGGCTTAGTTGGTCAAGAGCTTATTCAGCAGCTGGAACGTCAACAAGCATGGCTTGAAAAACGTAATATTAAACTGAACTTATATGGTGTTGCTAACTCTAGACAGCTTTATCTAGATAGCGAAGGCATTGCTTTTGATGGCTGGCAAGACAAACTGGCTGAGTCAGAACAGGCATTTGATTTAAATCTGGTTGAGCAATTTGTTAAACAAAACCATTTAATTAACCCTGTGATCGTAGATTGTAGCTCAGCCGATAAGCTTGCTGGACAATATGTTGATTTCTTGAATGCCGGTTTTCATGTGGTTGCGGCGAATAAAAAAGCCAATACAAGTTCGTATGCTTACTACCAAGATTTAGTTGCAGCAACACAAAAGAATAACCGCAAGTTTTTATACGAAACAAATGTAGGTGCAGGCTTACCTGTACTTGATAACCTGAAATCACTATTTGGTGCCGGTGATGAGCTTATTAAGTTCAGCGGTATCTTATCGGGTTCACTATCGTATATGTTTGGTGCGCTACAAGATGGTTTATCACTTAGCGAAGCAACGTTAAAAGCAAAAGAAAGTGGGTTTACAGAGCCAGATCCGCGTGATGATTTATCAGGCACTGATGTTGCTCGAAAACTACTGATCATTGCTCGTGAATCGGGTCTTGAGTTAGAACTTAGCGATATCGAAGTTGAATCAGTTTTACCAAAAGGGTTTGCAGAAGATGATTCTGTAGCAGATTTCATG
Source organism: Pseudoalteromonas shioyasakiensis (assembly GCF_019134595.1). NCBI lineage: Bacteria > Pseudomonadati > Pseudomonadota > Gammaproteobacteria > Alteromonadales > Pseudoalteromonadaceae > Pseudoalteromonas > Pseudoalteromonas shioyasakiensis. The sequence goes on along the minus strand of NZ_CP077770.1, from coordinate 2,965,176 downwards.
GCAAAACTACCATCGCTTGATGCACAGTTTAACGACCGCATTCAAAGTGCGGCAAGTGAAGGTAAAGTACTTCGTTATGTGGGCACTATTGAAAACGGTCAATGTAAAGTAGGCATTGAAGCCGTAGACAGCAGCCATGCCTTATACGATATCCGTGACGGTGAAAATGCATTGGCAATCTTAAGTCAATATTATCAACCACGTCCGTTTGTGATTCGTGGTTATGGCGCAGGTGCTGAAGTAACGGCTGCAGGCGTATTTGCTGATATCTTAAAAACGTTAACACGTTAGGAGCTGGTCATGATCCGTGTATATGCACCCGCTTCAATTGGGAATTTTGCTGTCGGCTTTGATGCTCTAGGTGCTGCGCTGGCACCTATCGATGGTACGTTATTAGGTGATGTTGTAGAGGTGAGTGCTGCTGAGCAAGATACTTTTGTATGCTCAGGCGACTATGCCCATAAACTGCCTGCTAATGCTGAAGAAAACTTGGCTTATCAATGTTTAATTCATTTTAAAGAACACGTTGCACCGACTATGCCAGCGGTAAAACTTGAGCTTAAAAAGAACCTACCAATTGGTTCTGGGTTAGGTTCAAGTGCGTGTTCTGTAGTGGCAGCGTTTGCTGCCCTTGATAAATTTGCAGAAACCAATTTATCTCAAGAGCAACTTATCGAGTTAATGGCTGATTTTGAAGCCATAGTAAGTGGCGGCCGTCATTACGATAACATCACGCCGTGTTATTTAGGTGGCTTGCAATTAACTGGTGAACTCATTCCGAACAAGTCAATTTCGTTACCTGTTGATAATCAATGGTATTACGTAGCGGCTTTTCCTGGTTTTTCACTGAATACCGCAAAAGCGCGCTCGGTACTGCCAACGCAATTATCAATGCACGACAGTGTTGAGTTTGCGCAGCGACTGTCTGCATTTAGCAGCTTATTGCTAACTGGTCGCTTTGATGCTGCGTTATCAATTATGAAAGATGAAATCGCTGAGCCACATCGCGCGCCATTAATCCAAGGTTTTGCAGAAGCTAAAAGTGCCTTGCCAGAACTTGGCGCTGAAATTGTCAGTATTTCGGGGGCGGGCCCAACATTATTTACTGTGTGTAAGAGCCTTGAAGCTGCACAAAAGTGTGCAGCGTGGCTGAATGATAATTACATAAATGAACAAGGTTTCAGCCACATCTGTAAACTTGATCAGCTTGGCACACGACAGCTTTAAAGAATTTAAGGAATAAACATGCAATTACATAATTTAAAAGATGAAACACAACAGGTGTCGTTTGTTGAAGCGGTAAAAACAGGGTTAGGGCGTAACCAAGGGGTGTTCTTCCCAGAAAGCCTTTCGCCAATTCAAGACATTGATGCGTTACTTGATTTAGACTTTGTTAGCCGTAGCAGCAAGATTTTATCGCACCTAATTGGCGATGAACTACCTGCCGATACCGTTGCACAAATGGTACAAAATGCTTTTAACTTTGATGTGAAATTGGTTGAAGTAGAAAAAGATATTTATTGCTTAGAGCTATTTCATGGTCCAACGCTTGCTTTTAAAGACTTTGGTGGCCGTTTTATGGCTGAGTGTCTTGCGCAATTTAACCAAGGCGAAAAAGTAACAATTTTAACGGCAACATCGGGCGACACGGGGGCTGCGGTTGCTCATGCATTTTATAATAAGCCAAATATCGATGTCGTGATCTTATACCCGAAAGGTAAAATTTCATTAGCGCAGCAAAAGCTATTTACAACGTTAGGCAATAACATTCACTGCTATGCGGTTGATGGTAGCTTTGATGATTGCCAAAGCATGGTAAAACAAGCGTTCTTAGACGATGAAGTTAAACAAAAGCTAGGTCTAAATTCTGCTAACTCAATCAACATCAGTCGTTTAGTTGCGCAAGTATGTTATTACTTTGAAGCTATTGCTCAATTACCTAAAGAGCAGCGTAGTAAAGCACATATCTCAGTACCAAGTGGTAACTTTGGTAATGTGTGCGCTGCAATGATTGGTGCTGTGCTTGGTATGCCTGTGGCTAAATTAAGTGCTACTACTAACCAAAACGACACTGTGCCACGTTTCTTACAAAGCAAAGAGTGGGCACCGAATGACACGCTTGAGTCGTTATCGAACGCTATGGATGTTAGTAAACCGAATAACTGGCCACGTGTTCAGTTTATGTTGGATAACAAATGGTTTAGCTATGATGACTTTTATTCAAGCTGTGTTGGTGAAGAAGAAACAAAAGAGGTGATGAAAAAAATTCATCAAACGGGTTATATCGCAGAGCCTCATACTGCAATTGCTTATCAAGGCTTGAAAGAAAATCTAGCCGATGGCAGCGCAGGTATCTTTTTAGCGACTGCACACCCAGCTAAATTTAAAGACAGTGTAGAAGAAATTTTAGATATCGAACTGCCTATGCCGAAACCGCTTGCTGATGCATTAGCAAAGCAGTGTTTGGCCGAAGATATTAAGTTTGATTATCAATTACTTCGAACTGAGCTGTTAAATAAATTAGCATAACCTTGATAAAAGAGCGGCTAAGCCGCTCTTTTTAATGCAGCGTTTAATGAAGTAAAGAATGACTATGTCGGTTTAAAATCCGCATGCTTAGAATGACCCCTGCCGAGATACACAGCAAAATACTGATCACCGAGACGAGTTCATTTTGCGTCCATTGCATCAAGGTGAATGCCGAAATAAAAATAATAAAAGGTTTAAATTCATAGTAATAGCGACGTTTTCTTTGTTTAACTCGCTGACTTGAATGATCGGTTCTTCTGGCTTCTGAACGCATGCGCCAAATGTTAGCACCTAATAAAAATAAGATTACACCGATTAATGTAGGCACATAATTATTGGCTAATGTGATACAACTGATGCCGAGAAGGAAGTATCCGTAGGGGACTAATTCGTATATTGGTTTAGCTAACATGTACTTATACCATCCTTGATATTGACTAGTTATATAAGCTTAGTTTGCCCTAATAAAAACGCAATTTTACAGAGCGATTTTTTGTTGAAGTAACATTTTAAATATCTATGAAATATTTTAAATTTATAAATTTTTGTTATGTATCAATAAAAAAATATCATTATTAAAACACTGTGAAATAAATTCAATCCCTGTTTAAATATGTTCATCTTTACAAGATAGGCAAAAGTGCGTTTTAAGCGTACAATACAGCCTTTAAAAAACACCATACACGTTGCCTTAGGAGACCCCATGTTAGAACGTAGCATGAATATTTCGGATTTCGATCCAGAGTTATTTGCAGCCATCAATAAAGAGACGGCTCGTCAAGAAGAGCACATCGAACTGATCGCGTCTGAAAACTACTGTAGCCCACGCGTACTTGAAGCGCAGGGTTCTCAGCTTACCAACAAATACGCTGAAGGTTACCCAGGCAAACGTTACTATGGCGGTTGTGAGCATGTTGACGTTGTTGAGCAACTAGCAATTGACCGTGCAAACGAATTATTCGGCACAGATTACGCTAACGTTCAACCACATGCGGGTTCACAGGCAAACGCAGCTGTTTTCCAAGCACTTCTTCAGCCGCACGATACAGTACTAGGTATGAGCTTAGCTCATGGTGGTCACTTAACTCACGGTTCACACGTTAACTTTTCTGGTAAAACGTACAATGCAATTCAATACGGCCTAAACGACGAAACAGGCGAAATTGATTACGCTCAAGTTGAAGCACTTGCATTAGAGCACAAGCCAAAAATGATCATCGCTGGTTTCTCTGCATACTCAGGCGTTGTTGACTGGGCTAAATTCCGTGAAATCGCTGATAAAGTTGGCGCATACTTATTCGTAGATATGGCTCACGTTGCTGGCCTTATCGCAGCGGGTGTATACCCTAGCCCAATCCCTCATGCACACGTTGTTTCAACAACAACACACAAAACATTAGCAGGCCCTCGTGGCGGCCTAATCGTTTCTGCATGTGGTGATGAAGAGATCTATAAAAAGCTAAACAGTGCTGTTTTCCCTGGCGGTCAAGGTGGTCCTTTATGCCACATCATTGCTGCTAAAGCGGTTGCTTTCAAAGAAGCATTACAACCAGAATTCAAAGCGTACCAAGCACAAGTTGTTAAGAACGCTCAAGCGATGGTTGAAGTACTGCAAGAGCGTGGCTACAAAGTTGTTTCTGGTAAAACAGACAACCATTTATTCCTTCTTGACCTAATCGACAAAGATATCACAGGTAAAGATGCTGACGCTGCTCTAGGTAACGCTAACATCACTGTTAATAAAAACTCAGTACCAAACGACCCACGTTCACCGTTCGTAACGTCTGGTCTTCGTATTGGTTCTCCGGCTATTACTCGCCGTGGTTTCAAAGAAGCTGAGTCAAAAGAGCTTGCTGGCTGGATCTGTGACGTACTAGACAACATCAACGATGAGTCTGTACAAGCAGAAGTAAAAGAGAAAGTTAAAGCTATCTGTAAAAAATTACCAGTTTACGCTTAATTACTGGTTAAACCGTAATTAAGATAACAATAGCGTTGTTTTTTGCTATTATAAAGGCCGCTTACTAAGCGGCTTTTTTTTGTTTTTTATAAACGGAAGTTGAACCCTATGCATTGCCCTTTTTGCACCGCAAAAGATACTAAAGTAATTGATTCTCGACTTGTTGGCGGTGGTCACCAAGTGAGACGTCGACGTGAATGTAACGAATGCCATGAGCGCTTTACCACCTTTGAAGGCGCTGAACTTGTGATGCCAAGAGTCATCAAGCAAGATGGTAGCCGCGAACCATTCAATGAAGACAAGTTACTGAATGGCTTGCATCGCGCTTTAGAGAAGCGCCCAGTCAGCACTGAGCAGGTCGACGAAGTCGTTAATATCATTAAATCTCAACTTCGTGCTACGGGTGAGCGTGAAATCTCTAGCCATTTAATTGGTGAGTGCATCATGGAGTCACTGAAGAAACTCGACAAAGTAGCCTATGTGCGCTTTGCATCGGTTTATCGTTCATTTGAAGATATTCGCGAGTTTGGTGAAGAAATCGCTCGTTTAGGTGATTAATCATGTCGTTTACAGAGCTTGATACTGCTTACATGGCGCGTGCCATTGAGCTTGCTAAGCAAGGCCGTTTTACCACGACGCCAAACCCGAATGTTGGCTGTGTTTTGGTTAAAAATGGCGAAATAGTCGGTGAAGGGTTTCATCAATTAGCTGGGCAGGGGCATGCTGAAGTGAATGCCTTGGCTGTAGCTGGCGACAACGCGAAAGGCGCCACTGCATATGTGACTTTAGAGCCTTGTAGTCATTATGGACGCACTCCACCTTGTGCCGAAGGTTTAAAAGCTGCAGGTGTAAGCAAAGTGATTGCTGCTATGGTTGACCCAAACCCTGCGGTGAGTGGTCGTGGCCTACAGATTTTAGCTGACGCAGGTATTAGCGTGGCATCTAGTTTACTTGAACAACAAGCGCGCGATTTAAATAAAGGTTTTTTAAAGCGTATGGAGTCTGGATTGCCATATGTAACTTGTAAAATGGCATGTAGTTTAGATGGTAAAACCGCGCTAAATAACGGCCAAAGTAAATGGATAACAGGCCCCAAAGCGCGCCAAGATGTGCAAGCATTTCGTGCGCAAAGCTGTGCTATCTTAACCGGTGCAGACACCGTTATTACTGATAATGCCAAACTTAATGTCCGTGTTGATGAGTTGCCATTTACCATGCCAACCTCGTTGCCTTTGCGCCAACCAACCCGAATCATTATTGACTCACAAAACAGGTTAACGCCTGACCTTGCGTTATTCAGCATCGAGAGCCCGGTGATAATTTTTACCACTTCGCTTGATAATCACACCAAGTGGCCTCACTTTGTTAAACACGAAGTGGTGCCAACAAATAACAATAAAGTTGATTTATCGGCGGTTTTAAGGCGTCTTGCTGAACTACAATTTAATCATATTTGGCTCGAAGCAGGTGCAACCCTTGCTGGCGTGTTTGCTGAGCAAGATTTAATTGACGAATACATTGTTTATATTGCCCCAAAGTTAATAGGTGATATGGGCAAAAGCTTACTAAACTTTGCAGAAGTTACCATGATGAGTGATATCACTGAACTGACCTTTACTGATACAGTGATGATTGGCGACGATATTCGCTTAACAGCGATAAAAGCAAAGCAAGCCACAGACATTGAAAATAAAGAGTAGCACTATGTTTACTGGAATTATTGAAGCAACAGGTAAAATTGTTGAACTAACACAAAAGCAAGGTGATCTAGCTATTCGTATTCAAAGCCCTAATTTGGATATGAAAGACGTCAAGCTCGGTGACAGTATTGCCACCAATGGTGTGTGTTTAACGGTTGTCGCTAAACATAGCGATGGTTTTAGTGCTGACTTATCAAACGAAACAATCAGCTTAACTGGGTTTGCACATTATAAAAAAGGTCAAACAGTTAACCTCGAAAAAGCCATGCAACCGGTTTCTCGTTTAGGTGGCCACTTAGTGTCAGGCCATGTTGATGGTATTGCGACTGTCGAAAGTATTAGCCCCAATGCTCGTGCAACCGAGTACTGGTTAAGCACAGACAATGATTTAATGAAGTACATTCCGTACAAAGGTTCGGTGTGTATTGATGGCATTAGCTTAACCGTCAACGAGGTTGAGCAAAATCGCTTTAAGCTGACGATTGTTCCGCATACAGCAGAGCAAACAACGATTGCAGAATTTCAGGTGGGGACTCAGGTGAACTTAGAAGTTGACCAGATTGCTCGCTATTTAGAGCGCCTAATTAAAGGGGCTGAACAACCTTCCCGTTCAGACATATCAATGAGCTTGCTAGCACAAGCTGGCTTTATTAAATAAGCACAGATACGTCACTATTAATCATACTCTCATGGGCACATTATGAATTTACACAGCGCACAAGAAATTATCGATGACATTAAAGCCGGTAAAATGGTTATTTTAATGGACGATGAAGACCGAGAAAATGAAGGCGATTTAATCATCGCAGCAGAGCATATCAGTGCTGATGCCATCAATTTTATGGCAACACACGGCCGTGGTTTAATTTGTTTAACAATGACACAAGAGCGTTGTCAGCAGTTAGAATTACCACTTATGGTGAAAAATAACGGTGCTGCTTTTTCAACTAACTTCACTATGTCGATTGAAGCGGCGAAAGGTGTAACTACAGGTATTTCAGCGGCTGACCGTGCACGTACCGTTCAAGCTGCAATTGCTAAAGGTGCCGTACCGAGCGACATCGTTCAGCCTGGGCATATTTTCCCAATTATGGCGCAGCCTGGTGGCGTGTTAACACGTGCAGGTCATACTGAAGCAGGTTGTGATTTAGCGCGTTTAGCGGGTCTTGAGGCGTCATCTGTGATTGTTGAAATCTTAAACCCAGATGGCACCATGGCCCGTCGTCCAGATCTTGAAGTATTTGCTAAAGAGCATGACTTAAAGATTGGCACCATTGCAGATTTAATCGAATACCGAAACCTAAACGAAACCACCATTGAGCGCGTTGCTAAATGTAAACTGCCAACAGATCACGGTGAGTTTGATTTAGTGACCTACAAAGACACCATTGATGGTCAGCTTCACTATGTTTTACAAAAAGGTGAAGTATCGAAAGACGAACCACCGTTAGTACGTGTTCACTTACAAAGCACCTTTAACGATATTCTATTATCAGATAGAAGTGCTGATCGTAGCTGGGGCTTATCAGATGCTATGGCTTATATCGCTGAGCACAACGGTGTGCTGGTTATCTTGGGTAAACAAGAGTCAACAGAAGACCTAGAAGCAACCGTTAAAGCCTTTGCCGCTGAAGATGCTGGCGAAAATGTCAGTCATCGTAAATTCCAAGGTACATCGCGTACTGTGGGTGTGGGCTCGCAGATTTTGGCTGATTTAGGTATTGAAAAGATGCGCTTAATGAGCCGTCCTAAGAAGTACCATGCGTTATCTGGTTTCCACTTAGAAGTGGTTGACTACGTTGAGCCTCGCTCTTAATTAGGGAAAACAGATTTACTAGGCTACTTTTATATTTTTGTGGTATTATGCGCCGTAATTTTTGCGCAATCGCAACCGCTTAAACTTATTTTTTAGGGTTATTAAATGAAAATTATTGAAGGTAACAAATACGCACCGGGCAAAAAATTTGCCATTGTCATTTCTCGCTTTAATGACTTTATTGGTAGCAGCCTATTAGCAGGTGCTGTTGATGAGCTTAAGCGCACAGGTGGCGTATCTGAAGACGACATTACCGTTGTTTACGTACCAGGTGCCGTTGAATTACCTTTAGCAGCGAAACGCGTTGCAGCAAAGAAAGAACACGATGCAATCATCGCTTTAGGCGTAGTGATCAGAGGTGGTACACCACACTTTGATTTAGTCGCTGGCGAATCAAACAAAGGTCTTGCGCAAGTATCTCTTGAGTATGATATCCCGGTTGCATTTGGCGTATTAACCACTGAAAGCATTGAGCAAGCAATTGAGCGCGCAGGTACCAAAATGGGTAACAAAGGCGGCGAAGCTGCTTTAGGTGCGCTTGAAATGGTTAATGTGTTAGACAAAATTTAAGTTTAAGGAATCTCTGTGAAACCAGCAGCAAGACGTAAAGCACGTATCTTAGCACTTCAAGCCGTATACTCTTGGCAGTTAAGCGGTAACCCAATTGCTGATATTGAACAGCAAATGTTAATTGAAAATGATGTGACTAAGATCGACGTCGAATATTTCAAAGACCTAGCACGCGGTGTTGTTGTTAACTGTAAGCAATTAGATGAAATCGTTGCACCACATTTAGCACGCCCAGCTGATGAGTTAGACATGGTCGAAAAAGCAATTTTACGTCTGTCTGGCTATGAGCTGAAATTCCGTGAAGACGTACCTTACAAAGTGGCAATCAATGAAGGCATTGAGCTTGCTAAGATGTTTGGTGCTGAAGACAGCCATAAGTTTGTCAACGGTGTACTTGATAAAGCAGTGAAAGAACTGCGTAAGTAAGTAACCCCGTAAAGGAGAGCCGGCTTGGGCCGGCTTTTTTGTGTATGAAGGAATTTGAACTAATCAATCGTTACTTTAAGGGGCGAGGCATTATTCGCCGTGATGTGAACCTAGGTATTGGTGACGATTGTGCCTTAGTAACTGTGCCTGAAAACTGTCAATTGGCGGTAACAACAGACACCTTAGTTGCGGGCGTACACTTTTTTGATGACATCTCTGCGCGTGCCCTTGGGCATCGAGCGTTAGCTGTTAACTTAAGTGATCTTGCGGCAATGGGCGCTGAACCTACGTGGATTTCGGTAGGCCTAACTTTGCCTGAAGCAAATATAGAGTGGCTTGAAGAGTTCACTGAAGGCATGCATGAAATTGCAGAGTACTTCAATGTGCAAATCATTGGTGGTGATACCACTCAAGGCCCTTTAACTATTACGATTTGTGCTAAAGGCATCGTGCCTGAAGGCAAAGCACTGCGCCGTAGCGGTGCTAAAGTTGGCGATTGGATTTATGTAACTGGTCCATTAGGTGATGCTGGTGTAGCCATTGAAGCCCGTAAACAAGGCCTCGATATCGCCCCTGAACACTTAAGCTATTTAAATAATCGCTTTGATTATCCGACACCACGTGTTGCAGCTGGTCAGGTTCTGCGAGGCGCTGCCTCTGCAGCAATTGATATTTCCGATGGCTTATTAGCTGACTTGGGCCATATTTTAGCGCTATCGCAAGTTAGTGCGGTGATCAATGTTGATAAAGTGCCTGTTTCTGATGCATTAAATTCGTCTATTCCACGTGCAGAGCAATTTGACTACATCTTAAATTATGGTGACGACTACGAGTTGCTGTTTACTGTGCCAGAAAGCAATAAAAGCATGGTTGATATGAAACTGCGCCAATATGGTGTTGAAGCAAGTTGTGTGGGTCAAATTAAAAGTGGCGAAGGTGAGATTGAGCTATTACTTGATGGTGAGCAATTTAATTATCAAGGTAAGGGCTTTCAGCATTTTACGAAGGAGCCGGTTTGAGCAGTAACCGATTATTCAATTTAAAACGCCCACACCAATTTTTTGGTTTGGGTTTTGGCTTAGGGCTTGCCCCTAAAGCACCTGGCACCTTTGGTACCTTTGCTGCCTTGCCATTTATTTTCACCACGATGTACTTTCCGCTGTGGTTACAGATTGTGTTTGCCATCGTGATCAGCGTGTTTGGTATTTGGGCGTGTGGTAAAACAGCAGATGACTTAGGGGTACATGATCATCCAGCCATTGTTTGGGATGAAGTTGCTGGTTATTATATCACCATGATTGGTGCTGCACTGAGTTGGCAGTCACTGTTGGTTGGTTTTTTATTGTTCCGCTTTTTTGATATCGCTAAACCAGGCCCTATCCGAATTCTAGATAGACGTTTACACGGTGGCTTGGGCATCATGGCTGATGATATTTTAGCAGGTATATTTTCATTAATTTGTGTTCAAGCCTTGTTTAAAGCAGGCTATTTGCCTTTTTAAACGATGAGTTAAGTGTTACTTGGTGGCAAGTATATGATGCGATTTCTAGTTGTCTGTTTGTTGATGCTTTGCAGCACGCCTGCGTTTGCATCTATTACTGACTATGTCGTCAAACAGTGGAACATCCAAAATGGCTTGCCATCGCAATCTTTAAAAAGCATTGCTCAAGATGAGCAAGGTTATATGTGGCTGGGTACTCAGTTTGGCTTAAGCCGCTTTGATGGTAACACCTTCACTAACTTCAATACGCAAAACAGCGATTTCCTACCAAGTAATGGTATTAATAAGCTCTTAGTTGATAGTACTGGGTTACTTTGGGTTGGTACCAAAAATGGCTTGGTAACACTTGATCCTAAAACCATGATGTCGCAAACCTTTAACGTTAAAGGTCCGGTTCGCGATATTCTTGAAGACTCCAAAGGCAGTATTTGGATTGCAGCGAATGGCCTTTATTACGTTGCTCGAAATCAAGTCACACTCAATCAAAACTCAGCTTTAATTGTGCCGGTATCTAATGCCACTGCAATTACGCAAATTGTGGGTTCAGTGAGCCAAATGGCGTTGTCGCCAGAAGGCATTTGGCTGGTCAATGAGCGTCATTTATTGCGTTTAACCAATACCTCTTCTGACTTTGCAAAGTTACGATTAGAGCTCACTGCCAAAGTTTCATTACCTGAGCGTTTAGCGCAAACCATTATTCATGACATGGCTTGGCTTGAAGGAAACTTATACCTTGCCTCAGAGCTTGGTGCTTACTTTCTTGATTTAGATGACGAGCTGCGTCCATTCCCACTGCCAAATGCCAGTAATTCTGCCGTTTATAAGTTTATGAGCGACTCTGATGGGGCGCTCTGGATTTCGACCTATGGCCGACTGTTATTTCGTGATAACTCAGGGGATTGGCAATGGGTTGAGCCAAGCCAGCTCGATCAAAGCATTTGGTTTGCTGATATTTTCCGTGACAATCAAAATAACATTTGGCTGGCAAGCTTCAGTGAAGGTTTATGGCTTGCTCATGAAGGGCGCATTGAACGTCACTCCGCTATTTCAAATATGACCGAAGCGGTGATGGCGATTAGCCAAGCACCTGATGGCAAATTATGGGTGGCTAACCGCAGCGGTGTTGGCTACTTCGATTACAACAAGAATTTTGTAAATCAAATTCCGAGTAACCAGTTTGGTCGAGCAGCAGTGCACGACTTACAATTTGATGGTGACCGTTTATACATCGCAACAGGCCGCGGTGTGTTTTATTACGAAAACCAAAACTTATACACGGTGCCGGGGCGAGCACTACGCGATAACCCAGTATTCGCAATTAGCCGTTCTAGCAAAGGCGGTTTTTGGCTCGGTACTGGCCGTGGTATGTATCGCTTAAGCTACGGTGGTTTAACACCTTTTGCATACAATGCCTTCTTAAGCAGTAAATTTATTACCTATGTTCATGATGAGCAAAACTTTGGCTTAATTGGCACGAGTAAAGGGGCTTATTACTTTACCGACCGCGGTATTGAAAAAATTGGCGACCAAACTAGCTTAGAAAGTGCTTACGTTACCAGTATTTTGAATATTGAAGGGGTGGGGATATTAATTGGCTCACTTAACGATGGTTTATTTTATCGCAGTACCAAGGGCCAGTGGCGTCAGTTAGATGCGACCGATGGTCTGCCGTATGGTTCTATTTTTAGTCTTGTTTACGATAAGCAATTAAAACGTATCTGGGTCAGTACCATGAAAGGTGTATACCGCATGCCGGTAGAGCAGTTTGGTACTGATATTGAGAGCTTAAAAGTCGAACAAGTGATCTCATCGTTTGACCGTCAACTTGATGGTAAAGCCAGTCAGTGTTGTGCTGGCCTTGGCCATGATGCTGTAGCAGACACCGGTAACTCTATTTGGTATCCAAGCCTACAAGGTGTGGTAGAAATCCCAAAGAGCGTTGAGCTTTTTGGTGTTCAAGCTCTTAAGCCTCGTATTGAAAGTTTGATCACGCCACTTCGTCATTTAAGTACCGCAACTTTAGGCAGTAAGCCAGAGCTACATATTGATGAACGCGATGTAACGTTAAAATACACTGCGATTGATTATTATGCCCCTTCAAGTATCGAGTTCCGTTACCGTTTAAGTGGCTTAGACAGTGACTGGCGTTATGCCAATACTCGTCGTGAGGCAATCTATACCAACTTACCGCCGGGTTCGTTTTTATTCCAACTTGAAGCAAAGCGCCGTGGTGAAGATTGGCAAAAAGCACGTCGTACTGAGTACAGTTTTGTAGTGCCGCGTCGTTTTGATGAGACTATTTATTTTAGACTCTTGATCACCAGTAGCTTTATTTTACTTTTCTACCTTGTATTTTGGGTATTTAGAGCGCAAGAGAAACGTAAGCAATTAGCCCTTGAAAGCTTAGTAACAGAACGTACCGTAGAGCTTCGAGAAGCCAACGATAAGCTTAATCAAGTGAATTCACAGCTTAAGCTAGTAAGTCACTCAGATGAGCTTACAGGCCTACGTAGTCGCCGCTTCTTGTTTGATCAGCTCCCTAAAGATATCGAACACTTCCAGCGTAACTCGCAGTCATTGCAAGCGCAGGGTAAGTCGCTAGTGCTATTGATAATTAACTTTGATAACTTCAGTCGCATTAATGATGCATATGGCCCGCTTGCTGGTGATAGCTGTTTACAGCAAATGGCGACTTTACTAAATAGTCGAACTCAAGGTTCTGACTATGTTGCACGCTGGAGTGGCGATGAGTTTTTACTCTTACTACGTGATTTCAAACGCACAGCAATAGACAATTATGTGGCCGATTTATGTGAAGCAATTGCAGCAAACCCATTTAGATTACCGAATGGAGAATCGACCACGATTACCGCGTCGGTTGGCTGGTCTTTCTATCCATTACCTTTATTAGGTGGCCAAGTTATTGGCTGGGAAACCTCAGTTAACCTTGCTGATATCGCCCTGCATCAAGTTAAAAAGCGCGGTGGCGATGGCGTTGCTAACATTACCTTTGACGAGCAATTAGATGCCTTTGAGTTCGAGCAAAGCCACAATGTTGATCAGCAGCTCAGTGCACTACAAGCTAATGGTTTAGCCGATATTAAAATTTGGATGCGCTAGCGTTTCTATTGGTATTAAAAAAGGAGCCTTAAGGCTCCTTTTTAGTGAATGCTGTTTGGCTTAAGCCATGAACTCTTTGATGCTAGTTAAGATACCATTAGCATCTAAGCCCATTTCGGCGTGCATTTCGTCTTGTGTGCCATGCTTAATGAATTCATCTGGAATACCTAAGTTTAAGATAGTCACATCGGCTTTGATTGCAGCTAAGTATTCATTTACAGCAGAACCTGCACCGCCAGCAATGGCGTTGTCTTCTAGGGTAACAATGACATCATGGCTGCCAAGTAACTCACTAATAGCATCAGTATCAAGAGGCTTAATAAAGCGCATATCAATGACTGTTGCGTTAAGCTCATCAGCAGCTACTTTAGCGTTCTCTAACAGCGTACCAAACGACAAAATTGCCACTTTATTACCTTGTTTGATACTACGCGCTTTACCAATTTCAATCGCGCTCATTGTTGATTCAACCTCACAATTGCCGGCACTACCACGCGGGTAACGAACAGCGACAGGTTGATTGCATTGATAGCCAGTGTAAAGCATTTGGCGGCACTCGTTAGTGTCGCTAGGTGCCATGATAACCATGTTAGGAATACAGCGCATAAAGCTTAAGTCATAGGCGCCTTGGTGAGTTTCACCATCAGCGCCAACAATACCAGCACGGTCAATAGCAAATAAAACTGGTAAGTTTTGTAATGCTACATCGTGGATAAGTTGGTCGAACGCACGTTGTAAAAAGCTTGAATAAATAGCAACAACAGGCTTCAACCCTTCACAAGCAAGGCCAGCTGCAAGCGTTACAGCATGTTGCTCAGCAATTGCTACATCAAAGTATTGCGCTGGGTACTCTTTAGAAAAGCGTACCATGCCAGAACCCTCACGCATCGCAGGGGTTATTGCCATTAGCTTGTCGTCTTGAGCTGCCATATCGCATAACCAGTCACCAAACACATTTGAGAATGTGGCAGCGTCAGGTTTAGATTTTGGTAATTTTGACATGCTAGGATCAAATTTTGGTACGCCGTGGTAACCAATTGGATCTGCTTCGGCAGGCTTATAACCTTTACCTTTTTGCGTTTTAATATGTAGTAATTGCGGGCCTTTAAGGTTACGCATATTACGTAAGGTATCAACCATCATATTAACATCATGACCATCAATTGGGCCGATGTAATTAAGGCCTAACTCTTCAAAGAAAGTGCCCGGAATGACCATACCTTTTAAGTGTTCTTCCATTCGGCTGGCAAGCTCTTTCACTGGCGGTAAACCAGAAAGAAGCTTTTTACTGCCTTCACGAATATTGGTGTAGAAGCTGCCAGATAAAATGCGGGCAAAGTGATTGTTTAGTGCACCTACGTTTTCTGAAATCGACATTTCATTATCGTTTAAGATAATTAACACGTTAGGGTTAACATCACCCATGTGATTCATCGCTTCAAATGCCATACCTGCTGTGATCGCACCATCGCCAATAACAGCAACAGTTTTACGATCTTTACCTTCTTTTTCTGCTGCAATGGCCATACCTAGGGCTGCCGAAATAGAAGTGCTCGAATGGCCAACACTGAAAGTATCGTAAGGGCTTTCATCACGGAATGGAAAAGGGTGCAAACCGTCTTTTTGACGAATAGTATGCATTTGGTCACGACGACCCGTTAAGATTTTGTGCGGGTATGCTTGATGACCCACATCCCATACTAAACGATCTTCAGGAGTGTTATAAACATAATGCAGCGCAACGGTTAGCTCAACAGTGCCTAAACCTGATGCTAGATGACCACTACTTTGCGAAACTGAGTTAAGTAGGTATTCGCGTAACTCTTTACTAAACGCAGGTAACTTGTCTTGCGCTAAATCACGCAGCTGTGCTGGTTCGTCAACCAAACTTAATAATGGATACTTGCTACTATCAAGTGTCATGATTTTTTATACATCCTTCGCTAACCAGAGTGCATTATAGCCCATTGCTGCTCTGATTTTTTAGTTATTTTGTCTTTCTTTTTTAGGCACTAATAATTACGTTCAACGATATAGCTAGCAAGGCTTGCCAGTTCGCTGGTATCGTAATCAATTGCCCCAAGAGCTTGATGAGCTTGAGCTAGTAAATCTTGTGCTTTTTGCTTTGCGCCAGCCATACCTAGTAAAGCAGGGTATGTTGCTTTATTAGCCGCAATATCTGAACCTTGTGGCTTACCTAATGTTTCAGTATCAGCTTCTACATCAAGGATATCGTCTTGTACCTGAAAAGCCAGTCCTATTGCTTGGCCAAATAGGTTTAATTGCGCGAGAGTATGTTCATCACAGCTTTTTGCACTCAATGCACCGAGTGTAATAGCACAATTAAGCAAGGCGCCCGTTTTTAGCTGATGAATGCGCTCTAACTGCGCAACTGAAATTTCTTTATCGGTCGCTTCAATATCCAGTGCTTGTCCACCTACCATACCTTCAATACCTGAGGCTTTGCTTAACGAGGCAATCATTTTTACTTGCTGGCTCGCAGGAACGGCAAATTGATGGTTGGCAATTAAATCAAATGCCAGCGTTTGTAATGCATCGCCCGCAAGTATGGCTTGCGCTTCGCCATAAACAATATGACAGGTAGGGCGGCCACGTCTTAAGTCATCATCGTCCATTGCTGGTAAGTCATCATGAACTAAAGAATAGCTGTGAATGCACTCAATAGCGGCGGCAAGAATATCAAGATCGGCTTTGTCTGCGCCCATCATTCGACCCGTTGCATATACAAGGTAAGGGCGTAAGCGCTTACCACCATTTAAAACACCGTAATGGGTGGCTTCTTTGATGGTTTTTTCGGTATTAAGAGGTTGTTCGAAATAGCGATTTAAATGTGCTTCTACGTCTTCACGAGCGCGTTGTAATTGTTCTTTTAATTGCACTTAATTAGTCCAAGTTTGAATCAAAATTGCTAAGAGGCGCTTGGCTATCGTTACCCATTAAAATGGCAACCTTTTGTTCGGCTTGTTGTAACTTACCAGATGAAGCATTTGCTAGCGCAATGCCGCGTTCAAATTGTTTTAGTGATTGTTCTAGAGACAATTCACCTTGCTCCATTTGTGCAACAATGTGAGATAATTCATCCAGCGCTTCTTCAAAGCTTAAGTTTTCTGGTTTCTTTGTTGCCATTGTGGCCTCGATAGCTGTTAGAAAGTGAGGCCAATTTTAGGGGGAATGCTAAACTAGGTCAAAGAATGATGTGTTTTTTTACGCATAATCCATTTTCAATATGCTATTTTTACGGTTTTAGATACAGCTTAAACTTGTAGCTTAAAAATCTTACATTAAAATAAAATTAATTCATTTAATGATTTAAGTATTTCAACTGCTTGCCGATAAGCAGTTAATAATAAAAATTTGATACCTGAGGGTGTCGTGTAATTGTTCCTCTGGAGGGGTATGTGGATTTAGCAACCATAATAGGTATTCTTGGTGCCATAGGCTTAATTGCTATGTCGATGGTGTTAAGTAGTGACGGCCAAGTTGCAATGTTTTACAACACGCCTTCGGTGGTCATTGTATTTGGTGGTTCGATTTTTATCGTATTATCGAATTTCACTATGGGGCAATTTTTGGGCATAGGTAAAGTCGCTGCGAAAGCCTTTATGTTCAAAATCGAATCTCCAGAAGAATTAATTGAAAAAGCAGTAGAATTAGCTGATTCAGCACGTAAAGGTGGTTTCCTAGCATTAGAAGAAGCCGAAATCCCCAACGGTTTTATGCGTAAAGGGGTTGATATGCTAGTGGATGGTCATGATGCTGATGTTGTTCGTGCCACACTACAAAAAGACATTTCTCTTACAGCTAACCGTCATGAACTAGGGGCAGGGTTATTCAAATCACTTGCCGATATCGCTCCAGCGATGGGCATGATCGGTACGCTAATCGGTCTTGTTGCTATGTTATCAAACATGGATGACCCAAAGGCAATCGGCCCAGCAATGGCGGTTGCACTTTTAACTACTCTCTATGGTGCGTTTTTAGCTAACGTTGTTGCTATTCCAATTCAGGTAAAACTAGAGCTTCGTAAAGACGAGGAAGCGCTTAATCAACGTTTAATTCTCGATGCGGTACTAGGTATTCAAGATGGTCAAAACCCGAAAGTAATTGAAGGTATCTTGAAAAACTACTTAGCCGAATCAAAACGTAAAGTTGATACCGAGGAGTAGGGTATGTCAGATGAAGAGTGCAAATGCCCACCACCGGGTTTACCCGCCTGGATGGGAACCTTCGCAGATTTAATGTCATTATTAATGTGCTTCTTTGTACTCTTGCTTGCTTTCTCAGAAATGGACGTACTGAAGTTTAAGCAAATTGCCGGCTCTATGAAGTTTGCTTTCGGTGTACAAAATAAAATTGAAGTAAAAGATATTCCAAAAGGGACCTCGGTCATTGCCATGGAGTTCACTCCGGGTAAACCAGAACCCACTCCTATTGAAACGATTCAACAACAAACCGTAGAAATGACGCAACAAATGCTTGAGTTTCAAGCTGGCGACGAAAGCTCCGCCGGTGGTCGACAAGAACAGCGCGGTAATAAACGTGGTGGTGAATCGCAAAGTACGGCTCAGCAACAAGCGTTAGAGCAGTCAATTTCAGCAGCTGATCAAGAACAAACAAATGAACTTGTGAAGAAAATTGCTCAGCAACTAGAACAGCAAATTATGGATGGTGCAATTGAGCTCGAGTCATTAGGCCAGCAAATTATTATTCGCATTCGTGAGAATGGTTCGTTCCCATCTGGCAGTGCTTTTTTGCAACCAAAATTTAAACCTATTATTCGTGATATTGCTACGCTGTTAAAAGATGTGCCGGGTGAAATAACTGTGTCAGGGCACACTGATGACTTCCAAGTATCGAATGAGCTTTATACTAATAATTGGGATTTATCATCAAAGCGTGCGGTGGCAGTTGCCAGTGAAATGGAAAAAGCGCCCGGTTTTGATAAGTCTCGTATGATGGTTGTAGGTCACGCAGAGACAAGGCCTCTTGTACCGAATGTGACCGATGAAGATCGTAAGCGAAATCGCCGTGTTGAAATCTCTATCATGCAAGGCAAGGCACACGAATCTGACCCTATTGATGTAAGGCAATAAATCAATTAAAGTGAAACTTCATTAACACATGTAATGGAGTATAAAAATGAAAAAAGTTGATAAATATAGCTATATGCCAGGTAATGGTGATGGCGGTGATGATGATAAAACTGATTAAGGCGCTACATTTTGCCTGATTGGTTTGTTGAAATTAGAGTTATCTTAAGCAATAGCTGGGTGTTCATTTTGAGCCCAGCTATTATTATTTTTTATCTTCGTAAAGATTGGCCTGCTTTTTATTTTTCTGTCATTACTGCTGCTTTTTTCCTTTATGGGACTCTTATCTATTCTGCTTTAAAAGAATTTGATGACATCTATATCTGGCGCTATGTCGTCTGGGCTTTTAATGATATTGCTTGGATGGCTGTCATTGCTTACTTGGGTATTAAAGATAAAGTCTACTTATGGCAAAGTGTTTTGGGGCAGTTGGTTGTGATAATGGCGCCCATTTTGCAATTGTTCCGTTTAGTTGACCGTCACCTTTGGGATTTGTCATATAGCACTTATATGTATAAGACCCTTCTACCGCTAATCAATATTGGTACTGTGGTCGTCTGTTACCTACCACTTATCTACCTCTTTACTCGACGAAGCCAGCAAGCTTAAGCATTTCTTCATTAAAAATCCTGTGCTAGACTACTGTTTATAAAAACAGTATTTAGTGTTGCGTTATGAAACTTTACATTGCCGAAAAACCATCCTTGGCGCGAGCCATTGCAGATGCATTGCCAAAACCACAAAAAAAGCATGATGGATATATAGAGCTAGGTAATGGAGATTGTGTCTCTTGGTGTATTGGTCATTTGCTTGAGCAAGCAGAACCTGATGACTACGATGCAAGTTTTAAAAAGTGGCGGTTTGAGCATTTACCTATCGTGCCTGAACTGTGGCAATTAAAACCTAAATCAAAAACACGTAAACAACTCACAGTATTAAAAAAGCTCATTAAGCAGGCTAGTACAATAGTTCATGCCGGCGACCCAGATAGGGAAGGCCAGCTATTGGTTGATGAAGTGATCGAACAGGTTAAACTTAGCCAAGCTAAAAAACAGCAAATTCAACGACTCTTGATCAGCGACTTAAACTTAAGTGCAGTTAAAAAAGCGCTGAATAATTTAAAGTCGAATCGCGAATTTATTCCATTGAGCGTATCTGCCTTAGCTCGCTCACGTGCTGATTGGTTATTTGGCATGAATTTAACTCGGGCTTATACGCTTGCTGGGCAAAAAGCTGGATTTGGTAATGTGTTATCAGTAGGTCGTGTCCAAACACCTATTTTAGGTTTAGTTGTAAATCGTGATAATGAAATAGCGAACTTTGTAGCAAAACCTTTTTATGAAGTATTAGCTCATCTTGAAACAGATCAGCAGCAAACTTTTGCTGCTAAATGGCAGCCAAGTAAAGCATGTGAACCGTATCAAGATGAAGAAGGGCGGGTATTACATAGAGGGCTTGCTGAAAATGTTGTGTCACGCATAACTAATCAACCAGCGAAAGTAGTTGAGCTTGAACAAAAGCAAAAAAAGCAACAAGCGCCACTGCCTTATAATTTGTCGGCTTTACAAATTGATGCGGCAAAGGCGTTTTCAATGCCAGCACAAAAGGTGCTCGATACCTGTCAAAGTTTATATGAGCGCCATAAGTTAATTACGTATCCTCGTTCAGATAACCGCTATTTACCAAAAGATCATCATAAAGATGCCGCGAGTATTATTGCCGCCATCGCAAATAATGAAGGTCAAGCAAGTGAAGCTTGCAAGCAAGCTGATACCAGCAAGCGGAGTAAGTGTTTTAATGACAGCAAGGTTGCAGCTCACCACGCTATTGTTCCTACCGAAAAACAACTTCGCTCAGCATCATTAAGTAGTGATGAACAAAAAATCTATCGGTTGATCTGTCGTCATTACTTAATTCAGTTTTATCCAGACTATGTTTTTAATGAAACCAAAGTAACGGTCGAAATTGCGGGTGGTTTTTTTAAAGCTGCTGCTAAGCAAGATGTTAGCCTAGGCTTTAAAACACTGATGGGCAAAACAGAGTTAAATGATGAGCAAACCTTACCTGCTCTTGAAAAAGGCCTGCCGCTGCATTGTAATCAAGGTGAAGTGGTAGACAAAATGACGACACCGCCAGCGCATTTTACTGACGCTACCTTATTAAGTGCTATGACTGGCATCAGCCGCTATGTGAAAGACCCTGAAATTAAAAAGATCCTTAAAGAAACCGACGGCCTAGGCACAGAGGCTACACGGGCAGGTATTCTTGAGCTTTTATTCAAGCGCCGCTTTTTAGAGCGGCAGGGTAAAAATATTCTTGCTACAGCAACAGGTAAAGCACTCATAAGCACATTACCAGAGCAGCTTGCTAGTCCTGACTTAACAGCTAAGTGGGAAGCGTCGTTAGGGAATATAGCTGAACAGCATATGAGTTATCAGCAATTTTTAACACCATTGTTGGCAGAGTTACATGCTTTAGTTGAGCAAGCGAAGCAGTGCGACAGCCAAGTCTTTGCCCAGTTACCAAAAACGCCGCAAAAGCGACGTTTTAAAAGAAAAGCTAAGCCTAGAGCTAAGTCAGCCTAAACTATTTTTTGTTGAACAGGGCAACCGCGGCATTACTCATCGCAGTAATCCCAGTCGGGAGCGCCTTCTTGTAATCAGGTGCAAACTTACTTGAGTGTAAAGAAGGTAATGTTGCGCCAGATTGCATTGCTGCATCATATTGACTCGGTTCAACACCGCCTAACCAAAACAAAGTAATGGGTACATTTTGTTCTGTACGACCGTATAGACCAAAGTCTTCACCAGCCATTACAGCTTCAGTTTCAAGTACATTGTCTTCACCAATAGCATTAGAAATTGCTGAACGCACTACATTGGTTTGTGCAGGGTTATTGTAAGTTGAAGGAATTGACTCATCTTCATGCACAAATACTTCAGGAGCTAAGCTTTCATCAAGGCCAGCACTTAATGCGATGCCTTTAGAAATTCGTTTAATCGCCGCGATTTGTTGTAAGCGAACTTCAGGGTTATAACTACGCAGTGTCAGTTGTAGTTTTACTTCATCAGAAATGACATTGTGTTTAGAACCACCATGAATTGAGCCAACGGTGATCACTGACGGTTCAAGTGGTGACAATTCACGACTAGTAATAGTTTGCAGTGCCAATACAATACGTGAAGCAATCACTACTGGGTCTATTGTTGTGTGCGGGTAAGCACCGTGACCGCCTTTACCCTTTACTGTAATATCAACAGAGTCAACACTTGCCATCGTATATTCAGTTTTCATGCTAACTTTACCAGCAGGAACGCTGGCACTTACATGTAAACCAATAACATGGTCTGGAGTAGGGTACTTAGTAAAAAGCCCTTCTTTAAGCATTGCTTTTGCACCACCGCCTACTTCCTCTGCAGGTTGTGCGACCATCATTAGCGTACCTTGCCACTGATCTTTGTGGGTCATTAACTGTTGTGCTGTGCCAATAAATGAACTCATGTGAATATCATGACCACAACCATGCATTACGCCAACGGTTGCACCAGCATCATTTGCCACAGTCACTTTAGAGGCGTAAGGTTTTCCAGTTTGCTCAACAATTGGTAATCCATCAGTATCAGTGCGGATCATTACTGTTGGGCCATCACCGTTTTTATAAATACCAACAACGCCGTAACCACCCACATTATCAGTAACAGTAAAGCCCAACTTTTTTAATTGCTTTGCTAGCTTATGACCAGTTTGTTTTTCGTGGTAAGACAACTCAGGAGATTGATGCAAGTCTAAATAGAGCTTTTCAATTTCAGGCATACTCTTTTGAAGGTTTAAATCGAGCGTTGTTGCTTGTGCGAATGGACTAAGAAGTAATAAAGCTGCAGAAATAGCAGATAATTTCATAATGACCTCGACCCGTGGGGCTTGTAATTGTTATGTTTGCCACTATATAAAAACCTAAATACTTATATAGTGCAATCGATCAAATGAATAATATGATAAAACTTACCCAGCAAAATTTGCAGCAAGCACTGGGTGAAACGTCCGCTGAAAAGCTAGTGCTACTTACTTTTTACTCTGCGCAAAACCCAGAGTGTCATCAGCAAGCTGCAATTTTAGAAAAAATCGCACATGAATATGGTGAGCACTTATTAGTAGCAACATTAGATTGTGATGTTGAGCAAGCTCTTGCAGGGCAACTTGCACAGCAAATTGGTTTACAAGCATTACCTACGCTTGTGATGTTAAAAGATTCAGCACCTGTCGATATGTTACCGGGTGCTCAAACAGAGCAGCAAATTCGCGATGCGCTAGCTAAACATTTACCAGCTCAACACGAGTTATTACTAGAGCAAGCTAAGCAAGCGTTAATTAATCAAGATTTAAATAATGCTTTTAACTATGCAAAGCAGGCTTATGAGCTTGATCCAAACCACACACGTGTAAAGTTAGTTTTAGCTGATATCTGTATTCAAATTCATAAATTAGAAGATGCACAAGCATTATTAGATTCGGTTGCAGAAAATGAACGTGATGCGTATTTCACAAACATTCAAGCAAAATGTGAACAAGCATTAGCTGCAACAGATTCACCAGAAATAAAAGCACTGCAAGATAAAGTTGAAAAATACCCAAATGATTTAGAGATCAAAGTAGAACTAAGTAATGCTCTTAATAGTGCGGGTCGTAAAGAGGAAGCTTTAGAGATGTTATTTAATGTACTTAAAAAAGATCTTAACTACGCAGATGCAAAACCAACCTATCTAGAGATTATCGCTTCTTTACCTGATGGCGATGCCTTGGCATCTAAGTATCGCCGTAAGTTATATAGTATCTTGTACTAATTCAGAGTTGATTGATAAAAGCGCCATTAAAAATAGTGGCGCTTTTTTTATTTAAAAACTTGCGTATTACCTAATTTCGATAATACTTAAGATCCTCTCGAGAAAAGTTGACTGTATTTTGTACAGTAAACTGTGTTTTTTACTGCCTTTAGCTTGTTTTTTGCGCGAAAGGTAAGTTTTTAGTAGTTTTCTACAAAAAGTGCTTGCGTTAATTCCTCGCATCCCTATAATGCGCATCCACTGACACGGCGGGCAGCAACGAAAGACGCTGAACAAAGTGACAGAGAGTTAAGTAAAACTTCGGTTTAAAACGGTCTAAAAAGAAAGTTTAAAATTAAGTGTTGACTCGAAAAATTAAGGATGTATTATACGCATCCCTAGCGACAACGTCGCAACGTTCTTTAACAATATAAAGCAATCATCTGTGTGGGCACTCGTACAGATTGAGTTCTAACAGCAGATTCTAGTTCGCTAGATGACGCAAACAAATTTAGAGTCTCAATTGAACTGAGTGACCAACGGAAACAAGTTTACTTGTTTCAGCACAGTCAATTCGATTCGAAAGAATCAAAATTCAGAATTCATTGAGCATGTCCTTCGGGACAGAAAAAACTTTTAATTGAAGAGTTTGATCATGGCTCAGATTGAACGCTGGCGGCAGGCCTAACACATGCAAGTCGAGCGGAAACGAAGAGGTGCTTGCACCTCTGGCGTCGAGCGGCGGACGGGTGAGTAATGCTTGGGAATATGCCTTATGGTGGGGGACAACAGTTGGAAACGACTGCTAATACCGCATGATGTCTACGGACCAAAGTGGGGGACCTTCGGGCCTCACGCCATAAGATTAGCCCAAGTGGGATTAGCTAGTTGGTGAGGTAATGGCTCACCAAGGCGACGATCCCTAGCTGGTTTGAGAGGATGATCAGCCACACTGGGACTGAGACACGGCCCAGACTCCTACGGGAGGCAGCAGTGGGGAATATTGCACAATGGGCGCAAGCCTGATGCAGCCATGCCGCGTGTGTGAAGAAGGCCTTCGGGTTGTAAAGCACTTTCAGTAAGGAGGAAAGGTTAAGTGTTAATAGCACTTAGCTGTGACGTTACTTACAGAAGAAGCACCGGCTAACTCCGTGCCAGCAGCCGCGGTAATACGGAGGGTGCGAGCGTTAATCGGAATTACTGGGCGTAAAGCGTACGCAGGCGGTTTGTTAAGCGAGATGTGAAAGCCCCGGGCTCAACCTGGGAACTGCATTTCGAACTGGCAAACTAGAGTGTGATAGAGGGTGGTAGAATTTCAGGTGTAGCGGTGAAATGCGTAGAGATCTGAAGGAATACCGATGGCGAAGGCAGCCACCTGGGTCAACACTGACGCTCATGTACGAAAGCGTGGGGAGCAAACAGGATTAGATACCCTGGTAGTCCACGCCGTAAACGATGTCTACTAGAAGCTCGGCTCTTCGGAGTTGTTTTTCAAAGCTAACGCATTAAGTAGACCGCCTGGGGAGTACGGCCGCAAGGTTAAAACTCAAATGAATTGACGGGGGCCCGCACAAGCGGTGGAGCATGTGGTTTAATTCGATGCAACGCGAAGAACCTTACCTACACTTGACATACAGAGAACTTACCAGAGATGGTTTGGTGCCTTCGGGAACTCTGATACAGGTGCTGCATGGCTGTCGTCAGCTCGTGTTGTGAGATGTTGGGTTAAGTCCCGCAACGAGCGCAACCCCTATCCTTAGTTGCCAGCGATTCGGTCGGGAACTCTAAGGAGACTGCCGGTGATAAACCGGAGGAAGGTGGGGACGACGTCAAGTCATCATGGCCCTTACGTGTAGGGCTACACACGTGCTACAATGGCGCATACAGAGTGCTGCGAACCTGCGAGGGTAAGCGAATCACTTAAAGTGCGTCGTAGTCCGGATTGGAGTCTGCAACTCGACTCCATGAAGTCGGAATCGCTAGTAATCGCATATCAGAATGATGCGGTGAATACGTTCCCGGGCCTTGTACACACCGCCCGTCACACCATGGGAGTGGGTTGCTCCAGAAGTGGATAGTCTAACCTTCGGGAGGACGTTCACCACGGAGTGATTCATGACTGGGGTGAAGTCGTAACAAGGTAGCCCTAGGGGAACCTGGGGCTGGATCACCTCCTTATACGATTTAGAACTTATTTGTTCGTAGTGTCCACACAGATGATTGTTAGTTAGCTAAACCGCTTGGTTTAACTAATTAATATGCTCTTTAAAAATTTGGAAAGCTGATATTAAAATTCTTATAGATAACATTGTTATTTATAAAGAGTTTTCAAAAGTAAAAATATGCCATTAATCGAAAGATTAATTGGTATCTACTTTAGTATTCTCATCATTATTTGATGAATTAACTTCTGGCGAAGTTAACAGCTGTCACTAACAAAGACCCGTTTGGGTTGTATGGTTAAGTGACTAAGCGTACACGGTGGATGCCTTGGCAGTTGGAGGCGATGAAGGACGTATTAACTTGCGATAAGCCTAGTCAAGCTAGTAAAAAGCGCTTGAGACTAGGATTTCCGAATGGGGAAACCCACCTGCTTGCAGGTATCTTACACTGAATACATAGGTGTAAGAGGCGAACGCGGAGAACTGAAACATCTAAGTACCCGTAGGAACAGAAATCAACCGAGATTCCGGAAGTAGCGGCGAGCGAAACCGGACCAGCCCTTAAGCTTATTATGTGTTAGTGAAACATTCTGGAAAGTTTGACGATACAGGGTGATAGTCCCGTACACGAAAATGCATCTTAAGTGAAATCGAGTAGGTCGGAGCACGTGAAACTTTGACTGAATATAGGTGGACCATCATCTAAGGCTAAATACTCCCAACTGACCGATAGTGAACCAGTACCGTGAGGGAAAGGCGAAAAGAACCCCTGTGAGGGGAGTGAAATAGAACCTGAAACCGTGTACGTACAAGCAGTAGGAGCCCTTCGAGGGTGACTGCGTACCTTTTGTATAATGGGTCAGCGACTTATATTTTGTAGCGAGGTTAACCGATTAGGGTAGCCGTAGGGAAACCGAGTCTTAACTGGGCGTATAGTTGCAAGGTATAGACCCGAAACCCGGTGATCTAGCCATGGGCAGGTTGAAGGTTGAGTAACATCAACTGGAGGACCGAACCCACTAACGTTGAAAAGTTAGGGGATGACCTGTGGCTAGGAGTGAAAGGCTAATCAAACCGGGAGATAGCTGGTTCTCCCCGAAATCTATTTAGGTAGAGCCTCGGACGAATACTTACGGGGGTAGAGCACTGTTAAGGCTAGGGGGTCATCCCGACTTACCAACCCTTTGCAAACTCCGAATACCGTAAAGTACTATCCGGGAGACACACGGCGGGTGCTAACGTCCGTCGTGAAGAGGGAAACAACCCAGACCGCCAGCTAAGGTCCCAAAGTCATAGTTAAGTGGGAAACGATGTGGAAAGGCCCAGACAGCCAGGAGGTTGGCTTAGAAGCAGCCATCCTTTAAAGAAAGCGTAATAGCTCACTGGTCGAGTCGGTCTGCGCGGAAGATGTAACGGGGCTAAACTATGCACCGAAGCTGCGGATTCAAAATTTATTTTGAGTGGTAGGGGAGCGTTCTGTAAGCCGTTGAAGGTGTACCGGGAGGTATGCTGGAGGTATCAGAAGTGCGAATGCTGACATGAGTAACGATAATGCGGGTGAAAAACCCGCACGCCGGAAGACCAAGGGTTCCTATCCCATGTTAATCAGGGTAGGGTAAGTCGACCCCTAAGGCGAGGCCGAAAGGCGTAGTCGATGGGAAACGGGTTAATATTCCCGTACTTGGTATAATTGCGATGGGGGGACGGAGCAGGCTAAACAAGCATGGCGCTGGTTGTCCATGTGAAAGTGAGTAGGTTGAGAGTTTAGGAAAATCCGGACTCTTAAGACTGAGACACGAGACGAGCACCCAAGGGTGTGAAGTTGTTGATGCCATACTTCCAGGAAAAGCCTCTAAGCTTCAGATTATACCGAATCGTACCCCAAACCGACACAGGTGGTCAGGTAGAGAATACTAAGGCGCTTGAGAGAACTCGGGTGAAGGAACTAGGCAAAATCGTACCGTAACTTCGGGAGAAGGTACGCTCCTATCTGTGATGAGACTTGCTCTCTAAGCGGACGGGAGCCGCAGTGACCAGGTGGCTGGGACTGTTTATTAAAAACACAGCACTGTGCAAAATCGCAAGATGACGTATACGGTGTGACACCTGCCCGGTGCCGGAAGGTTAATTGATGGGGTTAGTTTTCGGACGAAGCTCTTGATCGAAGCCCCGGTAAACGGCGGCCGTAACTATAACGGTCCTAAGGTAGCGAAATTCCTTGTCGGGTAAGTTCCGACCTGCACGAATGGTGTAACCATGGCCACGCTGTCTCCACCCGAGACTCAGTGAAATTGAAATCGCAGTGAAGATGCTGTGTACCCGCGGCTAGACGGAAAGACCCCGTGAACCTTTACTACAGCTTGGCACTGAACATTGAACCTACATGTGTAGGATAGGTGGGAGGCTTTGAAGCAGAAACGCTAGTTTTTGTGGAGCCGTCCTTGAAATACCACCCTTGTAGTTTTGATGTTCTAACGTTGGCCCCTAATCGGGGTTACGGACAGTGCCTGGTGGGTAGTTTGACTGGGGCGGTCTCCTCCCAAAGAGTAACGGAGGAGCACGAAGGTTGGCTAAGTACGGTCGGACATCGTACGGTTAGTGTAATGGTAGAAGCCAGCTTAACTGCGAGACAGACACGTCGAGCAGGTACGAAAGTAGGTCATAGTGATCCGGTGGTTCTGAATGGAAGGGCCATCGCTCAACGGATAAAAGGTACTCCGGGGATAACAGGCTGATACCGCCCAAGAGTTCATATCGACGGCGGTGTTTGGCACCTCGATGTCGGCTCATCACATCCTGGGGCTGAAGTCGGTCCCAAGGGTATGGCTGTTCGCCATTTAAAGTGGTACGCGAGCTGGGTTTAGAACGTCGTGAGACAGTTCGGTCCCTATCTGCCGTGGGCGTTTGAGAATTGAGAGGGGTTGCTCCTAGTACGAGAGGACCGGAGTGAACGAACCGCTGGTGTTCGGGTTGTCATGCCAATGGCATTGCCCGGTAGCTACGTTCGGAACTGATAAGCGCTGAAAGCATCTAAGCGCGAAGCAGGCCTCGAGATGAGTTCTCACTAGACTTTTAAAGTCTCTGAAGGGCCGTTGAAGACTACAACGTTGATAGGCAGGATGTGGAAGTGGTGCGAGCCATTAAGCTAACCTGTACTAATTACCCGTGAGGCTTAACCATACAACGCCAAACGCGTTTTGTGACAGCGTAACAGACAGAAGTTAAGACACTAAAGTAGACATTTACTTGATATCAGCATTCCGAATTTTAGTTAATTGCCAAGGCGATTAACGAACCAAATTTGCTTGGTGACAATAGCGTTTTGGACCCACCTGACCCCATGCCGAACTCAGTAGTGAAACGAAACAGCGCCGATGATAGTGTGGCATTTGCCATGTGAAAGTAGGTCATCGCCAGGCTCCAAATTCAGTCGAAAGACTATAAATTAAGTCGAAAGACTATAAATAAAAATAATAAGAAAATTGAAAAGAATTTTCTTGGTGACAATAGCGTTTTGGACCCACCTGACCCCATGCCGAACTCAGTAGTGAAACGAAACAGCGCCGATGATAGTGTAGCAGCTGCTATGTGAAAGTAGGTCATCGCCAGGATCCTATTAAAGAGAGCCCGATTCGAAAGAGTTGGGCTTTTTTGCGTCTGGAGCTGTCAGCTTTCAGCCGTCAGACGTCAGCTGAACCGTGGGGCTGTTTGGTACAGAGTCATACTCAGCATTAACCCAGTTCATTCTCCAGGTAGGTTGGGTAGAGCGGAGCGAAACCCAACGTGAGTTAGCGAGTTGCAAGTTAGCAAGGGTAAAGTTGAACTGCGGGGTTGTTAGGTAACTGAGTCACCCTCAGCAACACCCCCGTAGGAGGCACTTCAGTGCCGAATTCAAACCTTAACAAACGCATTCATTGCTGAAGCCATTCCTACATGATGAGAATGTCAGACTTCAGATATTAGCTCTGTGTTGGGTTTCGCTGCGCTCTACCCAACCTACGGCAGACCTGCACTTTTCCTTGCTAACTAGCAACTCTGAAGTGCCTCCGGCAGAGGGAGACGCAGCATCAAACACCTCCACCGCGCGGCTGATCGCTGACGACTGAAAGCTGATAGCTCTGTGTTGGGTTTCGCTGTGCTCTACCCAACCAACGCCAGACCCTCAAACTTTCCCCTTTCTAATTTGCAACTTTACTCTCGCAAACTTGCTTCCCTTACTTTGTTATGCGATAAAGCGTTTTATATTTGTAATACAATTAAGGTTTACTGTGTCTCGCAAAAAAACAACTAAGTCAAAAGGCTCTTCCGGTTTAAATCGTAAAAATAGTGAAGCATTTATTGCTAAGTTCTCATCTCACCCAGATACACATCTATGCCCATCAGGTTTAATGTATAAAGTGATTGATGAAGTTGAAGGTGAACGCATATCAGAATTCGATACAGTGGTTATTAATCAACGTATTATGCTTGCTGATGGCAATGTGATTGCCGACAGTTATAAAGCCGGTATGCCAGAAGTGTTCGCTTTATCCGAAGCTATAGAAGGGTTAAGAGAAGGTTTGTTATTAATGAATATCGGTTCTCGCTATGAATTTGTGATCCCTCCAGAGCTTGCTTGGGGTAAAAAAGGTAACGGTGGCAAGATTGGCGCAAATGCAGTGCTACATTTTGACGTTCGTTTAATGCGTTTAGCTTAACTCTCTTAGCATAACAGCCTTAGCATAAGTCGACAGAGTATTTAAAACGCGTTAACGTTCACTATTGGTTTACTGAGGAACATTATGGACGCATTTACTTCACGAGTTTACTTTCTTCGCCATGGCGAAATCGCTACGCCAGGTATTCTTTCTGGGCAAATCGATGTTGAATTATCAGAGCTTGGTCTTAAGCAAATGCGCCAAGCATCTGCTGAACTCATAAATTTAAATGCTATATATAGCTCACCGCTAAAGCGTTGCTCAGTTCATGCTGATTATTTAGCAAATCAACACACTTTGCATGTACAGTATTATAACGCGCTAAAAGAGTTTAATTTTGGTGATTGGGATGGCCAAGACTATCAACAGCTTTGGCAGCAAACCAGTAAACCTCATATCGGTGATTTTTGGCAGCACCCTTGGCAAGTAAAAGTACCCAATGGTGAATTTATGGCAGACTTTTACGCTCGGGTAGAGACATGGTGGCACACGTTTTTGCAATCCTTGTGCGAATCTAAGGATGAACAGTCATTGGTAATTAGCCATGCTGGAGTGATAAAGCAAATTCTCGCTATTGTTTGTCAGATGCCAAAACAATCAGCCACACATTTAAATGTTTTTCATCTTCCATATGCAGGGCTTATTACACTTGATGTATATATAGATGAACAAGGACAAGCTTGGCCTAAAATTGTTTTTTAGCCATCTAGAGCGATATTCATTGAATTATTTACTTAGCCCGCCATAATACCTATATGCTATGGAATGGAGTGAAACTCTCCAGCTGTTCCCGCAACTGTAATCCATCTTAATAATGGTCAGCCAGATACTTAGCACTAACAACTAATCATCGAGCGGGTCAACTCACATCATTTTCTGGTACTTACCAGTGTTTTCTTGTGCGTTGCGATTACTCGCCAAGAGAGAATAAGCTTGCAACAAAATAGCCTTAGCGCTGCGCCATTAATATCAGTGTCTGATTTAAGTTGGGGTACTGCGAATAAAACTATACTTAAATCAATTAACCTTGAGTTAAAAGCAGGGCAATTTATCGGTCTACTCGGCCCTAATGGTGCGGGTAAATCAAGCTTGCTGCGTTGTCTTTATCGTTACTTGAAACCTCAGCAAGGGGTTGTGCTGCTAAGCGGTCAAGATATTTGGCAAATCAGTGCTGATGAATATGCAAAGCAGGTTGCAGTGGTTTTACAAGAGTCTCCATCGCAGTTTAATTTGTCTTTGTTCGATGTAGTGAGTTTAGGCTTAACACCTCATAAGCGACTTTTCAGCGGCACGTCTGCCAATGATAAGCAGCGAATATATCAAGCGATAGAGCAGGTTGGTTTGTCTCATCATAGTGAGCAAACATTTGATTCGCTCTCAGGTGGCGAAAAGCAAAGAGCGCTCATTGCTCGCTCTATCGTACAGCAACCTAAACTGTTGATCATGGATGAGCCTACCAGTCACCTTGATGTTAAATACCAAATTCAAATAATGGAATTAGCAAAGTCCCTCGATGTGACTGTGCTTGCCTCTTTCCATGATTTAAACCTCGCAGCGAGTTTATGTGATGAACTCATCGTGATTGATGAGGGGTGCTTGGTTTGTCAGGGGCAACCAAAAGCGGTGCTTACTGAGAAGCTGTTGAGTGATGTATTTGGCGTCTGTGCAACGGTATCTGCTCACCCACAATCAAGCACTGATAAGTTTATTCCGCACATCACTTATTTTTATGGCTATCAGACACAGGAGCATCAACATGACTGATGTAATGCGTTTAAGTGTCTGTATTGTTGTAGGGCTTATTAGTTGTTTTTTAGCTCTGAGCTTTGGAGCTGCAAATACACCGCTGAGTGACGTTTTTAATGGCTTGTTTAGCCAAGGTAGCGATGAATTTGTGCAGCGTATTATTTGGCAGTTGCGTATGCCAAGAACGGTGCTGGCATTTTTAGCAGGCTCAGGGCTTGCTCTGGCAGGGTTAATTTTGCAGACCGTAACCCGAAACCCGCTTGCTGATCCTTACTTGTTTGGTATTTCTTCTGGGGCTTCATTTGGTGTGGTGTGCTTTATAGCCCTAACCGGTGTGAGTTTTGGCTTTAGTATGTCAGTTGCAGCATTTGCCGGAAGCTTACTTTCTATGCTGTTGCTTATTGCTATTGCAGGGCGTCGCCATGTTGGCCAAGTTGAAGCCATGTTACTCGCTGGTGTTGCTTTATCTTTCTTTTTTAGTGCTCTGACTAGTCTGCTGCTTTATTTTAGCGATCCTCAAGCTATAACCGCCATTTTGTTTTGGACGATGGGCAGTTTTTCTCGTGCACAGTGGGACACTCTTTGGCTGCCGTTTACAGTAATTATTGCCTGTATGACGCTGATGATTGCATTTCGTCGTCAGCTTAATGCAATGCTGCTTGGTGATGAAAGTGCTGCAACCTTGGGGATTCATGTGCAACGCTTTCGAATCATGATGCTGCTGTTAAGTTCATTGATCACAGCGGTGCTTGTTGCGATGTGTGGGGGCGTTGGTTTTGTCGGCCTGATGATCCCACATATTGTGCGCTACTTTTCGCCGCAAGGCAGCAGCCATAACTTAGTTATGACATCCTTGGTCGGTGGTATTTTTATGGTGTGGGTAGATGTGTTATGCCGAACCCTACTGAATAACCAAGAACTACCTGTAGGTGTGATCACAGCCGCTATCGGTAGCGTGTTCTTTTTATTCTTACTTTATTTTCGTAAACAGAGCAGGTAGCTAATGTTTAACATCATGCCTATTAATCAGCAATTTTCAGCTGTTATTCAACAAAAAATAGACCTTAAAACAAAGCCGTTAGGCGCTTTAGGTCGGCTTGAAAGTTGTGCTAAACAATTAACGCTTATTTTTTCAAATCAGCTTGATAGTGAGCAGGCGCTACTTGCCTTTAAACCAGTTATTTCAAACCCTTCTCTAGTTGTATTTGCTGGTGACCATGGTGTGGTAAGCCAAGGGGTGTCAACTGCTCCTAGCAGCGTTACATCACAAATGGTGGCAAACTTTGCAGCAGGAGGCGCAGCGATTAATGTATTTTGTCGCCAGCTTGGCTGGCAGCTAGAAGTTGTTGACGCTGGAACACTCAGTACTTCACACAATAAAAGTGTGCATAACCAGCGTTTAGGTGAAATCACTGCACCACTGAATACTGAAATGGCCATGTCACTTAGCCAGGTTGAAAAAGGGTTTGAATTAGCCAAACAGCGAGTTCATTCACTCTATGAGCAAGGTTGTAATACCATCGCCTTTGGTGAGATGGGCATTGGCAATACCACAAGTGCTGCGGCATTAATGGCTGCCTTGTTGTCGTTACCTGCCAGCCAATGTGTTGGTAAAGGCACAGGTGTGAGTGACGAGGTTGTTGCTAAAAAAATCAAGGTTGTCGAGCAAGCCCTTCAATTACACCAAACTCATTTTAGCGATCCACTAATGACGCTTGCGGCATTAGGTGGTTTTGAAATTGTTCAGATCACGGGTGCCATTTTAGCTGCTGCCGAGCTTGGTATGGCTGTGATTGTTGATGGCTTTATTTGTAGCGCAGCGGCGCTTGTTGCAACTCGCATTAATGCAAAAGCTCGCGATTATATGTTATTTGCTCATGCTTCTGATGAGCAAGGGCATAAAGCAATGCTCAATGCCTTGCACGCATCACCTTTATTACAACTCGATTTAAGATTAGGAGAGGGCACCGGGGCTGCGCTTACCTTACCTTTACTGCAAGCATCTTTGGCTTTTTACAATGACATGGCAAGTTTTGCTGATGCCAATGTTGAGCAAGTAGTTTGATATGAGCGCTGAACAACACACTTTTGACTCTACCCCAAGTCAGCTTCAGCTATTTTTACTGGCGCTTAGCTTTTTAACGCGTATACCCGTTAAGTTAAACTTTGCAGTGTCGAGCACGGCACTCAATCAGGCCAGCCGTTATTTTGCATTGGTCGGTGTGATATTAGGTGCACTTTTAGCGCTGAGCTTTTTGCTGTTAAGTTGGTTATTCCCTGCAGCCATTTCAGTCGCGTTAGTTATGGCGTTTAGCTTGATAATCACAGGGGCATTTCATGAAGACGGCCTTGCTGATGTCTGGGATGGCTTTGGTGGAGGTTGGCACGTTGCAGATAAGCTGAGCATTATGAAAGATAGTCGCTTAGGTACCTATGGTGCTGCGGCATTAGTGATGGCCTTATTAATTAAATACCAAACACTCGTTGCACTCAGCGAGGCAACCAGTACGCTGATTATTGCACTTGTTTTAGGGCAAAGCTTGAGCCGGGTTGTAGCAACAAGTTTAATTGCAGATATGGACTATGTGAGTCAAGACGCTACATCTAAAGTAAAACCAATTGCGATGCATTTAAGCACGCAAAGTTATCAAATACTGCTAGCAACTGGCGGTGCGGTGTTAGCAATTGCATGGTTGTTTTTTGGCTTCACTTTAGGGCAATTATTAGTCCTCATCAGTGTACTGTTTGTTACTCGTTTACTATTGAAGCGCTGGTTTGAAAAACAGTTATCAGGCTACACCGGTGATTGTTTAGGAGCAGCCCAGCAAGTGACAGAGCTTGTTACCTACCTTTGCTTGGTTAGCTTATTATGAGCCAGCAACATACTTTAATTTTAGGCGGTGCTCGCAGCGGTAAAAGCCGTTTTGCAGAGCAGCAGGCAACAGACTCAAACAAGGCGCTTATCTACATTGCCACAGCAAATGCGGGTGATGAAGAAATGACAGCCCGAATTAATATGCATCAAGCAGATCGCGCTAAGCATTGGCAACTTGTTGAGGAGCCTTTGTATTTGGCTAAAGCACTACAACAACATAGCCAAGCAGAAAACTGTATTTTAGTGGATTGTTTAACCCTTTGGTTGAGTAATTGCCTATGCCAGCAAGGTGAAGCATTTTGGCTTAAGCAAAAAGCGGCCTTACTCGATGTGCAAGCAAAATTGCCGGGTGAGGTGATTTTTGTCAGCAATGAAGTGGGGCATGGCATTGTGCCGCTCGGTGAATTAAGCCGTCAGTTTGTTGATCATTCAGGTTGGTTGCATCAAGCCTTAGCACAGCAAGTTGCACGTGTTGAGTTTGTGATTGCAGGTCTTGCACAAACCTTAAAAAGAGAACAATAATGAACACATTAATGGTGCAAGGCACGACCTCAGATGCAGGTAAAAGTACTCTTGTAGCAGCACTTTGCCGGATCTTTGCTGAGCGAGGCATAAAGGTTGCGCCCTTTAAGCCACAAAATATGGCGTTAAATAGCGCTGTAACCGCAGATGGTGGCGAGATAGGTCGCGCTCAAGCTTTGCAAGCTGTAGCGGCAAAAGTCCCCGCAGAAGTCGATTTTAACCCTATCTTATTAAAACCTAACAGCGATACCGGGGCGCAGGTAATCGTTCATGGTAAAGCCCTTTCGAATATGGAAGCGGGCAGTTATCACGACTACAAAAAAGTGGCGATGGATGCCGTTCTTACTTCGCAGCAGCGCTTAAGTGAGCGTTTTGAATTACTGGTTGTTGAAGGTGCTGGGAGCCCTGCAGAAATTAACCTGCGAGAAAACGACATTGCGAATATGGGTTACGCTGAGGCGGTTGATTGCCCGGTGATCATTATTGCCGATATTGACAAAGGCGGGGTGTTTGCCCATTTAGTCGGAACGTTAGCCTTGTTGTCTGAGTCAGAGCAGGCTCGCGTTAAAGGCTTTGTGATTAACCGTTTTCGGGGCGATATTGCGTTATTGCAAGGTGGCCTTGATTGGTTAGAGCAATACACCAATAAACCAGTGCTTGGGGTATTACCTTATTTACATGACTTAGCGCTAGATGCTGAAGATGCCGTTGCTATAACTAATCAGGTCGATATGCCGCAATTACGCATAGTAGTGCTGCTACTTCCTCATATTAGTAATCACACAGACTTTGACGCACTGCGATTACAACCAGAAATTGATTTACAGTATGTACGTCATACGCAGACTATTCCAAGTGTTGATCTGATTATTATTCCGGGCAGTAAAAATGTACTGAGCGATTTAGCGTTTTTAAAAAATGAAGGCTGGCATAAACAAATAACACGTCATTTACGCTATGGCGGTAAAGTGCTGGGAGTATGTGGTGGGCTGCAAATGTTAGGCAACTACCTTGGTGATCCACATGCTGTAGAATCTAATTTAGGCAGTGCAGCAGGGCTTGGGCTTGCTGACTTTGAAACGCAATTAGGCCAACAAAAAGTACTAAGCCAAGTTTCTGGCATACTCCATTTAAATAATAGCGATAAAGCAATTTCAGGTTATGAAATTCACGCCGGGATTAGTCAAGGGCCCGCATTTGAAAAGCCATTTTTAAGTTTTAATAATCACCCAAGTGGATTCAAAGTAGATGGTTTTATTAGTGATGATAATCAAGTAGCAGGTACTTACTTACATGGCTTGTTTGATACCCCTGAAGGCGTATCTGAGCTAATAACTTGGCTTGCATCAAATAGCCAAATTAAGCCAATTGATATTAATTTAAACCGTGAACAACAGTTAAGCCGTTTAGCTAGTGTAGTAGCAGAGAATCTCGATATTGAACAAATCATCAATATTTATGAGAACTTCAATTTAGAGACATAAGGAACAACAATGAGCGAACAGAATCAAGATAAGCACCAACAACGCCAACAAAAAGTAAAACAAAAAGTCGACGAACGAATTGCTGCTGCACAAAAAGAGCAGGGTATTTTTCAGGTTATAACTGGCAATGGTAAGGGTAAATCGACTTCTGGTTTTGGGACTGTCGCACGTGCGGTAGGTCACGGAATGAAAGCCGCTGTGTGCCAGTTTATTAAAGGCACATGGGAGTGCGGTGAGCGTAACCTACTCGAGAAAGCGGGGGTTGAATTTGTTATTATGAACACCGGTTTTACTTGGGAAACACAAAATAAAGACTCAGACACTGCTGCTGCGCAGGTGACATGGCAAGAAGCGAAAAGAATGCTGAAGGATGAGTCGATTAATCTCGTTATGCTAGACGAAATAACCTATATGATCACCTACGGCTATATTGATTTAGACGAAGTGCTAGAAGCAGTTAGCTCTCGCCCTGCTATGCAATCGGTGATAATTACAGGTCGTGGTGCGCACCGTAAACTAACCGACTTAGCTGATACAGTCAGTGAAGTCAGAAACGTAAAACACGCTTTTGATGCAGGAATAAAAGCGCAAAAAGGGTTCGATTTTTAACATGAGAACCATCAAGTTTGCACTCTTAGGGGCTTTATTTTATTTACCAACATTGGCTCAAGCTCATGAAATTAAAGAACCACAGCGTATTGTTGCTTTAGCACCGCATATCGTTGAAAACCTATTTGCGATTGGAGCAGGAGAGCGCATTGTTGGTACCGTTGACTATGCAGACTTTCCTCATCAAGCGAATGATATCGAGCGGGTAGGTGGCTATTACGGTATTAACATGGAAAAACTGTTGTCGTTAAAACCAGACCTTGTTTTGGCTTGGAAAACGGGTAACAAAGCCGAAGATCTCGCTTACATTGAAAAATTAGGTATTCCGGTAGCGTACAGCAACCCAAATCAGGTTGATAATGTGGCTGATGAACTACGTAAACTAGGCACGCTTACGCATTTGCAAACC
This sequence comes from Pseudoalteromonas shioyasakiensis, assembly GCF_019134595.1. Classification (NCBI taxonomy): domain Bacteria; kingdom Pseudomonadati; phylum Pseudomonadota; class Gammaproteobacteria; order Alteromonadales; family Pseudoalteromonadaceae; genus Pseudoalteromonas; species Pseudoalteromonas shioyasakiensis. The sequence continues at coordinate 2,927,119 of NZ_CP077770.1, read as the reverse complement.
AAGGCAAACAAGATAGCCAAAGAGTTTGAAACTAAACTCGATGCTATTCGTACAGCGCAAGAAGGCAAACCGAAAGTGTCGGTGTTTTATCAATTATGGCCTGAGCCAATGATGACCGTTGGCGGAAATACCTGGATCAATCAGCTATTAACTATTTGTCATGCGGATAATGTATTTGCTAATAGCGATACAGACTACCCGCGCATTAGTATTGAAAATGTATTGGTTGCCAATCCAGAGGTAGTGATTATTCCAGATGAAAAATCGAAAAAGCCTCAGCCTAAAATTGATTGGCGACAATGGCCTGAATTGCCAGCGGTGCAACATAACCAGTTTATTAGTGTAAACGCAGACTTATTGCACCGTTTTACAACCCGTATGCTTGATGGTTTAACTGATATGTGTGGTAAAATAGACGTTTCTCGTCAGCAAATACAGGCTTCAAAATGAACGATTGGCAAACATTTCTAGATACCGAACTTGCTAAGCCCTACATGCAAGAAACCTTACAATATGTGGCCGATAGACGCGCAGCAGGCGTTACCGTTTATCCGAAAGACGAACTGGTATTCTCAGCTTTTGATGCTACACCTTTAAATGAAGTTAAGGTGGTTATTTTAGGGCAAGATCCTTACCACGGAGAAGGGCAAGCCCATGGTTTGTGCTTTTCGGTATTACCTGAAGTTAAAAAATTACCACCGTCTTTGAAGAATATGTACAAAGAGTTGGCAACCGATATCGAAGGTTTTGAGATCCCTCACCATGGCTATTTGCAAAGCTGGGCTGAGCAAGGCGTGTTCTTACTCAACACGGTATTAACTGTTGAGCAAGGGCAAGCTCATTCTCATAAGCACCTTGGCTGGGAGCAATTTACTGATGCTGTAATTGCGCTTATTAATCAGCACTGTGACGGTGTGGTGTTTGTGTTATGGGGGGCACATGCTCAGAAAAAAGGTAAACACATTGATACCTCGCGTCATCATGTGATCCAAGGCCCGCATCCATCACCGCTTTCTGCACATCGTGGCTTTTTTGGTTGTCAGCATTTTTCAAAGACAAACCAGCTACTTACTGATCAAAATAAAGCGCCAGTAAATTGGTCGTTGCCACAAATGTAAAAGGCCCTTGCGGGCCTTTAATTAAAAGTCTAATTCATCAAGCTCAATGCTGTCTGTGAAATAGTCTAACTCCTGTAGTTCTTTGCGAAGTCTATGCTTATCTTTCAAAGCTTCGATTTCGCGCCATTTTCTCTTTTTATTTTTTGTAGAGGTCTTTTTTGTTTTACTAGGACCTTCTAATATTTCTAAAATATCGTCTAGGCTATCCATGAACTTCTCCTATTGATTTTTTGAACCTCGGAAATACCTATACCACAGGCTGCTCAAAAATAGAATAAAAAAGTGACAATACTGTTACAGAAGTGTGATTGATAGATGAATAGATCAAAGGTTTAGTTATTTTAGAAACAAAAACGCCACCTAGCGGTGGCGTTTAAAAAAATGCTGTAATTTGAATTACATTGCTTTAAAGCGTGCTTCTAATTCAAGCTGTGCTTGTGCAAAAGAGCGAATACCTTCAGCAAGTTTTTCTGTCGCCATAGCATCTTGGTTATGTAACCAACGGAACTGCCCTTCAGTTAGTGGTGCTGGTTTGTCTTCAACAGTAAAGTCGCTCTCTAGTAGGTACTCTTGTGCATCCGTTAATTGGCCTAACTCTTCTAAAAGACCTGGGCTAATCGTTAATTTATCACAGCCAGTAAGTGCGATGATCTCGCCTGTGTTACGGAAGCTTGCGCCCATAACAACTGTTTTATAATCGTGGCGTTTGTAGAACTCGTAAATGCTACGTACAGATTGCACACCAGGATCGTTTAGCGGATCAGTTGGTTTTTCCATACCGTTAGCAACGTGCCAGTCTAAGATACGGCCAACGAATGGTGAAATTAAAAATACATTCGCATCGGCACATGCGCGTGCTTGTGCTTCAGAGAATAACAGCGTTAAGTTACACTTAGTGCCTTCTTTTTCAAGCTGCTCAGCGGCTTTGATACCTTCCCAAGTTGATGCAACTTTGATTAGGATTTTATCTTTGCTAACACCTTCTTTTTCGTAAAGGCTCAGTAAAGTGTGGGCTTTGTCGATAGTCGCTTGGGTATCAAATGATAAACGTGCGTCTACTTCTGTTGAGATATAGCCCGGTACGATTTCGCTAATTTCTTTACCAATTAATACAGCAAAGTAATCACATGCTAACTCAAGTTGTTTAGCTGCATCTTGCTCGGTTTCTTTGGCATATTGCCACGCTTTATCTAAATAAGGCTTATACGCTTCAATTTCACTGGCTTTTAAAAGTAGAGATGGGTTTGTTGTTGCATCTTCTGGTTGGTGCTTTTTGATAGCTTCGATATCACCTGTATCTGCAACAATAGATGAATGCTGTTTAAGCCTTTGTAGTGCTGAAGTCATTTGCTTTCCTCATTCCAAGCAAGTTAAAAGAAAATCCATTATAGCGGCCTTTATGCTGCAACACTATGACAGTGTTTAATAGGTCAAATGTCCTTAATACAGAAAACTAGAACATTATGTATGAAAAGAACAGCGGATAAAGGCAGGACGAAACAAAACGTGCATTTTGATTCGATTAATGTTGAAATTGACATCAAATAAATTACAAGTCAATAGCTAAGTATGATCACTGTTATTTCACCTGCAAAAAATTTAGATTACGAAACACCAGCCACGACCGATAAATTCACTCAACCTGAATTACTCGAGCACAGCGAAGAGTTAATGTCAGTTTGCCGTGATTTAACACCAGCGCAAATTGGTAGCCTAATGAAAATCAGCGATAAACTAGCTGGTTTGAATGCGGCACGCTTCGCCGAGTGGTCACAGCCATTTACCCAAGATAACGCAAAACAAGCCGTGCTAGCCTTTAATGGCGATGTATACGGTGGCTTAGATGCGCAAACTCTAAGCGGTGCTGATCTTGATTACGCACAGTCGCACTTACGAATCTTGTCTGGTCTTTATGGTGTGCTTAAACCATTAGATTTAATGCAAGCTTACCGCCTTGAAATGGGCACTAAGTTAGAAAACCCACGCGGTAAAAACTTATATGAGTTTTGGGGCAGTGTTATCGCCGAAAAGCTTAATACAGTGCTTGCCGAGCAAGATAGCAAATATTTGGTAAACCTTGCTTCGAATGAGTATTTTAAAGCGGTTGATAAAAAAGCATTAAATGCACAAATCATCACTCCACATTTTAAAGACTGTAAAAACGGCCAATATAAAGTGATTAGCTTCTATGCGAAAAAAGCCCGCGGCATGATGGCACGTTACATTATTGAAAATAAAATCACCCAATTAAGTGATTTAAAAGATTTCACCGCTGCAGGTTATTACTTTAGTAGCGATGCAACAGCAAAAGAATTAGAGCCTGTTTTCTTACGAGAAGAGCAGAACTAATTTTTTAGGAAAATGAATTAGAAGAGCCGTGCTAAGCACGGCTTTTTTTATGGTTTTAATACTCTAAATTAGAAATGGCGTTCATCTTGCTAAATACTTTGTTGAGCAATTAATTCAACAAGGTACAAAAATGTTAAAAATTCCGACAGTAAGTGAAGCAGAAAAGCTGATAGAAGAAAAACTCGGTGGCTGGGTTGATATCATCATAAGCCATATTCCAAACTTTATTGTCGCAGTAATTATTACTATCGTGTTTTCACTGCTGGCGCGTATTGTTGGATCAATGCTTAGAAAGCTATTACGTCGTTCGTTAGAGTCTTCGCAAATCGCTGACTTAATGTCATCGATAGTGAAGGTTATCGTGTTATGCGTAGGCTTATTTGTAGCCCTAGATTTCTTGGGCCTCAGAGGCACGGTCACCTCATTACTAGCTGGTGCTGGTATTGTTGGTCTTGCGATTGGTTTTGCCTTTCAGGATATGACAGAGAACCTTATAGCGGGTATTGCTATGGGTGTTCGCAAACCATTTAAAACAGGAGATGTAATCCGCACCGAAAGCGTGTTCGGTACCGTTAAGGCGATTAACCTAAGAAACACCCTCATTGAGAACTTTTATGGGCAACTTATCTTAGTGCCTAACAAGATTCTATTTAGAAATATACTCAGTAACTACAGTACCTTAGGTGTGCGTCGTATCGAAGTGCCTGTGGGTATTTCGTATGCTGACGATCCAGAACAAGCCGCTGAGGTAATTGTTAAAAGAATCAATGAGTTTGATTTTGTGATTAAACAAGAAGAAACCGCCGTTTACGCCGAAAGCTTTGGTGATAGCAGCGTTAACTTACTGGTTTGGTTTTGGATTAAATACCCCGGCGAAGCGGATTTCATGACCGTTCGTCACAAGGCTGTTGTGGCAGTTAGAAACGCCCTAAGCGAAGCTGACATGACCATCCCGTTCCCAATCCGCACGTTAGATTTTGGCATCAAAGGCGGCGAGAAATTAAACGCTATGATAAGCGAAAAACAGCAAGATAAAGACGCTGAGGCACCACAAACTGATGAGTAAAATTTACTGACTTATCGGCGAGATTTACACAGGGAAGTGTGTTTGAGGAGGGGAAGCAAAGTAAAAGGTATAGTTGATTGCTAGCACCAATGAGCTAAGCTTGATTGTAGTAGTATAAAATAGGATTATATCTGGATTTGATCTATTCAAGATGAGTAAATTATGGCGATGGTAAAAAAAGTATCACTGTGACTGCCCAACAATAAAAATGGATGCAAGCACAGCTCGCTTCAGGAAATTATGCGAGTGACAGTGAGTTACTTCGAGATTTGATTAGAAAAGAGCAAATGCGAGCTTCTGAAATTGAAGCTATTCGTATGAAATTGATTGAAGCAGAAAAAAGTGGACTCTCAGATAAATCACCAAATCAAATGTTAGCTAGTTTCAAGGAAGAAGCGAGTAAGGATGGGAAGTCTTAACGCGAAATAAATTTCACGCCTACGGTGAGCCTTTTTTGACTTAGAGCTTAAAATTTCCGGCTTAAAGTTGGGGTCCGTTTTGGTCTTTGCTCCGCTTCAAATTTTAGTCCACGGTTATTCCCCCTAAGCGAGGGGACTATAATTAAAGTGGACACCTGTTGCGCAGCACGCTACACTTTGGCAATGATCAAGACATTCAAACATAAAGGCTTGAAAAAGTTCTTCGAGACTGGAAGCAAAGCAGGGATTCAAGCCAAGCACGAGCGTCGTTTGAGAATGTAACTAGCCGCTATAGATACCGCTTCGATTATTGAAGATATCGACTTACCTGGATTTAAGTTGCATCCATTAAAAGGTAATCGTGATGGTGTTTGGTCAATAACTGTAAATGGTAATTGGCGAGTAACATTTGAATTCAAAGATGGTAACGCCTACATATTAAACTACGAGGATTATCACTAATGACTATGCATAATCCACCGCATCCGGGTGAATTTATTTCCGATGTATATATGGAGCCTTTCGGTTACAGCTGTAGATTTGTCGCGAAACAGTTGGATGTCTCACCTTCAACTCTTAACAGAGTCCTTAAGGGGCAGAGCTCTATTACTCCTGAAATGGCATTAAGATTATCTAAGGCTTTGGGTAGAAGCCCTGAAAGTTGGCTATCGATGCAGGATAATTACAATCTTTGGCAAGCTAAACAAAACGTTAACCTTACCAAGGTACACCCTATTAGTTTTGCAGTAGCGTAATGCGAATAATCACAAGCTTGCTGCTACTTTGGCTGTTCACCTGAAATTTCTTGTGTGTTATTTATAAGAAATAAGCCATCGCGCGAAATAAATTTCACGCCTACATTAAAGTATTGCACCCTAACAACAGGTGAGCACAATCGGCTGATAGCTTAAGGCTTAAAGCTCTCTAGCGTGTTGGGTTTCGCTACGCTCAAACCAACCTACGAGCTTAAAGTTTTGTCCTACAAAAAAAGCGCAAGCAGTTTAACTGGTTGCGCTTTTCTTATTCGATATGCCAACGATTAGTGAAGGATACGTGCTCTGATTGTACCTTCAACAGCACTTAGCTCTTTAAGAGCGACTTCTGATTGGTCTGTATCTACATCAATTACTACGTAACCAATCGCTTCGTCAGTTTGTAAGTACTGGGCTGCGATATTAATGCCGTGCTGAGCAAACGCTTGGTTAATTTGCGTTAGAACACCTGGGCGGTTGTGGTGCACGTGTAATAAGCGGCTGCGGTTTGCAAGCTCAGGCAGTGATACTTCAGGGAAGTTAACCGCCGTAATGGTTGAACCATTATCTGAGTACTTAGCAAGTTTGCCTGCTACTTCAATACCGATATTTTCTTGTGCTTCTTGTGTTGAACCACCAATATGCGGAGTCAGAATCACGTTATCGAACTCGCGCAGCGGTGATACGAACTCTTCATCATTTGATTTTGGTTCTACAGGGAACACGTCGATTGCAGCGCCGCTCAGTTTTTTATCACGAAGTGATTCTGCTAGAGCGTCAATATCAACAACAGTACCGCGAGAAGCATTGATCAAGATGGCACCTTGCTTCATCACTTCAAGCTCAGCCATACCGATTAAGTTCTTCGTTTGCGGTGTTTCTGGTACGTGTAAGCTAATAACGTCAGCACGTTGTAGTAACTGAGTTAGGTTATGAACTTGCGTTGCATTACCCAGTGTTAGTTTGTCTTCGATATCGTAAAACTCAACGTTCATACCGATATTTTCAGCCATGATACCTAGCTGTGTACCAATGTGGCCGTAACCAATAATACCTAACGTTTTACCACGTGCTTCAAATGAACCATTAGCTGATTTTAACCAACCACCGCGGTGTGCTAGGGCATTACGCTCTGGAATACCACGAAGTAATAATAAGATTTCACCAAGTACTAACTCTGCAACAGAGCGAGTGTTTGAAAATGGTGCGTTAAATACCGCAATACCACGCTCACGAGCACCTTGCAGGTCGACTTGGTTAGTACCGATACAGAAGCAGCCGATTGCGACTAGCTTTTCAGCTGCTTCTAATACCGCTTCATTAATATGAGTGCGAGAACGAAGGCCTACAAAGTGCACATCTTTAATGCGCTCAATGAGCTCGTCTTCAGGTAAGGATGTTTTTACGTAATCAATATTACTGTAGCCATTACGCTTAAGCGTTTCTACAGCACTTTGGTGCACGCCTTCCAGCAAGAGAATTTTAATTTTGTCTTTTGCTAACGATACCTTACTCATATCCTCATTCCTATTTACTTGATTTGCGGCCCATTTTTGGTGCCGATAATGACTTTATCTGCGCCGCGATGGGCAAATAAGCCGTTTGTTACTACACCAACAATCTGGTTGATTGTTAGTTCTAATTCTTTGGCGTTGCTGATATCTAAATTGTGCACGTCTAAAATGACGTTACCGTTATCTGTTACAACACCTTCACGGTAAACAGGGTCACCGCCTAGTTTTACTAGTTCACGCGCTACATAGCTGCGTGCCATTGGGATCACTTCAACCGGTAGTGGAAATGCGCCTAATGTTGTAACTTCTTTAGATTCATCAACAATACAAACAAATTGTTTTGCTACCGCTGAAACGATTTTCTCGCGTGTCAGTGCTGCACCACCGCCTTTGATCATCTCATTGTGTGGGTTGATTTCGTCTGCGCCATCAACATACACATCAAGGCTTGATACATCGTTTAGTTCGAATACTTCAATACCCAGCGCTTTTAACTTTTCAGTTGAAGCCTCAGAGCTTGAAACCGCACCAGTAATGGTGTCTTTTACAGTATCAAGTGCATCAATAAAGTGATTCACTGTAGAGCCTGTACCTACACCAACAATGGTATTTTCATTTACAAACTCAAGTGCTGCCCAGGCAGCGGCTTTTTTTAATTCATCTTGCGTCATAATTATGTGCTCAGTTAGCTGTCAGAGAGGGCCTATAGTATACAAACAGTTTGCTTACCATTGGTAGATTTTCTCTGGGGTTATAATGTGTTTTAACGGTACATCCCACGATTCAATTGGCAATGCTAAAACATGCTGACATTGATGGGCAAGGCCTATCAAAATCGGTTTTTGCCAGTTTTCTTGGTAATACCGAGCCAACGTTTTGTCATAAAACCCACCGCCCATTCCTAAACGGTTACCTTGATCATCAAATGCCACTAATGGCATAAGTAAAATATCAAGCTTATCTAAAGGACATATTTGACTGCAATTTAACTTGGGCTCCAAGATACCATAGCGGTTTGCAGTCATGGGTGAATTTTCTTCATACCTCTGAAAGTATAAAGTTGTGCCATTGAAGGGGTGGATTATAGGTAGATACAAATGCTGATCTTGTATCCATAATTCTTTAATTAACAATGAAGTGTCTAATTCGCCATCATTGCTGAAATAAATGCCAATATGGGCGATTTTAGGTGTTTTTAGCGATTTTAGGTGTTGAGTAAAATTCACTTTTAGCGCAATTGCTGCATTTTTTTGTTGTTCAATAGTCAGTGAATTGCGCTTTTTTCGAATAGATTGTCTGATTTCTGCTCGTGTGTTGCTCATGTCAATATTAGTGTTAACTTTCTAAAAAGGAGAAAAGTTCAGGAAAAAGCTCCACAACACCCAAAATGATCAATAACACAATGACCATTGCAATAAGCGAATAGAGTAGGGTATTTGAGCGTTTTTTAACAGGTTCTGTTAATTCATCTTCAAGTAGCAAGTCATCTTCTTGCCAGCTATCGTCGCTATCAGCAACGCTATTATTCTCAAGCTCAGGTAAACGTTGCTCTAAGTCATCAAGTTTTTCTTCTAGGCGAATAAGGCTACTGGTGATGTAATCGAGGGCATCAAAAATACGTTCTTCACGCTCTTTAGCCTGTGCGGCTGTATTGCCTGATTGGCTGCTGGTGGCTGCTTGGTTAATCGGTTGGAGCTTGGCTTTAATACCAACACTGGCGAGTAACTTTGCTTGTTTTAGTGCTTTATCTTGCTCACTTGGTGCAAATAATGGCTTATGCTCAAACAGGGTCGCAACTTTGTCTGTTGTTGTTTTTAGTTTTGCAGCTAGTTGCTCTGTTGCTTGTACTTGGTCGACACCGGCTTCAAGCCCTGCAAACATAACGCGAAATTTTTCTGCCATTTGCTGATTATCCAAATCATTAAATCAATGACTTGAGTATATACCCAAAAAGATTAGTGGAAAAACAAAAGCCCGTATAAAACGGGCTTTTTCTATTATGGTTTTGCAAATACGCTGTTTAGTACTTTGCTGCTTTGCCTTCGGCTGGGAGTGATTTAAGGATAAAATCACGTAAGTCATTATTTGATGACTCTAAATCAGCATGACGTAAATACATCATGTGACCACTGCGATAGCCTTTAAAGCTTAAGCGATCTTTCATTTTGCCACTTGGATCTAATTGCCACATTGTGTATTTAGCATCAAAGTAGTTTGTTGCACCGTCGTAGTAGCCAGATTGAATCATCACGTTTAAGTATGGGTTTTGTGCCATTGCTAAACGTAAGTTTTCACCTGTGTTGTTGCCTGAGCGATCCCAAGGGTGAACATTACCAAATAGGTTATATTTGATATCGGTTTTGTAGTTAAGCTCTTCACGTAGGTAATAGTTAATCGCTGGCGTGAATGAGTGTAACCATGAAGTAAGCTCAGCCCAGTAATCAGGTGACTCACCTGCATCACGTTTGTCGATACCTAGGTAACGAGAATCTAAACGGCCCACAGTTTGGCCGCGCTCACGTAATAGCTCTTTCCAGAAGAAGTTATTTGGAATATCAAGGTTATTTTGCTCAACAAACTTTTCAGATAAACCTGCGTATTTTGCTGCTTGCTTGATGATGGCACGTTTTTCATCAGCAGGTAAAAAACCACCTTTAGCAATTGCAGGTAAGAACTTATTCACGGTGAACTGTTCAACTTCAGGAAGTAACTCGTCTAAGTCTTTTGCCTGTAAGTCTGCGCTAAGGGCTTTGTGGTACCAAGCGGTTGCTGCAAAGTAAGGCAGGCGGTTAGCAGCTTCTACAGGGCCTTCACGTTTAATACCAATTTCAGTTGGTGATACTAGAATAACGCCGTTGATATACATCCATTGGCGATTTTGTAATTCGTGAGCAAGACCAGAAACACGAGTCGTACCATAGCTCTCACCAATTAAGAACTTAGGTGAACGCCAGCGCTCGTTGCGAGAAACAAAGGTATTTAACCATTCAGCTAGGTATTTGATGTCAGCGTTAACACCAAAGAACATTTTTTGTTGGTCTGACTTACTTGGCAACTCACCTTTTTCGTTTTCAAGAACGCGCGAGTAACCGGTGTTAACTGGGTTGATATAAACAATATCAGCCACGTCTAAAATTGAGTAAGGGTTATCTTTTACGCCATAAGGTTGAACAGGGTAACCTTCGTCATCAATTTTTAATACACGTGGTCCAGTATAGGCAAGGTGCATCCATACTGACGCAGAACCTGGGCCACCATTAAACGAAAAAACTAAAGGACGTTTTGTTCTATCGTCTACTTTATCGCGGGTATAATAAGTATATTGCAGCGTTGCAACGGCATCGCCTTGCTCATTCCAAACTGGTTGTGTGCCTGTGGTTGCGGTATATGAAAAGCGCTCACCATTAATGCGGGCTTTGTGCTCTGTTACCACTTTGCTGTCAACGTCAATACGACGTCCATTATCAGCAAAGCTTGGAGTACTGAAGGTCAGTGTTAGTGCTGTCACTGACAAGCCAATAAAACTAACTAGTTTCATGTTGATTCCTTATTATTCGAATTGCAGCTATTAAAAAGTAAAGCAAACTCGATGACAAACTAATGAGACTAGTGACCAATATTAGCTGTTAAACAGAAAAATAACCGAAAATGCTGAGCTGGTTACAAAAAAGTGCATTTTTTTAGCAAAGATATTTTGCTTAATTATTTAGCTAGATTAAAAAATGGCGTATATTTAGCGTGTTTATAATCTGTGTACACGTGCTTAAGAAAGAGAAGTTGCAATGCAAAGAGTATTAGTAGTTGAAGACAGTAAAGTAGTACAGCAAGTGTTACGTCACCTCGCTGCTCACTATTTAGATGTGGCTGTCGACTTTGCGTGGTCTTTAAAAGAGGGCGTCTCTTTAATTTCAGAGCACGATTACACCTTGGCTTTAGTCGATTTAACGCTACCTGATGCGATGAATGGCGAAGTAGCTAAATACACCTTATCAAAAAACATTCCGACCGTTGTCCTAACATCAAAAATTGATGAATACATTCGCCAGCAGATGTTAGAGCTTGGTGTGGTTGATTACGTGGTTAAAGATAACCGCGACTCATACCATTATGCGATCAAACTTGTTGCACAATTACTTAGAAATGATGGTAGCAAAGCGCTGGTGGCTGATGACTCAGTACTAAGTCGCACTTTGATGAAGCAAATGCTCGAAAAGCAGTTGTTTGATGTACGTGATGCTCAAGATGGTGAACAAGCACTACAAATGCTTAAAGACGATCCTGAAATCAAGCTGCTTCTTACGGACTATGCAATGCCAACAATGGATGGTTTTGAGCTCGTTAAAGCGGTGCGTAATTTCCGCGGCCGTGATGATTTAGCTATTATCGGTTTATCAGGTGCCGGTAAGCATGGTTTATCGGCGCGTTTTATTAAATACGGCGCTAACGACTTTTTAACTAAGCCGTTTATGAATGAAGAGTTTCATTGCCGTGTTATGCAAACAATGGAGCAGCTTGCTTTAATAGCCGATATAAAAGAAAGCGCATACCGCGACCATTTAACTGGCTTGCATAATCGTCGTTATTTTTATCAATACGCAGAAAAACTGCTTAAAAATGTTGAGCAAGAAAACGTATTGGCCTTGCTTGATATCGACTTCTTTAAAAATGTGAACGATCAGTTTGGTCACGAAGCCGGTGATCAGGCGCTAAAACAAGTGTCTTCATTTTTAAAGACTAAGTTTGATGACTTCACTATTGCAAGAATTGGCGGCGAAGAATTTGCCGTGGTACTGCATAATATGGACTTAGCTAAGGCCGAATCAAGGCTCAATACCTTCAGAGAGCAGTTAGCAAGCCATGCTTTTTCAATTAATGGTGAGCCTTACTCATTAACCATGAGTATTGGTATGACCCAATTCCAAAAAGTATCGCTTACAGCTGCAATGCGCATTGCCGACAAGGCCTTATATCAAGCCAAACAGCAAGATCGGAACTGCTTAGTTAAACTATAGTTGTGCTAATTGCACCAGCGCTGGTTAATTGTTAAAAAAATGCACCAATAGGGTGCATTTTTTTTGTGCAAAAACCAAGTTTTGTTTTTAAATTATTGAAATTAAACAATAAAAAATAGTGGCACAAAGGTTGGATTGTATAAGCCAACAGGATAACAATAAGCGTCCGAAGGGGGCCACTATGAAAATGATTAGTGCAATAATAAAGCCATTCAAACTTGATGATGTACGTGAAGCATTGGCTGATTTAGGCATTGAGGGGATGACAGTTGTCGACGTTAAAGGCTTTGGCCGTCAACGTGGTCATACTGAGCTATATCGTGGAGCTGAATACCAAGTCGATTTTATTCCAAAAATCAAACTTGAAATTGCAACTCGTAGCGAAAATTGTCAACGCGTTGTTGAAACCATCACAAAAATTGCTTCAACAGGCAAAATTGGTGACGGCAAAATTTTTGTTTACGACTTAGACCAAATCGTTCGTATCCGTACGGGCGAACTTGATGAAGAAGCAATTTAAGGGGGAATTATGGAAAACACTATCGTAGAGTTGAAGTTCTCACTCGACACTTTTTACTTTTTAATGTCGGGTGTTTTAGTAATGTGGATGGCGGCTGGTTTCGCTATGCTTGAAGCAGGTTTAGTCCGTGCAAAAAATACAACAGAAATCCTAACTAAAAACGTTGCACTATTTTCTATTGCCTGCACTATGTTTTTATTAGTGGGTTACAACATCATGTATGTTGATAACGCAGAAGGTGGTTTCATTCCTTCATTTGGCGCATTAATCGGCACTCAAGCTGCTGATGCGGATCACTCTTTAGAGTCTGATTTCTTCTTCCAAGTTGTGTTCGTAGCAACTGCTATGTCAATCGTATCTGGTGCGGTTGCTGAGCGTATGAAGTTATGGGCATTCTTAATTTTCACGGTTGTTTTAACTGGTTTCATCTACCCAATCGAAGGTTACTGGACTTGGGGCGCAGGTTTCTTATCTGAAATGGGCTTTGTTGACTTCGCAGGTTCTGCAATCGTTCACGGTGCAGGTGCTGCGGCAGCGCTAGCTGGTGTGCTTTTCCTAGGTGCTCGTAAGGGTAAATACGGTAAAAATGGTGAAATCTATCCAATTCCTGGTTCTAACTTACCGTTAGCAACTCTAGGTACATTAATCCTTTGGATGGGTTGGTTTGGCTTTAACGGTGGTTCACAGCTACTTGTTTCTGACGCTGAAAACGCAACAGCGGTTGGTAAAATCTTCTTAAACACTAACGCAGCAGCAGCGTGTGGCGCAATCGCAGCACTATTCGTATGTAAAGTGTTATGGGGTAAAGCTGACTTAACTATGGTTCTTAATGGTGCACTAGCAGGTCTAGTAACTATCACTGCAGAGCCTGCATCTCCAACGCCATTACTTGCTTGTTTACTTGGTCTATTAGGTGGCTCATTGGTTGTATTTAGCATCGTTGCACTTGATAAAGCGAAAATCGATGACCCTGTAGGTGCTATCTCTGTACACGGTGTATGTGGTGCATTAGGTATCATGTTAGTACCACTTTCAAACTCTGATGCAACCTTTGTTAATCAATTAATTGGCTTAGTATGTATCTTAGGATTTGTGTTCATCGCGTCATCAATCGTATGGGCAATCCTGAAAAATACCATGGGTATCCGTGTTACCGAAGAAGAAGAACTAAACGGTATGGATCAACATGACTGTGGTATTGATGCTTACCCTGAGTTTGTATCAGTTCGCAGTAACTAATCTTGGTGCGTGCAAATAGCACGCCCATAACAATATCATTGTGTGTTCAAATCAAAGCTCTACGAAGGTAGGGCTTTTTTGCGTTTAAATAAGTCTTTTCTGATAGGCGAAGTAGCTATTTTTTGACTATGCTTAGTGTTCAAAACTAACAAGGAAAAACGATGGATAACAAACTCTTGCTTATAATCATTTCGCTTTTTTTACCGCCTGTTGCGGTATTTTTAAAAGCGGGTGCAGGTAAAGATTTAGTGATTAACATTATTCTATGCTTTATCTTTTTTATACCTGCTGTGATCCACTCACTCTGGTTGTGTACACGCTAAACGAGTTTAAGTGACTGTTAATTTTACAGGTGTTAATATTGCGCTGTTCAAGGTGTAATCCTGTAAAATTAACTGACCAATAGCGAACTCAATGGCTGATAAAAAAACTCCTGCAAAAAAATCGTCTAGTAAATCGAAGGCGACATCAAAAAAAACTACCGCTAAGCGCTCACGCGCACCTAAAGGGCCAGCTAAAGCGAGTGTGCTAAGAAAACTTTGGTCAATTTTTTGGAAGCTTTCACTTGCTGTGATTGTTGCCATGGTGCTGTATCTAATTTATTTAGATGCAAAGATTACTCGCCAATTTGAAGGCAATAAATGGCAGTTACCTGCACAAGTGTATGCTCGTGCAATGAGTTTTTATCCTGGGCAGTATTTGTCTCAGCAAGAGGTTATTTGGGAGTTAAACCGCTTAAATTACTCATCTGTAAACAAGCTAAGCCGTACAGGTCAGTATGTTAAATCAGCTAACAGTATTAAAGTGTACCGTCGTGAATTTGAGTTTTATGACGGCCTTGAAGATTCACAAGTGATTGAGCTGCGTTTTTCGGGGCAGAAATTAGCAACCATCAAAGATAAATTTGGCCGCCGTTTAAACAGCGCTCGATTAGAGCCAGTTCAAATAGCCCGCATCGGTAATGATTCAAAACAAGACCGCGAGTTTGTGCCGCTAGATAAATTTCCGCCGATGCTAAAAGACACTTTACTAGTGGTTGAAGATCGTAATTTCTATGACCATCACGGCGTATCGGTGTGGTCAATTATGCGTGCTTTGTATAGCAATATTAAAGCAGGGCGTACCGTGCAGGGCGGCAGTACTTTAACTCAGCAATTAGCAAAAAATATCTACTTAACTCGTGAGCGCTCTTTAGTACGTAAATTTAATGAGGCGCTAATTGCCTTAATTCTAGATTACCGTTACAGCAAAGATGACATTTTAGAAGCTTACCTCAATGAAGTGTATTTAGGTCAGTCATACAACCAAGGCGTTCACGGTATGGGTCTTGCCGCTGAGTTTTATTTCTCAAAACCTGTGGATGAACTTGAATACGACCAAATTGCCCTATTAGTGGCTATGGTAAAAGGGCCATCGTATTACAATCCTCGGCGTTATAGTGAACGCGCAATGGAGCGTCGTGATCTAGTACTACGCTTAATGGTTGAAAATAAACTTATTGATACGCGTGAATACCGTGCGGCATTAAAGCGCCCAATTGATATTGCACCAATGAAAGATAGTCTGCAAAAGTCGTATCCGGGTTACTTAGAATTAGTTAATCGAGAATTAAAGCGCTTGCTACCTGATCAGCAAGTGTTAGATGCCGGGGTGCGTGTATTCACCTATTTTGACTTACAAAAGCAAACGGCCATGGAAGAGTCGGTTGAGGCAAGTCTACCTTATCTAGAAAGACGCCCTAAAACAGAAGAGCTTGAAGCAGCGATGATCTCTGTTAACGTTGAAAAGGGTGGAGTGTCGGCGTTGGTCGCAGGCCGTGACGTACGTTATTTTGGTTTTAACCGTGTGCTTGATACTAAACGTAATATTGGTTCACTCGTTAAGCCTGCCGTCTATTTAACAGCATTTGAAAGTGGTCAGTTTAATGTTGCCACGTTGGTGGATGATTCTCCGCTGCAAGTGACTAATGAGCAGGGTAAAGTATGGCAACCTGAGAACTTCGACAAGCAGTTCCGCGGCCCTATGCCACTATACAAAGCATTTAGTAACAGTATAAATATTCCTGCCGTTAATACGGGCCTTGATGTTGGAGTTGATAAAGTAGCCGATACCTTGAAGCGTTTAGGTGTAGAAGGGCGTATTGATCAATACCCGTCATTACTTTTAGGTGCACTTGAGCTTTCTAGCTTTGAAGTGGCGCAGCTTTATACAACGCTTGCTGCTGATGGTCAGTACCGCGAGTTAACGTCTATTTCGGCACTGACTGACTCAGTAGGTAAAGTGCTTTACAAGCATGATGTCAGCTCACAAAAACGCTTTGATGATGCATCAATCTACATGACCAAATACGCAATGAAGCGCGTGACTAAAGATGGCACGGCTAAACGCCTAAATGCTCATTTCCCATCAATTCAGCTTGCTGGTAAAACAGGCACCAGTAATGACTTACGCGATAGTTGGTTTGCAGGTTTTGACCAAAACACGGTGACTGTTGCATGGATTGGTCGCGACGATAACAAGAGCACAGGTTTAACAGGCAGTGTTGGCGCACTAGAAGCTTACATTCGTTACCTTAAACCACTCAACCCTGAAGCCATAGCGGATACTCGCCCTGCTTCTATTCGTTGGGCATTCATTAATGAAGAAACCGGTCTGCAAGCGCCTCCTGGTTGCGGCAAAGTAGTGCAGCTACCTATACGTGCCAGTGAGTTTGAGCCTAGACCGACTTGTGTTAGAGATTAACAACACTAACTCGCATTAATACTTATACCAACCCGCAATAATACTTAATCATTTTGAGGGATAAAACCTGTCGCTAACTGCGTTAAAAATTTCTCATTTAGAACAACTAAATAACGAAATTTTTGCCTTGTTATCAACGAGGTTTTATTGCCTCAAAATAGACTACTTAATTAAGCGGAATGGTATTAAATAAACGAATTGGCAAAGAATAAAAAAAGCCCCAGCATTGAAAAATGCTGGGGCTTTTTATTAACTTGCTTAACGCTTATTATAGCTTCGCGAATGCGCGCTCTGCTGCTGCAATGGTGTCGTTGATCTCTTTTTCAGAGTGCTCAGCGCATACAAAGCCTGCTTCAAACGCCGAAGGAGCTAGGTAAACACCTTCTTCTAGCATTAAGTGGAAGAACTTTTTGAAGCGCTCTAAATCACACTCAGTCGCTTGTTGGTAGCTTGTTACTTTTTCTTTATCGGTAAAGAAGAAACCGTACATACCACCTGCGTAGTTTGTTGTAAGTGCAATGCCTGCTTTTTTCGCAGCGGCTTCAAAGCCTTCACAAATTGCTTTGCTCTTTGCTTCAAGCTCATCGTGCAGGCCTTCAGCACTTAATAGCTCTAAAGACTTTAAGCCAGCAGCCATGGCAATTGGGTTACCTGATAATGTACCCGCTTGATAAACTGGGCCAACAGGTGCGATGTAATCCATGATTTCTTTCTTACCGCCAAAAGCACCTACTGGCATACCGCCACCGATCACTTTACCTAAGCAAGTAAGGTCTGGTTTGATGTTGTAATAAGCCTGTGCGCCACCTAAAGCAACACGGAAACCTGTCATTACTTCATCAAAAATAAGCACAGATTTGTATTCATCACACACCTCACGTAAACCTTCTAAGAAGCCTGGTACAGGTGGAATACAGTTCATGTTGCCAGCAACTGGCTCAACGATGATACAAGCGATGTCGTCAGCATATTTTGCGAAAATTGCTTTTACTTCATCAAGGTTATTAAACGACACAGTTAATGTGTGCTTAGCAAAGTCTTCAGGAATACCTGGTGAATTTGGTACACCCATAGTCAGTGCGCCTGAGCCTGCTTTTACTAGTAGTGAGTCAGCATGGCCGTGGTAACAGCCTTCAAACTTTAAGATTTTGTCACGGCCAGTGAAACCACGTGCTAAGCGAATTGCACTCATTGTTGCCTCAGTACCTGAGCTTACCATACGTACTTTTTCGATTGATGGTACGAGCTCTTTTACTTTTTCGGCCATTAAGATTTCAGTTTCGGTTGGTGCACCATAACTTAAGCCATTTTCTACGGCTTCTAATACCGCTTGCTTAATAGCTGGGTGGTTATGACCCATGATCATTGGTCCCCATGAACCAACGTAATCGATATAACGGTTACCATCAGCATCAAAGGTAAAAGGGCCTTCAGCTTTAGTAATGAATAAAGGAGTACCGCCAACGCCATTGAAGGCACGAACTGGTGAGTTAACACCGCCTGGGATTGATTCTTGCGCGCGATTAAAAAGATCTTGGCTAATTGTCATGAATAGTCCTATTGGGTTGTCACGTTAAATGAGTTGGTTTGCAAGGGCTCAAAGAGCCCAAACGAAGTAGCTTAGCTATTACGTTTACGGCTAAACCAAGGCACGTCGACTTCATATTGCTCAACTTTGTCGGCAACATCTAAGGTTAGAGCAAACAACGCCATGCGAATTAACACGCCATTTTGCACTTGGCGGAAAATTGCTAGGTTGTCGTTGCTATTTAAATCGTTATCTAGCTCGTTTGCTTCCAAACGGCTGTCACGAGGAAGAGGGTGCATCAGTACTGAGTTAGGCTTACAGTGTGCGTTGTAAATTGCCTGACTGATACGGAAACCACCACGGTATTTGTTAGCTTCTTCTTGTGAAGGGAAGCGCTCTTCTTGGATACGGGTTTGATAAACAATATCGGCGGCCAAGTTGCCTTCCATTTTATCTACTACTTGAATTTTATGACCTGCGTTATCAACAGCATCTAAAATGTAGTCTGGCATTTGTAAGCCATCAGGTGCCACCATAGAGAATTTAACGTCTTTATAATGGCAAAGTAATTTAGATAAAGAGTGCACAGTACGGCCGTATTTTAAATCACCTACTAGGGCAATATGCATACCGTCGATACTTTGGTTGAAACGACCTAGCTCACGTTCAATCGTTAGTAAGTCAAGTAGGGCTTGTGTTGGGTGTTCATTTGAGCCATCACCGCCATTGATTACTGGAACATCACACCCGGTGGCAAATTCAGCAACAGAGCCTGCGTCAGGGTGGCGCATTGCGACTGCATCTGCATACGCTGAGATCACGCGAGCGGTATCATACAAAGATTCACCTTTTGCTAGCGCTGAGCTTTGCATACCCGTTGTTTCACGAACTAAGCCACCTAGTAAGTTAAATGCAGTACCAAAACTTACACGAGTACGCGTGCTTGGTTCAAAGAACAAGTTCGCTAAAATTGCGCCCTCTAAAACATTGGTGCGCTTTTGCTTTTTAGCATAAGGCTCCATTTTCTTAGCAACTGCAAAAATACGTTCAATACAATCTCGATCAAGCTGATTGACCGACAGGATATTTTCACCTTGGAAACTTAGCATGGGGTTTGTTCCTAATCACATTTATAGGGCGCTGGCACTCGGTATGGGAGGCCGCATAAATTTGCGCAGTACTATAGCAAATTTTTAGCGTTCACAGCAGCAAATTATAAGTTAGGTTTAATAATTGCCAGTGCCACTATAGCTAAAAGGATGAGTACCGGAACTTCATTAAAAATACGGTAAAAGCGATCGCTACGTGTATTGCGGTCATGCTTAAAGTCAGCCAGTAATTTAAAGCAATAGCCGTGGTATATATAGAGAATAATCACTAGCACCAGTTTGTAGTGCAGCCACATGCTGTACCTAAACCAATCTCGTCCATATTCAAAAATGGTCAGTACGCCAAACACCAATGTTAAAACAGCAAACGGCGTCACAAAAAACAGTAAGCGGCGTTCCATTACTTTCAGCATTGAGTTACAGGCTTTTTCTTCACTCATTGCGTGGTAAACAAAAAGACGTGGCAGGTAAAAAATACCGGCAAACCAAGCAATCATAAAAAATACGTGGAAGGTTTTATAAACTAATAGCGCAGTCATTTAAGCATCCATTTTAATTGTTATAACAAACTGTTGCGTATGGTAAGGATATGTCTGATTTGGTCCCAACGCAAAAGGCCCATAATCTGTTGGTTATCAAGCAGGTTGTAAATATACACCGCACCGCTGCGTTTATCTTTCAATAAGTCAAAAGCATCGGCTAAAGTTGCTTGGCTACTAAGACCAGCAAGGCTGACATACTTGATGTTACTTTCTTGGTCAGACATCAGGCTTAAATCATATTCGGCTAGACGATAGCCGTTTTCTTCATCATGAACAATAAGCGGGGTTTGGCTATCAAGGGCATCGAGCGACTCTTTAATTTGTTGTTTGTCGTCACTGTAAAGCAGCTTGAACTGCTCATCCATTTCATCCATCACGCCCACTTTTTGTAATGCTTCGGTAGCTGGCGATATTTGATACTCAAGCCCTTGGAAATCAAGCTGTTGCATAAAAATAGAGCGGTTACCAAAAAACTGCAGTGCCGTGACATAAGCCGTTGAGATCACCAACATGGCTGGCACAATGATCTCGGGGCTTGAGGTTAGCTCCATAACCGTAGTGAGAGCTGCCAGTGGTGCGTGTAATGTTGCAGCCAATAATCCCGCCATGCCAAGCATGCTATAAGTCCCAGTGATATCAACACCCGGACTAATAAACTGCGCAAAAAAGGCCATTAAGGTGCCCATTAATACCCCAAGCCCAATAACAGGGCCGATGATCCCACCTGGAATACCTAAACCAATGGCAAATAAAGTGGCGAGTAATTTGGCAATCAAGATGGTAGTTAAAAACTGCACATCATCTGGTGATTCAATAGCAATAGTGATAGCACTCATACCTGAGCCCATTGCATGAGGAACCATATAAGCAATTAAGCCTGCTATTAATCCTGCGAGTAATAGACGGGGGAACATACTTAGTGGTTTAAAAGTACGGATTATAAGCATCAAGTTTTGGTTAAATGCATAGGCAACAGCACCAAGTGCCATACCAAAAATGATTAAAAATGGGTAATGCCAACCACTCAATGGGTTCATGGTAATAAGAGCGAGCTCTGAAGCGTCACCAAAGACAAATTGAGTGGCTAATGCGCCGGTAACCGCTGCGAGCATAATCGGCACGAAAATATGCACTTTATATTCCCTAAGTACCACCTCCATAACAAAGATGACGGCTGCAAGTGGGGTGTTAAATGAGGCAGCAATACCGGCTGCAACACCACAACCGGTGAGGGTACGCATTGCATTGTGTGGTAGATGTAATTTATCGGCCAGTAAACTGGCACCCGTTGCACCCATATGTACTGATGGGCCTTCTCGACCGACCGAAAAACCACTAATAAGGGCTAATGCACCACCGACAAATTGGTTTACCGTGTTGTAAAGCGGCATATGGCCATAATGTTTTTTAATACGGTGAATTACAAATGGAATGCCAAGACGATAATGCTTAAAGCCTGTTAGGGCGGCGAATAAGGCAATTAATAAGGCTGCACCAACTGGCAGTATCATCCGCTCATAGGTTGGTAAAGTGGTGAAGTCATCAGGCTTATCTAAAAATAAGCTTTGAAAAAACATGATTGTGAGGCGAAAAAGTATGATCAACACTGCCGCAATTAACCCTGCACTTACACCAAGTAAGCACAATTGCACAGATGTTTTAGGCTTTGCTAGGCGACGTCTTAGTCTCTCAAGCCACATGCATATTTCCTCACAGCACTTTTGAGCCGCAGTTTAGCAAATCAAATTAACTAAGTCGTTGGGATTTTATAATTTTATCTGCATTTTGGGTAAATCTAGCTAATCTTTACTGTCGTTATTAATTTGCTGCATTAATTCAGGCAAGCGAGCTGTTATAGCTTTGGATATTTCATCTACCAGTGGGGCATGTTTTTTATGAATAACCGTGTTGATAGCCATTTGCCTTAGTACAATTAAAGAAAAGTCTTTTTTAAAGGTAGTTATATCGTTATTGAGCGCAGGATAAAGTGCATAATCGACACGACCTCTTTTAAGCATTTTGATGGTATGGTTTAAGTCTTCGTTATGGATTATGTCTGCTTTGATATCAAACTCGTTAAGAATTTCGATATCACCAATAGAGCTTATAATTCGGTTGCTTGGGTTGTATAAATTATCTCGATCGCATGGCAGCGATTTTCTACATAGGAGCACTAAGTTGATAACGCCAAGACTTGGCTCCACGGCAATAATATTCTCGAATTTACGCATATTACTTTGTGAGCGCACAATATCGCCGTCAACGATGCCTGCATTTAGTAATAACACACCTCTTCGAGATGGTGTTGCTTGCATCTGAACTTTGATATTTAAATCATTATAAACATCACTCATTAATGTTTTAAATGGCGCTACACGTGGAATATCTATATAAGTTAACAACAACTTTTTTGGCCGAGAGTAATTTGTTGCAGACGGCTTTGCGCCAGCAAATAAATCATTGAGTAAGGCTATTTTAGCTTGGTTTTCAGCGCTATTTCGTATGCCAATCACTAATGGGGTGTCGGTAAACTGAGTTACAATTTTTGGTTCAGGTAAGCTTTGTTGCTCAGCAAAATAGTTAAGCACTTTTGGCGCACTAATCGCAAAATTAATCTGCTCAGTTTGCATTAAGTGAAATAGCTCTTCATCGTTTGCGGTTTGCACTATACTGCCAGCAAAAGATTGAATCACTTTTTCGACCACACCCGGGTAAATATAAGGCTCAACAACGCCGACTTTGTGCTCATTAAAAAGCTGTTCAAGACTTTCAAAATCTTCTGGATTAGACTGAGTGGTAATGACAGCTAATTGAGAATTTAAAATAGTGGGTGAAGCAATAAAGCCAGGCATTATTTCAGATGGCCAAGCGGGGTAATAACCCAGGTAGCCAGTTAACTGGGCTTTTTTTATTGCATCTTGCCAAGGTAAATATTCAACTTCGAGGTTTATCGATTTTTTGGCAAGCGTGTCTCTTAATAGTGCAATAGCATCACCACCATTTGCCATTATACTACTTGCATATGGCGGGGCTTCTAGAGAGGTGATTTTCCATGTTTCTTGGTACGCGTTATTGGCAACTGCCAATGAGCTGAAAATAAGTACCATAAAAGAATAAAAGCGAGTAAGCATGGAAAAAGAATTATTATTAATTGTTTAATAAGTATACGTCTAAATTGGACTTTTTAGCATTATTAATTTGCTTATTTACAGTTCATAACATTACAGCTAAAGCAGTGATGTTTTTGGTCATACATACGCTTGTCGGCCACGCTAAGCAATTCGTCAAATGATTGCGCATCGTCAGGATATAGTGCAAAGCCAACACTCGCTTCTACATGCAAGTCACCACACTCTGATTTTATCGGCGCCTTAATCGCACAGATCAATCGTGATAGTGCACGGTTTATTTGTACTTGGTTTTCTATGTCGGTAACAATAACTACAAACTCATCACCACCAATGCGTGCAGCACAATCGGTTTTGCGAGCGGTGTCTTGTAGGCGTTTAGCAACCTCTACCAGAACTTTATCTCCCATTGCATGGCCATGGGTATCGTTGATTGGCTTAAATTTATCAAGATCAAAATACAGGCAACCTACCTTAGAGCCTGTGCGCTCAACACGGGCAAATTCGTGTTTGATGAATCGCTCAAGCGCACTACGATTTGCTAAACCAGTAAGGTAGTCTGTTTGTGCTAATTGCCTAATTTTCTTCTCTGCCATGACGCGCTTTGTGACATCGAAATTAACACCAATCATCCGGTTGCCGTATATTCGTCCATCTGCATTGATATAGCGGGTTTTGCCAGAGGGCAGAACAATCTGAAATTCTGCATGGAACTCTTCGCCATTTAAAATTGCGAGTTTTAGCTTGTTAGTCACGTCTTCATATTCATCTGGGTGTAAGCTATTAGCCCATGCTGAATAGTCCCCTTTGAATTCTGATTTTGGAATGTCAAATAAGGTATGCATCCAGTCATCCCAAATCAGTTCATTAGTGTCAAAATTCCACTCCCATATACCAATATGGGCCGCATCTGCAGCCATAGACATGCGTTGGTGTAAGCTTTCAAGCTCGGTTTTTGCTTGTTTTAATTCAGTAACATCTTCAGAAACGTCCAATAAATATTGCGCTTTACCATTACTGTCTTTAATTGTGAGTTTCCGTGTTCTTAAGTAATGAGTATTGTCATCAATAGTAACCGGCTTTTCCTCTATAGTTAGGGTGTCATCACTTTTCAATACATCGCGATCGGTTTGCACGAAACTGACTGCTTGTTCATTACTGAAAATATCAAAGTCATTTAAACCGATTAGTTGGTCTTTATTTTTACCTAGTAGTTGCTCACCCGCTTTATTTACATGGCTAAATGTTAGATGCTCAGCTTCTTTTACAAACAACATGATGGGTAAATTATCGAAAATAGTTTGTGTAAAGGCTTCTTGGTTTCGAATATCAGAGAGATCTTTTATTGTCGCCACATAAGGACCTGACTCTTTTTTACCAATAGAGCTAATGGTTAACGTAATAGGAAAACGTTTTTTATTGGCTCGTTGTCCTTTTAAGAGCCGACTGCTACTTTTACCCGCTGTTTTTTTGCTAAGCTGTGAATCTCGGAGTATTTCATCAAGTTCTAACGATCTTTCAGGGATCAGGGTACGAATATGTTTGCCTATTAAATCTTGCGGCTGATAGCCAAAAACATTGATAACAGCCGGGTTTGCAAATTCAATTTTTCCTTCATTATTAAAGCTAATAACCACATCTTGTACGGTATTAAGTACCGCTTTTAATTTCGCTGATAATAAGCTTCTTGCTCTAAGCTCAACAGCACCTAATACAAACAGACTTAATGCCACCAGAATAAAAATGATAAGTTGTGCTAACGTCGAATAGTCGTGGGTTGTAACATAGGTGGTGTATTCAGTTTCAAAAACAGACATCGAAATCATGCCGATGTAATGCATTCCGGAAATTGCACTGCCCATTATCAAGGCCACAACCAAGTTCATCCGTGTTTGATAAACTCCTTTGGCAAGTCGAAAATCATTAATTTTTAATGCGATACCTGACAGCACAATAGCGACGATAATAGATAAAGAGAACAACCAAGGCTCATAAGCCATTTTTGCAGGCATCACCATCGCCATCATGCCAACAAAATGCATCGAGCCAATCCCTGCGCCCATTAGCACACTTCTAATGAGTAGTCCTTTATCAGTTTGAAGTGCCGGAGAAAGCACGATGTAACTAGCAAACACACTTGGCAAAATTGATATTAAAGTAATGCTAATGTTGTATTCAATAGGGATGGGTAAGGTATAGGCAAGCATACCTACAAAATGCATACCCCAAATACCTATACCTAAAAAACACGATGCCATGATGGTCCAGATCTGACTTTCATTTTTTAGATAAGAGTGTTTGATGCGAGCAGATAATAAAAAAGAGATATACGAAGCAAATACGGCTGTGAGGATTGAAGCAAAAACAAGGAGTAAATCGTATTCAGCTGGAATAAACTGCGCACTGCTTAAATTATCAGTTATAAAATGCAGCTTGAAATGCTCTATCACAATTATCTTTCCTCAGTGCAAACTCATGCCAGCCCAAATGTAGTACAAATTAACTTTAGTCCAAGGCGAATAGCTTAGCCAGTTGCCCTCACCATAATTGAGATGCTCTTCTGGTGATACTTGATTAAAACACTCGGGTATTAGATAATTGCGGCCAATATAGGTTTTGAGGGTTTTGGTATGTCAGATGAGTTGCCAATCAAGTTCAGCGATGCAGCAGCTGTTCGTGTTAAACAGTTAATCGAAGAAGAAGAGAATCCAGATCTTAAACTACGTGTTTATGTAACAGGTGGTGGTTGCTCAGGTTTCCAATATGGTTTTACTTTTGATGAAAAAGCTAACCCTGGCGATTTAGAAATTGTTAAAAATGGTGTAACGCTAGTAATTGACCCTATGAGTATTCAATATTTAGTTGATGGTACCGTGGATTACACAGAAGGGCTTGAAGGCGCACGCTTTTTTGTTAATAACCCAAATGCAACAACGACCTGTGGTTGCGGAGCCAGCTTCAGCGTTTAACGAATTATTTAAAAAAGCCACTTTATGTGGCTTTTTTATTGCTTTAATTTCTCATAATATCTCGCCTCTGCTAAATTTTACGCATTATTAGAAGGAATTTTGCGTGCCAAATATAACTACAACAATAGAAAAGAAACCCTATATTTTAGCTATCGCCATTGTTTTGGTGATTGTACTGTGGATGCTATCTGGGGATAGCAAAGCAGATCAAAAAGCACAGCAAAGTGATGAGCAAGTTCAAGAGCGCTTGCCTAAAGTGCAAGTGATGCCGTTGGTCGCAAAGAATATTAATAAAAACCTAACTTTTTATGGAAAATCAGAGCCTGACAAAATCGCGAATATCAGCGCCAGACAAGCAGGGCAAGTACTCGAAATATTGGTTGAAGAAGGCCAATCTGTAAAACGAGATCAGGTTATTTTACGCCTAGATAAATCTGACTTGGCAGCACAAATCACATCTGCAGAAGCCCTAGTAGCACAGTATCAAACTGAATACGAAGGCGCACTCAAGCTTAATCAGCAAGGTTTACAAAACAAAGTATTGACCATGCAAGCACAAGCAATGTTGCAACAAGCAAAAGCAACCTTGGTTAGCCTTGAATTAAAGTTAGAACGCACTGAAGTACGCGCTGCTTTTGATGGCGTTATCAACAAACGTTTAGTCGAAATTGGTGATTATGTTGGCATAGGCGACCCTATTTTACAGCTCGCTGATTTAGACCCGTTAATTGTCAGAGCCGATGCGACTCAAAAAGAAGTGCAAGGCTTAGAAGTCGGGCAAGCTACCTTTGCTCATGTGCTAAATGACAAAACCTATCCGGGTCGAATTCGTTATATTGCATCTGTTGCTGATGACAGCACCAATACATTTCGTATCGAAGCGGCGTTCGAAAACCCAGGAATGAAATACAAAGCAGGTTTTTCGACTCAGCTAAATATTGAGTTGCCAACTGAGCCTGCCATGTTATTAAGCCCGGCTTTTATGGCCTTAGATGAGCAGGGTAATATCGGCGTAAAAGTCGTGAATGAAGACAATATTGTAGAGTTTAAATCGGTAAATCTAGCTAAAAGTACCGAGCAGGGCGTTTGGCTTTGGGGTTTAGGCGAACAAGCGAATGTTATTACCCTTGGTCAAGGTTTTGTGCGTGCCGGTGACAAAGTTGAGCCTGTGTTTACTGAAGCAACGAGCAACTAAGTATGAAAAACTTAATCGAAGCGTCGTTGACTCACACGCGTACAGTATTATCTATTTTCATCTTGTTGTTGATCTCGGGCTGGGTGACATATCAAACCATCCCTAAAGAAGCGAATCCTGATGTCACCATTCCTTTTATTTATGTGTCGATTATTCATGACGGTATTTCCCCTGAAGATGCTGAGCGGCTATTAGTTAGACCGATGGAGATTGAGCTTCGCTCAATTGAAGGCGTAAAAGAAATGTCTGCGGTGGCAAGTGAGGGGCATGCCTCTGTGACCCTTGAGTTTATCGCGGGTATGGATCCCAAAGAAGCCTTAGCTGATGTACGAGATAAAGTTAGTTTAGCTAAGGCAAAGCTGCCTTCTGAATCAGAAGAGCCAGAAGTTCATGAAATCTTGATGGAAGATCAGCAGCCAACAATCACATTAACGTTATCCGGTGATGCGCCAGAGCGAGGTTTACTAACTCTTGCCCGTAATCTTAAAGATGAACTAGAAAGCATTTCTAGCGTATTAGAAGTTGATGTAGGTGGTGACCGCGAGGATATGGTCGAAATTGAGGTCGATCCATTGGCGATGATTTCTTATGGCCTAGAACCGAATGACATCATTCAACTGCTATCAAATAACAACCGCTTAGTTGCTGCCGGTACACTTGATACTGGTAAAGGGCGCTTCGCTGTAAAAATCCCGTCGGTATTTGAGACGATTCAGGATGTGATGGAGCAACCCGTGAAAGTCGTTGGCGATAGGGTGGTGCGTTTTATGGACGTAGCAAAAATTCGTCGAGCGTATAAAGACCCAACTTCAATCGCACGTATTAATGGCCGCCACGCGGTTTCGCTGGAAGTAAAAAAACGTGCTGGTGAAAATATTATTGATACGGTCGATCAAGTTAAAAAAGTGGTGAATGAGGCCAAGAAAATTTGGCCTGACCATATACAAGTTGATTACACCGGCGACATGTCAAAAGACGTGAAAATGATGCTCTCTGATCTGCAAAATAATGTGCTGTCTGCTGTATTGTTGGTAGTTATTGTAATTGTAGCGGTACTTGGTGCGCGCACGGCATTTCTGGTAGGTATTGCCATTCCGGGTTCATTCTTAACCGGGATTTTAGTGATCTCTGTGTTTGGTTTAACGGTGAATATCGTGGTGCTTTTTGCACTTATCATGGCTGTCGGTATGCTGGTGGATGGCGCAATTGTTGTTAGTGAGTTTGCTGACAGAGCAATGAGTGAAGGCAAACCGCGCAAGGCTGCTTATAAACTAGCTGCTGAGCGTATGGCGTGGCCAATTATCGCTTCTACGGCAACGACCTTAGCGGCCTTTGCACCGCTAATATTTTGGCCGGGAATGATGGGCGAGTTTATGAAATACTTGCCGATTACGCTTATTGCCACCTTGACTGCATCATTACTTATGGCATTGGTGTTTGTGCCAACCATTGGTGGATTAATAGGGAAATCAAGGCCGCTTTCAGAGCAGCAAAAACATGATTTAGAGTTAGCTGAGTCTGGTGACTTAACACAAATTAAAGGGATGCTTGGGCGTTATATTCGAGTGCTTGATTATGCAACAGAGCGCCCTTGGTGGAGCCTTGCTGCTGCAATTGTGTTTTCTATTTTGGTGTTCTTTGCATTTGCGGTTTCTAAACTAGGCGTTGAATTCTTTCCTGATGTTGAGCCAAATGGCGTCAATATCAAAGTACGCTCTTACAGTGACTTATCTATTTTTGAAAAAGACATGATCATGAAAGATATTGAGTCACGCATTTTAAAAGTGGAAGGTATTAAAACTTTGTATGCTCGTACTGGCGGTAAAGATCAGGTGGGCACGTTTAGAATGAATCTAAAAGATTGGGATGAACGTCCACCTGCCGAAGATATAATCAGTCAAGTTAACGAAATCACGGCAAGTTATGCCGGTGTCGAAATTGAACTTCGTAAAGATGAAAACGGCCCAGGTGGTGGTAAAGCGTTAAGTATTGAACTGAGCTCTCGGTTTGTTGATGTGCTTAACAGTGAAGCAAAACGAGTAAGGCAAGCCATAGAGAGTGATGGTGCGTTTCGAAATGTAGATGACAGTGCTTCAAAACCAGGTATCGAGTGGCAACTTAAATTGAATCGTTCGGATGCGGCTCGTTTTGGTGCGGATGCCAGCATGCTAGGGGCCAATGTTCAGCTTATTACCAATGGTTTAAAACTAGGGGAATACCGCCCAGATGATGTTGATGACGAGATTGATATTCGCGTACGCTTTCCTCATGACAAGCGAGATTTAGGACGACTTGAAACGCTGCGTGTAAAAACTATGCATGGGCAAGTGCCAATTAGTCACTTTGTTGAGCGTCAAGCAGCTCCTAAAGTCGATACTATCCGCCGTGTTGACTCTCAGCGCGTTGTTACCGTTAATGCTGACATGAAACCGGGTGAACAACTTGCCAAAGCGTTGCCGCGCTTACAAGCGCAGTTAGAGGAGCAAGGGCTAGATCCGCGCGTGAAAATAAAAGTGCGCGGTGAAACAGAAGATCAAGATGAATCAGAAGCCTTCCTTGAGCAGGCTTTTGTGGTTGCTCTATTTGTGATGGGTATCATTTTGGTGACGCAATTTAATAGCTTTTATCAAGCATTTTTGATTTTAAGTGCTGTGCTATTTTCAACTGTGGGTGTGCTCTTAGGTTTAATCGTATTACAGCAGCCGTTTGGTATTGTGATGTCAGGTATTGGGGTTATCTCGCTTGCTGGTATTGTGGTTAATAACAATATTGTACTGATTGATACCTATAATGTTTTACGCAGTCAAGGTCTGGCAGCAAAGGATGCTATTTTGCGAACAGGTGCTCAGCGTTTACGTCCGGTACTGTTAACTACCGTGACCACAATTTTGGGATTAATGCCGATGGTACTGCAAGTAAATATCGACTTATTTAACCGTCATATTGATTTTGGTGCGCCATCTACCCAGTGGTGGGTGCAATTGGCAACGGCTGTTGCTGGTGGATTAACATTTGCTACTGTGTTGACACTGGTACTTACGCCTTGCTTATTGATGTTACGAGATCGTCGTCGGTAATCGGTAAATTCGTTACTGATTAATTAAAAATGAGTGACCCTAGTGTTGGGTCACTTTAATCATCAGTAAAAAGAAGCCTAAAACTAACGCAGAGGCGATTAAAATATACACAAACCCTTTCTTGCCTTGCTTAATTGGTACACGATTGTGTTTTAAAAACAGGTACCATGCTACACACAGTACAATTGGCAACAAAAATAATATACGAAACATTTCCTAGCCTTTTTCAGTATTTACATACACTTTAAGCATAAATATGTAGAATTTAAAGCGATACTTTCATCTTGTTACACTTCCAATTGATCAATTTTTTGGTACAGTTAACCAGTTAACTATAGAGCACATGCTTTAATTTTAGCTACACTTAGGTTTGTATACTAAAACGGTCCATACCTAAAAAGTGGACATTTGTATAATTAATCATTCAAAGTGAAAATTATTAGTATATAATGTGTCCAAGAGTGAGACGGGCAAATTTCACTCTTAAATTATTAACTTGAATCATCTAGTAGGAGATGTATTTTATGATGGGTAAAACAGTTTCTTCTGAAGAAAACTCGAAACTAACGAAATGGCTTAAAACTAAACGTCATGAGAAAGGACACACAATGCGCAGCCTTGCACAGGTTTTAGGTACGCCGCATTCTTTCATTGGTAAAATTGAAAACCAAGAACGTCGTTTAGATGTTATTGAATTCATGCGTTATTGCGACGCTTTAGAAGTTGACCCGTACGAAGGTCTTAACTTGCTTAAAGACGCTTAATTATTCATTACTAAAAGCGAAACGCCGCTTTTAAAGTAATACAAATAGTGCAAGGAAGCACTATTAAAACCTCTCCCTTGCATTTCTCTATCTTTAATCACATACGTATTAAATATGTTAATTGTTTTGATGATAGTTGTTTTCTAACGCATAAAGCTTATGGCGAATTAAGAATAAAAATACCAGTGATGGGATCACCATTAGTGCTGTTAGCACAAAGAACATCGCCCAATTCCCCCCTAACCAGTCATCAATAACCACGCCGCTGTAGCTCGACAGTAAGGTTCTTCCTAAATTACCTAACGAAGCAAGTAGTGCATAGTGGGTCGCACTAAATGCTCTATCGCATAACATTGATATGAACGCCACCATGGCAACCAGTGACCAAGCTTGGGTAAAACCATCAATAATAATAGCAAACGCGTAAAGGCTCAGTTTAGGGCCTGCAATTGCTATCCACGCAAAAGCTAGGTTTGAAGCTGCCATCGCAATACCGCTAATAAACAAGCCTTTTACAATGCCGTAGCGTTGATTGAATAAGCTACCCAAAAAGGTGAAAGCAATGGTAAGCACTGCAGTACCCACTTTTGAGAAGGTAGCTATGTCACTATTTGAAAAGCCCACTTCTTTATAAAACACGATAGACATTCGTCCTAAAAAGGCTTCACCGATTTTAAATAAGAAAATAAAGGCTAATAAAGCTAAAGCTGTTTTTACGCCATTACGGGCAAAGAAGGTTCTAAAGGGGTCAAAAACGGTTACAGCAAGCCAGGCAACCATTTTAGCAAAGCGGGTTTGTGTGCTATCAGCAAGCTTTTGTTGATAGTTTTGTTCAAGCTCAGCCTGAACTGCTTCGCGGTTTGATTCTGGCTCTTTTGCCCACAATACACTACTCATCAATAGCAGCATCACCACAGACAAGAAAAAGTAGACCTGCGGCCAATCAATTGAAGGGATGTCAGCCATATAAAATGGTAGGGCGCCCAATAAGGCATAACCACTCCACCAACCTGAGGTGGCCATTGCGGCCGCTGCTGTGGTTTTATGACTTTCATTTTCGGCTAAAGTGTCGATACGAAACGCATCAATGGCAATATCTTGAGTCGCAGAAGCTATTGCAATAATTAAACATAGTGCGGCTGCAAACCAGAGGTTGGCTTTGATATCGAGCCCAGCAAGTGAAAAGGTGCCAATAAAAATCACTGACTGGCAAAGTAAAATCCAACTACGGCGCTGGCCTAGCCAGTTAAATAAAACAGGTAACTTTACCCGGTCAACGAGCGGTGACCATAAAAAGTTAATGCTATACGCACCAAACACGATGCCAAATAATCCAATCATACTGCGGCTTAAGCCTTCGTCTTTTAGCCAGGCCGACATAACAGAGCCAATTAATACCCAAGGAAAGCCACTGCTGATACCAAAAATAAAAATATTGATTAAACGTTTATCTTTGAAGTACGAGAAATACTCTGAAATAGAAAGGGTTTTTGTCATAGTGTTGCCAGTTTTAGGGGCGTGCGCCCCTATTTATTATTGGTTAGCGTCTAGCACTTTTACGTTTAAGATAACAACAGGTGTTTTTGGTACAAAGCTGTAACCGATTTTTTCGTTGAAAGCTGTTTCGACACGCATTATTTTGTCTAGTGTCTCATAGCCATCCATTACCATACCGAATACGGCAAAGCCCCAGTCTCGACCAGGATTAAGGTGATCGTTATCATCCATGTTAAAGAAAAACTGGCGAGTACCTGAGTGAGGTTGACGGTCTTGGTATGCCATAGCAATACTGTACATATCGTTCTTTAAACCGTTGCCACTCTCATTAAAAATTGGGTCACCTTCGTACAGGCCATCATAGTCTTTATCGTAACCACCGCCTTGAATAACAAAATCACGTTCGTTATCTTCATCACGTTCAACACGGTGAAATACACTCCCTTGATAGCTACCATCGGCAACGTAAGTTAGAAAGTTGTTTACTGTAATTGGTGCGCGTGAACGATCCATTTCGACCACAATACTGCCAAGCGTAGTGACAATTTCTACGCGTGGAAACATGTTATCTTTTTGAATAAATTTACCCTCAGTCGCTGCGAATGAACTGTGAGCAAAAAACAATATAAAACTAAGTAATAAAATACGCTTCATAGTTAACCTTCTAAATAGGCGATTAATTCTGGGTCAGATACAATGCGGGTAATTATTTGTTCAGTCAACTTATTCAGCTGACCTTCTATTTTTGCACGGTCATGTCTTAGTGGTCCTTCAAGAGCTGCATTACCTTGGTAAATTTTATTGAAAGTGCTCGCATTTTTGACCACTCGGATACCAAACTCAATTGTTGCATTGCTGCTATGGGTCATCATTTTTTCTGTAACAACTGCTTGTAGTTTATGAATATCTAATTCAAAACGCGTTGTTGATAGGTTTGAAACATTTGCTCCATTACGACTTAACGCACTGTCTAAGGTGCTTTTCACTGAATCTGCAATACCGGGGCTGGCAAGCGTTTTGATTTTATCTGATTCAATGATTTTTAAGGTCACGTTGTCGCCACGTAAATCAATTACACTCGTGCTAACATTGCTGTTAATAGTTGAAATTTTGCCGCCTTGATAAACAGGATTCAAAATTAACTGATTTGGCTGGTTGCTACACGCAGTAAGTGCAGCTAGCAAACATAAAGGAAGTAATTTTTTCATTAAGTTAACTCCATTAATTATTCTTTGTAGCACTTAGTACGACAAACTTTTTATTAGACCCAAGTAACTTACAATTGCCG
This sequence comes from Pseudoalteromonas shioyasakiensis, assembly GCF_019134595.1. Classification (NCBI taxonomy): domain Bacteria; kingdom Pseudomonadati; phylum Pseudomonadota; class Gammaproteobacteria; order Alteromonadales; family Pseudoalteromonadaceae; genus Pseudoalteromonas; species Pseudoalteromonas shioyasakiensis. The sequence goes on along the minus strand of NZ_CP077770.1, from coordinate 2,893,291 downwards.
AACATGCGTTTTAATTTTTCATGATAGTCTAGATGGCGATTACCAATAATTCTTAATTCACCACCTTGCTTTAAGGTTTGTTTTGCCTGTTTGAACATTTGCCAAGCAATGTGGTCGGTTACCGCTTGAGCTTGGTGGAATGGCGGATTACATAAAACAAGATCAACACTATTAGGTTGAAAATCGGTTAAACAATCGTTTTGAACAAATTCACACTGTGCTAATTGCTCTGGTAGATTGTGAGCGACGTTTAATTTAGCTGATTCAACGGCCATAAACGATTCATCAACGAAGGTTACATGGGCTTTAGGGCAACGCTTTAAGGTCATTAAGCCAACAACACCATTGCCACAGCCTAAATCAATGATGCTGCGGGCTTTGCTTGTTTGTGGTAAATAATTAAAGAAAAAACGCGCGCCAATATCTAATGAGTCCCGAGAAAAAACATTGGCATGGTTTTGTATTTCAAACTCACTGCCTTCAAGTGGCCAGTTAACAGGGAAGGGAGCGACTTTATTAAGACCACTGGTTTTACTGATGATTAAGCGGGACTTTTTAACAGCTAAGCTGGTTGAGGTTTCACCGATATACTGACTAAAAGCCTTAATTGTTGAGTTATGAATGTCTTTTGTTTTTCCAGCAGCAATAACATCAATGTCGGCAGGTAAAGCTGCACTGATTGCGGCAAGTTGATGCTGAAGGTAGCCTAAATTGCGTGGCACTTTTAATATCACTAAATCAACCTGACTAGGTAACGCAGCTAATGAGTCCAGTTGCGTTAAAGAATCTGTTGATAACTCATTAGCTTGTAAATTATAGCGGGTAGCTTGATGGCCAATATACGAGTCGTTAACTGAATAAACTGTTAACGTATTAAAGGCACAGGCTAAAGCGCCAAAGCTGTCATTGAGTATCAGGATTGAATTTGCATCTGGATAGTGCTCTTGTACATAATTAATAAGGTACTCATCGCCTGAGTCCCACGCTTGAAGACTGCGATTTTTTTGATCTAACGGAAAGCGTTCTAGGGTATAGGTGTTATCACCGAGCTGTGCTTGGGTGGTCATCATGATTTTACGAATGTATTAATGTATAGGTAAATTCTAACATGCAACAGCCAAACACCAACCCTAATCATTTACCTGATGGTTTTTCTTACCAAGCTAATGCATTGAGTGCACAAAAAAGCCTTGAGTTATTTTACTATCTTCAGCAGCAACTTAATTGGCAGCAACCAACTATAAAAGTGTACGGGAAAAGCCATGTGATCCCACGTTTGCAATGCTTTATTGCTGACCAAAATGTAAATTATGGTTACTCGGGTTCAAAATTAATCGTTGAGCCTTGGCCGGATGTGCTTGATGCTATGCGCAAGCGTTTATCCAAAACACTGGCTATTCCATTCAATGCCTTATTAGTTAATTTATATCGAGATGGTCACGATTGCATGGGCTGGCATAGTGACGATGAGAAAGAACTTGGGGAGCAACCAACAATTGCTTCTGTATCACTAGGGGCCGAACGGGTATTTAAAATAAAGCACAAACATAATAATGAACAGCATAGCATTGTACTGCAAAGTGGCAGCTGTTTAATAATGAATGGTTTTAGCCAGCGCGATTATCAGCATAGTTTGCCAAAGCAGCAAAGACTCAAACACCCTCGAATTAACCTTACCTTTCGTTCAATCATATAAAATCATTGGCAAAATGAGTCATGCCCTTGATATAGTAGCTGCCAATTATTTTCTTATTAAAGGTCTATGACACATGTCAATGCAACAACAAATTGAGCAAAAGCTTGCTGCGGGTATCGAATGTAAACACCTGAATGTTGTCAATGAAAGCCATATGCATAGCCGTGGAACCGAATCGCATTTTAAAGTGGTGGTTGTGAGCGAAGAATTTGCAGGTAAACGTTTGCTTGCCCGTCACCGTCAAATTAATGAGCTATTAAAAGATGAATTAGCAAACCACATTCATGCATTAGCGATTCACACATTTACTCCAGAAGAGTTTAGTGAACAACAAGGACAGGCTCCTGAATCACCAAAATGCTTAGGTGGCTCAAAGTTCGACTAAATTAGCGGGACAGTCACTCAAAGTTAGCAGGACAGTCACTCAAAACAGCTTGTTACTTGGGTGTTTTAAGCTCGAAAGATTTAAGTGGGTCTGAAAAGTTTTACTGATCAGACCTGTATTTTAACTATTAGCCTTTAAACTAGCGCTAATTTTTATTGTGATAGATATAGGATGATCAATGGTCATTAAGCCGAAAATTCGTGGATTTATCTGCACTAACGCGCATCCAGTAGGGTGTGCTGAGCACGTACAAGAACAAATTAATTATGTGAAAGCGCAAGGACCACTGAGCAATGCACCTAAGAATGTATTAGTGATTGGTGCGTCAACAGGTTACGGCCTAGCATCACGTATCACGGCTGCATTTGGTGGCGGTGCTAAAACGTTAGGTATTTTCTTTGAAAAAGAAGGTAGTGAACGTAAAACGGGTTCGGCAGGTTGGTACAACACAGCAGCATTCCAAACAGCCGCTGAAGAAGCAGGTTTATGGTCTAAAAATATCAATGGCGATGCGTTTTCTAACGAAATCAAGCAAAAAGCAATTGATACTATCAAAGCTGATTTAGGTAAAATTGATTTAGTTATCTACAGCCTTGCGTCACCTCGTCGTACTGATCCAAATACAGGTGAGACTTACTCATCAACACTTAAGCCTATTGGCTCTGATATCACAACGAAGAACCTAAACACTTCAAAGCGTGTGATTGATGAAGTAACAGTTGAAGCAGCAAGCCAAGAAGACATCGACAATACAATTAAAGTAATGGGCGGTGAAGATTGGGAAATGTGGATTGACGCACTAAAAGAAGCGGATGTGCTAGCTGATAACTTCAAAACAACAGCTTACACTTATATCGGTAAAGAGTTAACGTGGCCAATTTACGGTCATGCGACAATTGGTAAAGCGAAAGAAGATCTTGACCGTGCAACTCAAGCAATCAAAGAGTCTACAAAAGGCTTAAATGGTGAAGCGTATGTTTCTTCATTAAATGCTGTTGTGACACAAGCAAGCTCGGCAATTCCAATTATGCCTTTATATATCTCTGCTTTATTCAAAGTAATGAAAGCAGACGGTACTTACGAAGGTACCATTGAGCAAATTCATTCACTATTTACTGAAAACCTTTACGGTGAAACACCACGTTTTGACGAAGGTGGTCATTTATTCCAAAACTACAAAGAGTTAGAAGATGATGTTCAAGCTCGTGTACAACATGTTTGGGATACAGTAGATACAGATACGATTGACGAATTAACGGATTACGTGGGTTACCACAATGAATTTTTACGTTTATTCGGTTTTGGTATCGACAGTGTAGATTACGAGCAAGATGTGAAACCTGATGTTGCGATTTCACAACTAATCGATTAATCGCTGAACAAACTTGATTTTGAAAAGTCGCTTTTTTAAGCGACTTTTTTGTTTCTGGATGAAAATAAAACATCATCAATAGCACTTTGGTCTATATTGAATTTTATTCAAAAGGTTTTTGTAGTCTAAATAACCGTATCTGTCGTATAAATTTCATATTTGCTCTCGCATAGTCACCCTGATTGATGTTAAAATTCGGGCAATATATGTGAGGAGTTTACTGCGTTGCTTGTTTGGGGTGTTAAACAGGCTATTCTTTGATACTTAGAGTTTAACTTGAGCATATCAAATGGCGACGTGGTTGGTACGATTTTTCAGTTTCTTTCCGTTAATGTAATGCAAGTGCGTATGATCAACATAAAAAAAGGTCTGGATTTACCGATAGAGGGCGCACCTCAGCAAGTTATTCACGATGGTTCTGCCGTCAAACGTGTAGCTGTGCTAGGTGAAGAATATATTGGTATGCGTCCAACCATGCATGTTCGCGTGGATGACCAAGTCAAAAAAGGCCAGGTACTTTTTGAAGACAAAAAGAACCCAGGCGTCTTATTTACTGCACCAGCTTCTGGGGTAGTTAAAGAAATTAATCGTGGTGCTAAACGTGTGCTGCAATCTGTTGTTATTGAAGTTAATGGCAGTGAGCAAATCACCTTTGACTCTTTCAAGGCCGACGAGCTTTCGGGCTTAGACCGTGAAAAAGTTAAAGAAGTACTAGTTCAGTCAGGTCAATGGACAGCACTACGTGCTCGCCCATTCAGCAGAGTAGCTGCTTTGGATGCAAATCCTAGCTCTATCTTTGTAACGGCTATCGACACTAACCCGCTAGCTGCAGATCCTGCAGTAATCATTGCTGAAAACACTCAAGCATTTGAAGCAGGTTTAGCTGTGGTATCTCGTTTAACTGACGGCAAAGTATTTGTTTGTAAACAAGCAGGTAGCCAAGTGCCTAGTTCATCAATCCCTCAAGTAGAAGTACATGAGTTTGGTGGCAAGCATCCGGCAGGTCTTGTTGGTACACACATTCATAACTTAGACCCAGTTTCTGCAAGCAAGCAGGTTTGGCACTTAGGTTACCAAGACGTAATCGCGTTTGGTAATTTATTCCTAACAGGTGAAATCTTCACAGATCGTGTTGTTTCTCTTGCGGGTCCTCGTGTTAAAAACCCACGCTTAGTGAAAACTCAGCTAGGTGCATCTTTAGATGATTTAGTTGCTGGTGAATTAGAAGACGGTGATAACCGTGTAATTTCTGGTTCTGTATTATCTGGCGCTATTTCTCAAGGTCCACACGCGTTCTTAGGTCGTTACCATGTTCAAGTATCTGTATTACTTGAAGGTCGCGAAAAAGAGCTATTCGGTTGGATCGCACCAGGTGCTAACAAGTTCTCAGTAACACGTACCTTCTTATCTCACCTTGCTCCTAGCCGTCTATTTGACATGACGACTTCGACAGGTGGTTCGAAGCGTGCCATGGTTCCAATTGGTAGCTATGAGCGTGTTATGCCTTTAGACATCCTACCTACACTATTATTACGTGATTTAATCGCACGTGATCTTGATAGTGCTATTTCGTTAGGTGCGCTAGAGCTTGATGAAGAAGATTTAGCATTATGTACCTTCGTTTGTCCAGGTAAATACGAGTACGGTTCAATCCTACGCGATTGCTTGACTACGATCGAGAAGGAAGGCTAGAGAGATGGGTTTAAAGAAATTTCTAGAAGATATTGAGCCGCATTTTGAACCGGGTGGTAAACACGAAAAATGGTATGCGCTTTACGAAGCTGCAGCGACTATTTTTTACACGCCTGGTTATGTAAATAAAGGCAAAACACACGTTCGCGATAACATCGACCTAAAACGTATGATGATTTTAGTGTGGATGGCGACGTTCCCTGCAATGTTCTTTGGTATGTTCAACATCGGTCATCAGGCCGCTGGTGCTTTAGCGCAAGGTTTTGAACTAGCAAACACATGGCAAGTTGGTCTGTTCCAATTATTCGGTGGTGAGTTAACTGCTGATTCTGGTTGGGGCGCGAAAATGTTTTACGGTGCCTGCTTCTTCCTACCAATATACGCAGTAACTTTTGCTGTGGGTGGTTTCTGGGAAGTACTATTTGCTTCAGTGCGTAAGCACGAAGTAAATGAAGGTTTCTTCGTAACATCTGTATTATTCGCACTCATCCTGCCTGCGACTATTCCTTTATGGCAAGTTGCACTAGGTATTACGTTTGGTGTTGTAATCGCTAAAGAAATCTTTGGTGGAACAGGTCGTAACTTCCTTAACCCTGCTCTTGCCGGTCGTGCGTTCTTATTCTTCGCATACCCAGCGCAAATTTCAGGTGACACAGTATGGACAGCAGTAGATTCATTCTCTGGTGCAACTATGCTTGGCCAAGCTGTTGTTGGTTCACTTGATTACAGCAACATGGAGCTATGGTGGAATGCATTCTACGGTTTCATTCAAGGTTCTATGGGTGAGACGTCAACACTAGCACTATTAATCGGTGGTTTATTCCTAATTTACGTGCGTATCGCTTCATGGCGTATCGTACTAGGTGTATTCCTAGGTATGGTTGCAACGGCATTCTTACTAAATACAATTGGTTCAGAAACCAACGCTGTATTTGCTATGCCTTGGCACTGGCACTTAGTTCTTGGTGGTTTTGCATTTGGTATGTTCTTCATGGCAACAGACCCAGTATCTGCATCATTCACAGACAAAGGTAAGTTCGCTTACGGTGCGTTAATCGGCTTTATGGTTGTAATGATCCGTGTTGTTAACCCGGCATTCCCAGAAGGTATGATGCTAGCAATCTTATTTGCTAACTTATTTGCACCTTTATTCGATCACTTTGTAGTGCAAGCTAATATCAAGCGGAGGTTGGCACGTAATGTCTAGTAATAACGAATCAATCGGCAAAACGCTAACCGTTGTTGTTGCACTATGTTTAGTGTGTGCAATCATCGTATCGTTTGCTTCAGTTCAGCTTCGTCCTTTACAGCAAGCTAACAAAACACAAGATATCCAACGTAATATCTTAGCGGCTGCAGGCATTGAAGTATCAGGTACTGTGTCAGATACCTTTAACTCAAAAATTGAAGCACGTGTTGTAGACATGAACACAGGTGAGTTTGTTGAAGGTACTGATCCTAACTCATTTGACTTCGAGAAAACAAAATTCGACCAAGCTCGTAGCTTTGCGTTGAAAGCAGAAGGAATTAAAGACATCGCTGGTATTCAGCGTATGACAAAAAATTCACCTGTATATATTTCGAAGAAACCTGATGGTTCTATCGATGCAATCATTTTACCAATCCAAGGTTACGGCCTTTGGGGTGTAATGTACGGCTTCTTAGCGCTTGAAAGCGATGGTGAAACAGTTAAAAACATCAACTTCTTCAAGCACAACGAAACGCCAGGTCTAGGTGGTGAAATCCAAAATCCACAATGGACTGCTAAATGGCAAGGTAAAGAGTTACCAATCAATATCATGAAGAGCGGTGCGAAGAACGAACATCAAATCGATGGTCTTTCTGGTGCAACATTAACTTCAAACGGTGTTGATCACACAGTTGACTTCTGGACTGGCGAGCATGGCTTTGGTCCATTCCTTGCGAAAGTACGTGAAGGAGCGTTGAAATAATGGCTGATACTAAAGAAATGAAGTCGGTCCTATTTGGTCCGGTATTCGCAAATAACCCGATCGCATTACAAGTACTAGGTATTTGTTCTGCGCTAGCGGTAACATCAAGCTTAAAAAATGCACTAATCATGTCAATCGCATTGACACTAGTAACTGCGTTTTCTAGCTTGTTTATTTCGTCAATTCGTAACCACATCCCATCATCTGTACGTATCATCGTGCAAATGACGATCATCGCATCGCTTGTAATCGTTGTTGACCAAGTACTGCAAGCATTCTCTTATGCAACTGCTAAAGAGCTTTCAGTATTCGTTGGTCTAATCATTACAAACTGTATCGTAATGGGTCGTGCTGAAGCATACGCAATGAAGTCACCACCGTTAATGTCTTTCTTAGATGGTATCGGTAACGGTTTAGGCTACTCAGTAGTACTACTAACTGTTGGTTTCATCCGTGAGTTATTCGGTAAAGGTTCACTATTCGGTGTTGATATTATTCCATTAGTACAAAATGGTGGCTGGTATCAACCAATGGGTCTATTGATTTTACCACCGAGTGCATTCTTCATTATTGGTTTATTCATCTGGGTACTTCGTACCTTCAAGAAAGACCAAGTAGAAGCAAAAGCGTAAGGGGCGAGCAGTGGAACATTATATTAGTTTATTTGTAAAAGCAGTTTTCATTGAAAACTTAGCTTTAGCCTTCTTCCTAGGTATGTGTACTTTCCTTGCTGTATCAAAGAAAGTAACAACGTCAATCGGCCTAGGTGTGGCAGTTATCGTGGTACTAGGTATCTCTGTACCTGTAAATAACTTGGTTTATCACGCTGTTCTTGCACCAGGTGCATTAGAGTGGCTTGGCTACCCAGAAGCAGACCTTAGCTTCTTACGTTTCTTGACTTTCATCGGTGTTATTGCAGCACTTGTACAAATTCTTGAAATGGCATTAGATAAGTTCTTCCCTGCACTTTACAACGCGTTAGGTATCTTCTTACCACTGATCACAGTTAACTGTGCGATCTTCGGTGCGGTATCTTTCATGGTTGAGCGTAACTATAACTTCGGCGAGTCTGTTGTTTATGGTATCGGTTCAGGTGTGGGCTGGGCACTAGCAATTACTTTACTTGCTGGTATCCGTGAAAAAATGAAGTACTCAGACGTTCCTGATGGCTTACGTGGTTTAGGTATTACTTTCATCACTGTTGGTCTTATGGGTCTTGGCTTTATGTCATTCTCTGGTATTTCACTTTAATAGGTAGCGAGGATAAATCATGAATGAGATTTTCTTAGGCGTTGGTGTTTTCATCGCTATCGTTGTTATTTTAGTTTTAGTTATCATTGGTGCTAAATCTAAATTAGTAGCAAGCGGCGATATCATCATCGGAATTAATGGCGACCCAGAAAAAGCTATTAAAACATCTGCAGGTAGCAAGCTATTAGGTGCGCTATCTGACTCAGGTATCTTCGTTTCATCTGCATGTGGTGGCGGTGGCTCTTGTGGTCAGTGTCGTGTACACATCAAAGAAGGTGGCGGCGATATCTTACCAACAGAACTTGATCACATCTCTAAAGGTGAAGCTCGTGAAGGCTGCCGTTTAGCGTGTCAGGTAAATGTTAAGAACGACATGGAAATTGAACTTGAAGAGTCAATTTTCGGTGTTAAGAAGTGGGACTGTACAGTTATCTCTAACGATAACAAAGCAACGTTCATCAAGGAACTTAAGTTACAAATTCCTGATGGCGAGTCAGTACCGTTCCGTGCCGGTGGTTATATTCAAATTGAAGCACCAGCTCACCACGTTAAATACGCTGATTTCGATATTCCAGAAGAGTATCGTGGCGACTGGAACCACTTCGGTTTCTTCAACCTGGAGTCTAAAGTAGACGACGAAACAATTCGTGCATACTCTATGGCTAACTACCCAGAAGAAGAAGGCATTATCATGCTTAACGTGCGTATCGCTACGCCGCCGCCAAGAGACCTAAGCCTTCCATGTGGTAAAATGTCTTCGTACATTTGGTCATTAAAAGAAGGTGATAAAGTGACTATTTCTGGTCCATTCGGTGAGTTCTTTGCGAAAGACACTGATGCAGAAATGGTATTCGTAGGTGGTGGTGCAGGTATGGCACCAATGCGTTCACATATCTTTGACCAACTTAAGCGTTTACAATCTAAGCGTAAGATGAGCTTCTGGTATGGTGCGCGTTCTAAGCGTGAAATGTTCTACGTAGAAGATTTCGACGGCTTAGCAGCAGAAAACGATAACTTCGTATGGCATACAGCACTGTCTGATCCACAACCAGAAGATAACTGGGAAGGTTACACAGGCTTCATCCATAACGTACTTTATGAAAACTACTTGAAAGATCATGAAGCGCCAGAAGATTGTGAGTTCTACATGTGTGGTCCACCAATGATGAACGCGGCTGTTATCAACATGCTTAAAGATCTTGGTGTAGAAGACGAAAACATCTTATTAGATGACTTCGGTGGCTAACACCATACACAAAACAATAAGTTTTGGTTAGAATACAGGCCTCGTAGCACACAGTGTTACGAGGCTTTTTTATTTCTATACCGAACCCTGTGGTATCTAAAAGGTGAATGCTATGAATAGAGTGTTTTATCGCCAAGGCTTGATGGCCTTTTTTCTATTAACTATGACTTTACTCATGGCTGGCTGCAGCCAAGCTGATAAGGCTGAAGAGCTTTATTTTGAAGGTAAGACAATGGGCACCACTTATCATATTAAGGTGTTTGCAGAGTCTTCAAAGGTTGCAGGTGTTGATTTACATCCTGAAATTAAGCAAGTGCTTAAAGATGTAAATCAATCTATGTCGACTTATATTCCTGATTCAGAAATTAACCAGTTCAACCAGTTACCAGCAGGGCAGGTAATGCCAGTTAGCGCTGATTTTAGAAACGTGGTCGCTGAATCAATCCGCCTTGGTGAATCAACAAAAACGTTAGATGTGACTATGGGGCCACTAATTGACTTGTGGGGCTTTGGTCCAGATAAAAAGCCGACTAAACGCCCAAGCGATGAAGCCTTGGCTGCAATGGTTGCTAAAATTGGTGTTGATAAGCTTAAACTTACAGATGCTGGTCTAATGAAAACAATTGATGGTTTAGAGTTGTCGTTTTCTGCTACAGCAAAAGGTTATGGCATTGATAAAGTAGCACAAGTGATTGAAAGTCATGGCTTCACTAATTATATGATTGAGATTGGCGGTGAGCTGCGTGTATCGGGTATTAAGCCAAACGACATCACTTGGAAAATAGCTATTGAACAGCCTGATGCTGAGCCTGGCGTTCGTAAAGTACATAAAGTGATTGAGCCGGGTACTAATGGTATTGCGACATCAGGTGATTACAGGATTTTTTACGAAATGGATGGTGTTACCTATAGCCACTTAATTGACCCTGTAACAGGCATGCCGAGCCGCCATGATTTGGTATCAGTTACCGTTTTACACCCATCAGCGATGACTGCAGATGGTTTAGCGACAGCTATCACAGTGATGGGCATGGAAAAGGCGCAGAAATACGCCGAAGAGCACGATTTACCAGTGTACTTAATTGGTAAGTCAGACAATGGCTTAGTAACTTATTCAAGCCCTGCATTTAAACCATATTTGTAGCAGGGCAAGAAGCAGTTTATAATACATGCAGCCTAATTAGTTGGGCTCGATTTAATTGCTGACGATAGGGGCAAAGCAATGTCACTTTTTCTTCTTACATTTGGTCTACTTATTTTAATTGTGGCAGCGATGGCTGTCGGCATGATAGTGCAAAAGAAATCTATGGCCAGTAGCTGTGGTGGCCTAGGTGCTGTTGGTATAGACAAAGCCTGCGACTGCGACGACCCATGTGACAAGCGTAAAAAACGCATGGCAAAAGAACAAGTCTGGAAAGAGAATCAAATTCTTTAACCACAAAAAAGCGCCTAAGGCGCTTTTTTAATACCTAAATTTTACAAGGACAGTCACTTTTATTTGTTAACTTATTCTTGCAGAATTTTACAAGGACAGTCACTTTTATCTGTTAACTTCTTCTTGCAGAATTTTACAAGGACAGTTGCAGAATTTTACAAGGAGAGTCACTTTTATTTGTTAACTTATTCTTGCAGCAAAGAAGATTTTGTCTAAACTTTAGTTACAGCTAATGCATTTCAAATTATCAGTTCAAGGAGTGAACGATGGCTTTAGCAAGGAAGCGGCAAATCTGCTTGTCGAACACCAAGTATTATCACTGCGTATCCCGTTGCGTTAGACGCGCTTACCTTTGTGGAGAAGACGCACTCACTGGTAAATCATATGAACACCGCCGAGGATGGGTCGAAGAGCGCCTGCTTGCTCTTGCAAAGGTATTTTGTATTGATGTGTGTGCTTACGCAGTGATGAGCAATCATACGCATTTTGTTCTTTATATTGATGATAAAAAAGCAAATAGGCTAACCGATAAGTCCATCCTTTTACGCTGGTTTAAGCTCAGTAAAATGACCCCTTTAGGCCAAAAATTTCTCTATGGTGAGCCGCTAAGTGATGGTCAGAAAGTATTCTTAAATAAAGAGGTTGCAGAATATAGAAAGCGCCTTTCAAGCATTAGTTGGTTCATGCGAATGCTTAATGAATATATTGCCAGACGTGCAAATAAAGAAGACGAGTGTACAGGTCACTTTTGGGAAGGGCGTTTCAAAAGCCAAGCGCTCCTTGATGAATCAGCACTTTTAGCATGTATGGCCTATGTTGATTTAAACCCTGTTCGTGCTAAAGCTGCGAGCACGCCGGAGCAATCGGACTATACCAGTTTTAAAAAGCGATGCCAGGGCGCGAAGGAGTCAAAGCAACCTAAGTTACTAGCTCGTTTTATTGGTGGTATGAACAAGTATAAATCAAAGGGAATAGCTTTTGAGTTAAAGTCATACCTGTTACTTGTGGAGCAAACAGGGCGTTGTATCAGCGCGGATAAGCCGGGATATATAGAGCATAATTTACCTCCTATTCTTGAAAGGCTGAATTTCGAACCGGAAAAATGGTTAACACTAACAACCCAATTTGAAAACTTATTTCATGGAGCTGCAGGTCGAGTAGATGCAATTGAAAGTTATTGCAGTAAAACTGCTCGTAAGCGACGAAGTAACCTAACAAGCTGCAAGTTATTACTTGCTAGTTAATCTTAAATTTCTCTCGACTTTTATTTTTTGCAAACACTTGCAGTTAAGTTGTGCTCTCAATTCTCATAAAGCTAAACTTTTTTTCTTGGTTTTTATTATTAGATTGAGCTAATAGGGTGGTTTGCTTAAACAACGATTATTTTAGGTAACAAAATTAAGGTATTTGGAGATTTAACAGGCACTTTTAACAGTGCCTGTCCTCTTAAATCGTGTTTAATCTAAATTAATTAGCTCAGCCCCTAAAACTGCGTACTTATTTTTGCCGTTTGCTTGTAAGAAAAAGGCGGCGGGTGCATGAAGTGAAGGTATTGATGTAAATACACTTTTGCAAGCGTAAACTGGCCATTTTGTGGCGTTTTCTAGCATATTAATATCGCCAGAAAAGCAACTATACCCTTGTTTTAAAAGCTCTTTATATTTATTTTCTGTAAGCATTATCGACTCATTTAAAACAAAGCTGTTACCGGTTCTAAAGCTTAGGTTGCTTGCATCTAAACTGGTGTAACCTTGTCGGATACTGCTTATATCACCCAATTCTTTAATTATGGGTGACTGTCCTTTGTTGTTTATTGCAATATCTATCTGGTAATCACCAAGTTCACTCTTTACTGTTACATCGTCTATTAGTAAGTCTACCCAATTGTCTTTAGCGTTAAATGGAATAGCGTGGTATTGGGTTATTTTAGCGCTTTGCCATTCTCCTGAAGTTATTGAATCAATAGCCTTTTTATATAAAACACGGTTAACTTTACGGGCTATTTGGCGATTTGGATCGTTTGGGTAAGCGCCTGATTCAATTAATATAGTTCGGATACCTTTTTCTGAGAAAGTATCTCCAAAACTGCGATAAGAGTAACTGTCGTTGTACTTGCCTAAGTGCCCGGGGATCATTGATTCAACCGTTTTGGCTAAGTGGGCAATAAATTGCATAGCCTCACCACGACTTTTATTTATTTCTCTTGCTTCATTATAGGCGGGAGCAAGCACTGAAATGGTGGCTTGTTTACCCATTTTGCCGGCACCGTAATATGCATTCTGATCATGTAAATTAAAGCCGAAATCAGGTTTGAATTCATTTGCAGCGGCCATGAGTATTTGTCCTTCTTTTGTGCGAAGGGCTTTTGCATCACGATTTAAATCAATACCTTGTGCATTATGTCGGGTCTGAGCAGCGGCGCCGTCTGGGTTCACCATAGGGATAATGAGAAGAGTTATTTTCTGTTGCCAGCTTTCTAGCCATTGTGCGTTTTCATCTGCGGTTATAAAGCTTAAAAAATCCATTAATGCAGCAGTTGCTGTATTTTCGTCGCCGTGCATTTGGCTCCACATCATCACTTTGATTGGGCCGGTGCCGATTTTAAGAGAGTTAAGTGCCTGTCCTTGGAAAGAGGTGCCGATTTGTTTTAGTGTGACGCTTGGGTGTTTTGCTGCGCTTTTTAAGTGTGGCTCTATATCGGCGTAGTAAATCGCAGGTTTATCTAAGCCAGCTACAGCGGTGTCTTCAATCGTATTTGCGAATGTACAGGTACTTAATGCTAAAAGGGCTGTGGCGAGTGCATATAGGCGCATAACTATCTCTTTTATTCTTTATTTTAACATTCTGTAGAATATTATATTTACACTCGTTTGGCTAATCCTTGTTCAGTATTAAAGCTTTGATTGCTACTGACTAAGTATGCTTTAAATCGCTATTTTTATGCTATTTTCTTTTTCTTCATTGCTTTTCGCTATATAAAATACAGTATTACTTTTAAAGGCTTAGCTTTAATAAGTTGGTTTTTTTACAGTTTGTTATCAAACGGCTAAACAACACTTAACCTTGTGTTGTTAATTTCTACTTGTACCGTCTGTTGACTTTGTTATACTCCACATCGAAATTTCAGTAATTACTGAAACTTTATTGATGAAGATCATGTTACCGCATTAAAAAATAGGGTAAGCCACTTACCTCAAATGCAGTAAAAGCGATAAAAAGGCGTGAGTTTTGCGAGCAATTAATCAGTCACAAGGTGTCAAACAGTCTAGCTTAGCTAGATTGCAATTGGCTGCGCGTGCGTTTTTTGCTGGTAAAGAACTAATGTCAGTTTTAGCCTTGTTGCTGATTAATTCAGCCATGCTAATCAACGGCACATTAGAAGATGCTCAAGGGCTAAGAAGCTTATTAAGCGAAGGTGCTTTATTCGAAACACCATTACTTAATGTTTTGAGTTTTTTAGCTTACCCTGTGGTGTCTTGCCAATTACTTATTGGTTTATGCTGGTTGGTCTTCCATTTCTTCCCTGCGCGTCGTGCAGGTGTCATTTTACGTAAAGCGGCCTTCGCTGCGCGTGAAACGATAAAGTCTTTAGTAGTACACAGCGCTCATGGCTGTCGTGCTCCTCCTCGTGTAAGTGGTTGTCTGTAAATAAGCTTTGTTGCTTAAGTTCAGCCATTTAGTCGATTTTCTAAGTTGTCTTAACTAAGCACCTAGTGGGATTTTTACGCCCAAATTTCAGTCAGCCAACCTAAACTCCCTCACTTTTTAGCGTGCCTATTTGTCGTGCTCGTTATTCAGCCGAGGGGTATCTGTAGCATCTGTTGCAGAAAAGCGTCGTGTACTTATTTCGACAAGTGTTAACTTTTAGGTTGTAGGATATTCCTTTGTCAATTCGAAACCTTTGTAATATTGCTCTAGCGTCTTTAGTGCTGGCTTTGTCTGGCTGTAAAGGCGGGGTACTCGATCCAAAAGGTCAAATTGGTGTCGACGAGAAGTATTTAATTATCGTAGCTACGGTGTTAATGCTGATTGTTGTGATTCCAGTTATTGCCATGACAATTTATTTTGCATGGAAATACCGTGATGGACGAGATCAAGAAATTTACGCTCCAAAGTGGGCGCACTCTAATAAGATTGAAGCTGTAGTTTGGACCATTCCTATCATCATCGTTGCGATTTTAGGTGTGATCACGTGGCAGTCAACGCAACAACTTGACCCATATAAACCACTTGAGGGTAAAGGTAAGCACCTTACTGTTGAGGTTGTTTCTTTGAACTGGAAATGGCTATTCATTTATCCAGAGCAAGGCATCGCCACAGTGAATGAGCTTGTTTTTCCTGCCAATGTGCCAGTGCAGTACAAGATCACCTCAGAAAGCACCATGAACTCGTTTTTCATTCCACAGCTTGGTAGCCAAATTTATTCAATGGCAGGCATGGAAACAAAGCTTCACTTAATTGCTGATGAGCCAGGTACTTTTAAAGGTTTCTCTGCTAACTACAGCGGTGCAGGTTTCACTGGTATGAAGTTCGAGGCCATTGCAACAGCCACAGAAGCTGATTTCGATGCATGGGTTAACAAAGTAAAAAATACCGGCTCTGCACTGACTAAGCAAAGCTATGTTGAACTTGCAAAACCAAGTGAATACGACCCAGTTAAATACTATGCCAGCGTAGATAAAGATATGTTCCATTCAATTGTAATGAAATATATGCAAGCGCATGGCTCTCACGGTGCAATGCAACACGCTATGCCTGAGCATTCAGCTCATAAGAAGCACAGCGAGGACGAGGAATAATCATGTCGTTGTTAGGTAAATTAACATTAGACGCAATCCCGTACCATGAACCAATTATCATGGTTACCATGGCGGTCGTTGCTGTCTTAGGTCTGTTAGTGGCAGGCTTAGTAACAAAATATAAAAAATGGGGCGTGATTTGGCACGACTGGATCACCTCAATCGACCATAAGCGTTTAGGTGTTATGTACATCATTCTTGCGCTTATCATGCTTTTCCGTGGTTTCGCGGATGCCATTATGATGCGACTGCAATTAGCAATGGCTACCGGCGGTGCAAGTGGTTACTTACCACCAGAGCACTATGACCAAATCTTTACGGCGCACGGGGTGATCATGATCATCTTTATGGCGATGCCGTTTATGATTGGTTTAATGAACATCATCTTACCTTTGCAAATTGGTGCCCGTGATGTTGCATTCCCATTCTTAAATAACCTTAGCTTTTGGTTAACTGCTGGCGGTGCAATCCTAATCAATATCTCATTATTCTTTGGTGAGTTTGCGAAAACGGGTTGGGTTGCATATCCACCACTGTCAGAGTTGTCATTCAGTCCAGGTGTCGGGGTCGACTATTATATATGGGCCTTGCAGATATCCGGCTTGGGTACCTTATTAACATCGGTAAACTTCTTAGCGACTGTATTTAAAATGCGTGCACCAGGCATGACATTAATGAAAATGCCTATTTTTACTTGGGCATGTACGTGGGCGAATATCTTAATTGCAGCATCGTTCCCAATTTTAACTGCTGTACTGGCAATGTTAACGCTTGACCGTTATCTCGATTTCCACTTCTTCACGAATGAATTAGGTGGTAACGCGATGATGTACATCAACTTATTCTGGGCATGGGGTCACCCTGAGGTTTACATTCTGATCTTACCTGCGTTTGGTATTTTCTCAGAAGTTATCTCAACGTTTGCTGGTAAACGCCTGTTTGGTTATAAGTCGATGGTTTACGCAAGTGGTGCAATTTCGATTTTAGGTTTTATCGTTTGGCTTCACCATTTCTTTACTATGGGCTCAAGCGCTAACGTTAATGCCTTCTTTGGTGTTATGACCATGGTTATTGCAGTGCCGACCGGGGTTAAGTTGTTTAACTGGTTATTCACTATGTATCGTGGTCGTTTACGAATTACTGTGCCTGTCCTTTGGACTTTAGGTTTTATGGTGACTTTCACTATCGGTGGTATGACCGGCGTGTTACTTGCTATTCCTGGCGCTGACTACGTATTACATAACAGCTTATTCTTAATCGCTCACTTCCATAACACCATCATTGGTGGTGCGGTATTTGGTTATTTAGCTGGTTTTGCGTTTTGGTTCCCTAAAGCAATGGGCTTCAAACTTGACGAGAGCTGGGGCAGAAGATCTTTCTGGTGTTGGTTAATTGGTTTCTTCGTGGCATTCATGCCGTTATACGTACTTGGTTTCTTAGGTATGACACGTCGCTTAAACCACACTAACAACCCTGATTGGAACATTTGGTTATACATTGCAGCTGGCGGTGCGGTGATCATTATGTTCGGTATCTTGTTCCAAGTTGTGCAACTTGTAGTGAGCTTCAAAAACCGCGAGCAACTTGATGATACAACGGGCGATCCGTGGAATGGTCATACGCTTGAGTGGGCATCTGCTTCACCTCCACAGTACTACAACTTTGCGAAAATCCCACATGTTGATGACATCGATGCGTGGACAGACATGAAAGAAAAAGGCTTAGCTTACAAACAAGAAGCCTCTTATAGCCCAATTCATATGCCAAAAAATACATCGGCAGGTGTATTAATGAGTGCAGCTTTAACAACCTTCTGTTTTGCCATGATCTGGCACATTTGGTGGCTTGCAGCCTTTGGTTTACTGGGTGCAATCGTGGTGTTCATCAAGCGTTGTTACACCAGCGATGTTGATTACTACGTGCAACCAGATGAAATTGTTGAACTAGAAACGGCTCACAATACAGCCGCTACTAAGGAGGTGAATGCATGAGTAGCATTTCTGCAGGGCTCGACACCTTAAACGGCGCACACGGTCATGTCGATGCACATGACCATGAGCACCACGATACAGGTGGTAACACCGTATTTGGTTTCTGGCTTTATCTTATGACTGACTGTTTGTTGTTTGCATCATTCTTTGCAACCTACGCAGTATTGTTCATGAACACTGCTGGTGGTGTGTCGGGTAAAGACATTTTTGAACTTGATTTTGTTGCGGTTGAAACCGCAGCTCTACTACTTAGTAGTATTACTTTTGGTTTTGCGATGATTTCTGCTCACGGGCAGAAAAAAGCGGCTACGTTAACTTGGTTGCTGGTTACCTTTGCCTTTGGCGCAATGTTTATTGGTATGGAAGTGTACGAATTCCATCACCTAATTGCGCACGGTAATGGCCCTCAGCAAAGTGCCTTTTTAACATCGTTCTTCTCTTTAGTGGGCTTACACGGTCTTCACGTTACAGCCGGTCTTATTTGGATGACTATCCTGATGATTGAAGTTGTGCGCCGTGGTTTAAACCCACAAACAGTGACACGCCTAAGTTGTTTAAGCCTATTCTGGCACTTCTTAGATGTGGTGTGGATCTGTGTATTTACCGTTGTTTATTTAATGGGAGCAATGTAATGAGCCACAGTGAATCACATGTAATTAATAACTTAGAAGTTCATGCACATAATGAACAATCACATGGCAGCGTTAAAGACTATTTAATTGGTTTTGTATTGTCAGTGGTTTTAACGGCTATTCCATTTTGGGCTGTGATGAGTGGTTCGTTTTCTAAAACGACCACTGCATGGTGCATCGTGAGCATGGCGATTGTGCAAATTTGGGTGCATTTAAAATATTTCTTACACCTAAACTTCAAAACAGAAGACGGCAAGGCAAGTTCATTGTCGTTTATCTTTAGTGCTTTAATCATTGTAATGGTGGTTGGTTTGTCGGTGTGGATCATCTACGAATCGAACGCCATGATGATGTACTAATAACAATTACTTGGTAATTGGTAAAAAGATTTACGAAAGGAGCTGGTTAGTCTGAGGTTGTGTCTCCAGTTCTTACAGTCTGTTACTAACTAGTTTCTTTCGTAATATTGCGTTTGTGCTGAAAATTAGAGGAGTCGAGGAAGTGTTTCGACGTTATTTAAATGTCACTAAACCTGGCATTATCATGGGCAATTTGATCTCTGTCGCGGGGGGATTCTTGCTAGCCTCTCGTGGTGATGTTGACCCATGGTTAATGATCGCAACCTTACTAGGGTTATCTTTAGTAGTGGCATCAGGATGCGCGATCAATAACGTAATTGATCGTGATATTGATGTTGCTATGGCGCGCACTCGCAAACGCGTCACAGTGACTGGCGAAATGTCAGCAAAGGCGGCTATGGCACATGGCATCGTGCTTGGTGTTATTGGTTTCGGGTTATTAGCTGTGTATACCAACGTAGTGGCACTCTTATTTGCTACTTTTGGTTACGTCATCTACGTAGGTGTTTACAGCTTATACATGAAACGTCGTTCTGTGTACGGCACCTTTGTAGGAAGTTTATCTGGCGCAGTACCGCCTGTTGTGGGTTATTGTGCCGTAACTGGGCAGTTTGATGCTGGTGCTGTGATTTTATTGGTTATGTTTAGTCTATGGCAAATGCCTCATTCATATGCAATTGCAATCTTTCGTTATAACGACTACCAAGCGGCCAGAATTCCTGTGTTACCAGTAGCGCAGGGGATCGAGAAGGCAAAGCATCACATTGTTTTATATATCGCCGTGTATGCGTTGGTTGTGATGTTATTAACCATTAGTGGTTATACAGGTTTAGCCTTTATGGCTGTAGCCTGTACAACGAGTTTTTGGTGGTTGCTAATGGCGCTTCGTGGCTATCGTCGCAATATTGATGTCAGCGGCTGGGCGCGCCAAGTGTTTGCTTTTTCAATTGTAAACATCACGGTTTTGAGCATAGCTATGGCTTTAGATTACCATTCGGTAGCTCCACAGCTACTTGTTTTAACTTAGAAAAAAGTTGCTAACATATCCCAATGTTACAGTAGCAAAGGCCCGGTTTTTTCTCCCCGGGCCTTTTTTCTTTGTCGCTTTTAAAAACGAGCAGCTTGTTCAACTACAATGCCATGGCGAGCCGCTAAACGGCGATGGTCTTTATCATAACCACCACCAATTACTGTTGCGACAGGTACATTGTGCTCAAGGCAACGCTTGAGGACTAAATGGTCGCGTTGCACTATCCCTTGCCAGCTTATATCAAGTTTTCCTAAGCCATCTTGCAGCCACACATCTACACCTGCATCATAAAGCACTAAATCTGGGTTTAGGGTGTTTAATAAATAACTCAGCGTATCGTCAACAACGCCTAGGTATTCACTATCAGCGACATTCGGTGCTAAACCTATGTCTAAATCGCTGGCTGATTTTCGAAATGGAAAATTCTTTTCACAGTGAATAGAGCAGGTATAAGCATAGGGCTGATGCGCCAGCATTGCTGCGGTACCATCACCTTGATGAACATCTAAATCAAAAATAAGTATATTGGTTACTTCACCACTTTTTATTAGGGTTTCGCTGGTGAAAGCGAGGTCGTTTACCATGCAATAGCCTGAGCCAAAATCGGTATGGGCATGATGAGTGCCCCCCGCTAAGTGACAAGCGATGCCATGTTTAAGGGCTAAACGTGCTGTTTGTAAGGTGCCCAGAGGCGCGGTAAAGGTACGTGCCATTAGCTCTTTTGACCAAGGTAAGCCAATACGGCGCATCGCTTTTTCATCTAAGCGGTTGTGCCAAAGGTCGTTGATGTAGTTTTCGCAGTGCACTAATTCAAGAGGCTCAGGGCTGCCAAGCATCGGTTGAGTTAGGTTGTCATTTATTAATCCAAGGTTTTGTACATGCTCATATAAATAAGCAAACTTACTCATCACAAAGCGATGGTTAGGATCGAAACTAAACGAGTAATTTGGGTGATACACCAAGGGTAAGTGGGGATTTAACTGCATAGCTCATTGAATAGCTGAATTTGCTACAGCATAACGAATCTACCGGCAAATGTTTACTCTGGCGCGTGAATTAAATGAGCTAACTCGCGATGTAATAATGCCTCATCACCCAGATTTAGCTCAATCAATCGTTTTAAGTGAGTAATACTATCAATATCGATATGTTCGCAGCGAAGGCCTGCATGCTGATGCTCAACATGGCACAGCTCCACTTGCATTTTAATCTCGATAGTTGACTCTGGCAGGGTAAAGATTAAGTCAGCTTTACTATGAATAGGCACTAAAAATGAATCACTTTTAGTAATGAGTGCACCTTGCAAAGATAAATCAAGTAACTGACAGTGATAGTCGTTATCTTTGATACGAAGGATCGCAGGGCAAGAAAATAATACCCGCGAAAACTCTCTGCGTTCATTCATAGCTGTATCTCCCACTTTAGTTACTTAATGAGTATAGATCATAATGGAGTGAGTGATAGTAAAGCTTAATGCAACAAAAAAGCCCCTAGGTAGGGGCTTTTTGAGTATCAGCTAATTAGCCAATTTTTTTGTATTTAATACGCTTAGGTTGTGCCGCTTCTGCGCCTAAGGTTTTCTTCAACCACTCTTCGTATTCTGTGTAGTTACCATCGAAGAAGTTAATTTGGCCTTCATCACGGTAATCAAGAATATGTGTAGCAATACGGTCAAGGAACCAACGGTCATGCGAGATACACATTACACAGCCAGGGAACTCTAAAATAGCGTTCTCAAGTGCACGTAGTGTTTCAACGTCTAGATCATTGGTTGGCTCATCCAGTAGTAATACGTTACCACCTGCTTTTAATAGCTTAGCTAGGTGTAAACGGTTGCGCTCACCACCTGATAGGTCTTTAACAAATTTTTGTTGGTCGTTACCTTTGAAGTTAAAGCGGCCAACATAGGCACGGCTTGGGAATTCAAAGTTACCAATTTTTAATACGTCTTGGCCGTTAGAGATTTCTTGGAAAACCGTGTTGCTTTCGTCCATGTCGCCACGGAACTGATCAACCGTTGCAAGCTCAACAGTGTCACCAACAAGGATCTCACCGCTATCAGGCGTTTCTTCACCGCTTAGCATTTTGAATAGCGTTGATTTACCCGCACCATTGGCACCGATAATACCTACGATAGCGCCTTTCGGCATTGCAAAGTTTAAGTCATCGATTAGTACGCGGTCGCCAAAGCTTTTCTTCAGGCCTTTTACTTCGATAACTTGGTCACCTAAGCGTGGACCCGGTGGAATGAATAGCTCATTCGTTTCGTTACGCTTTTGGTAATCGTTTTGCTGAAGCTCAGAGAACTGTGCCATACGTGCTTTAGACTTAGCTTGACGGCCTTTCGGGTTTGAACGAACCCATTCAAGTTCTTGCGCGATTGATTTTTGACGTGCTTTTTCAGATTTCTGTTCTTGTTGTAAACGTAAATCTTTTTGTTCAAGCCACGATGAGTAGTTACCTTCCCAAGGAATACCTTCACCACGGTCAAGCTCTAATATCCAACCTGCTACGTTATCTAAGAAGTAACGGTCGTGGGTTACAGCAACCACGGTACCTTCGTAGTCGTGTAAGAAGCGCTCTAACCAAGCAACTGACTCAGCGTCTAAGTGGTTGGTTGGTTCGTCAAGAATAAGCATATCTGGTTTTTCAAGTAATAAACGACAGATCGCAACACGGCGACGCTCACCACCCGAAAGGTGTTCAATTTTTGCATCCCAAGGTGGTAGGCGTAATGCATCAGCAGCACGCTCTAACACGTTGTCGATATTGTGACCATCGTGCGCTTGGATGATAGCTTCTAATTCGCCTTGCTCTTTCGCAAGTGCATCAAAGTCAGCACCGTCCATTGCATACTCGTTGTATACTTCATCAAGGCGGTTTAGTGCATTTTTAACTTCGCTAACTGCTTCTTCTACTGTTTCGCGAACTGTTTTGCTTTCGTCTAGCTGCGGTTCTTGCGGTAAGTAACCGATTTTAGTGCCTGGTTGAGGGCGAGCTTCACCTTCAAAGTCTTGGTCAACACCAGCCATAATGCGAAGTAACGTTGATTTACCTGCACCGTTTAGACCTAGCACACCAATTTTTGCGCCTGGGAAAAAGTGTAAAGAAATATCTTTTAAGATAGTGCGCTTAGGTGGCACAACCTTAGAAACTCGACTCATCGAGAATATAAACTTGTCTGGTAACACCATGAAAGAAGCCTTCAATTTATAAGAAAAATTAACAGAAAGTATTGTATACCCAAACTACCTCAAAATACAGAATTCAGCGTTTATGATAGGCTTAATATCAAGGTGTTATTTACTCAAAGAGTCATACATTTTAATTAATGACCACTCAGATATACCACTTCATTTAGACATCTAAACATCTAGAGGTTGAAATTTCTAACTATCCGTTCATAATTAGCAGTCAGATAAGTATGCTCGGAGCCAGCTATGCCCATTACAGTAAAAGATGAATTGCCTGCCATTGCAAAGTTACGTCAAGAAAACGTGTTTGTAATGCCAAAAAGTCGTGCTAAAACGCAAGAAATCCGCCCAATGCGTTTGGCCATCTTAAACTTAATGCCAAACAAAGTTGAAACCGAAGTGCAGTTTATTCGCTTGTTAGCAAACTCACCGCTGCAAGTTAATGTTGAGCTGTTGCGCTTAGATACCCATCGCACCAGTAGTAACTCTGAGCAGCACATGGATACGTTTTATCGTTATTTTTCAGAAGTGAAAGATAATAACTACGATGCCATGATTGTAACGGGCGCACCGCTTGCTCATTTAGAGTATGACGAAGTTGCTTACTGGGACGAACTAAAAATTATTTTAGATTGGGCAGAGCAGCATGTTACGTCTACGCTGTTTTCGTGTTGGGCGGCCCATGCTGGGCTTTATCATCACTATGGCCTTAAACGTGATCTGAAACCAAACAAACTCAGTGGCGTATTTACCCATAAAAGCTATTTTGACCATGCAGCGCTAACGCGTGGCTTTGATGATACCTTTTTAGTGCCGCATTCTCGTTATGGTCATATTGATATCGATAAGATCACTGCCTGCGATGAGCTCGTAGTGTTAGCCGGATCAGAGCGAGTAGGTGCCTACTTAATTAAAAATAAATCAGGTAGCCAAGTGTATATTACTGGCCATCCAGAGTACGATGCTCATACCTTAAAAGGGGAGTATTTACGCGACCAAGAAAAATCAGCGGATGCACCTAAGCCAGAAAATTACTTCCCTGACGATAACCCAGATAACGAACCGTCGAAAACGTGGCAAAGTCATGCCTTTTTATTGTTTTCGAATTGGTTAAACTATTATGTGTACCAAACTACACCGTATGATATTAACTTAGTTAGCCAAGATGTAAGGACTAACAACTATGCCGAGTAATGCAGTGAATAAACGCGAACAATTAACCGAGGCGCTAAAACAGCGAATTTTAATCCTCGATGGCGCGATGGGCACCATGATCCAAGAACATAAATTAGAAGAACAGGATTATCGCGGTGAGCGCTTTAAAGACTGGCATGTACTTATTAAAGGCAATAACGATTTATTAAGCCTGACTCAGCCAAAAATCATTGCTGATATTCACCGTGCTTATTTAGAAGCTGGTGCCGATATCATTGAAACCAACACCTTTAATGCCACGACTATTTCGATGGAAGATTACGATATGGCGAGCCTTAGCCGCGAAATCAACCTCGAGTCAGCGAAGCTTGCCCGCAGCGTGTGTGATGAACTTGAAGCAAAAGATCCTAGCAAACCGCGTTATGTAGCTGGTGTACTTGGGCCAACGTCAAAAACCTGTTCTATTTCACCAGATGTAAATGACCCAGGTTATCGTAATATCAACTTTGATAAGCTGGTGGCTGCCTATGTTGAGTCAACACTGGCATTAATGGAAGGTGGTGCTGATCTTATTTTAATAGAAACCATCTTTGATACCCTTAATGCTAAAGCGGCTTCGTTTGCTGTAGAAGAAGCATTCGAGCAAGCTGGTCGCAGTTTGCCTGTGATGATCTCAGGCACCATTACCGATGCCTCTGGCCGTACTTTATCAGGGCAAACAACCGAAGCATTTTATAACTCAATTCGTCATATTAAACCGCTATCAATCGGCCTTAACTGCGCCCTTGGCCCAGACTTACTGCGCCAGTATGTTGAAGAGCTATCGCGCGTTTGTGAAACCTTTACCTCGGTGCATCCAAATGCAGGATTACCAAACGAATTTGGTGAATATGATTTAGAAGCCACTGAAATGGCTAAAGAAATTATCGATTGGGGCAAATTTGGCTTTATCAACATTGTAGGTGGTTGTTGTGGCACCACACCGGCTCATATTAAGGCGTTTGCGAAAGGCCTTGAAGGTGTTAAACCTCGCCAATTACCTGAGCTTGAAGTGCGTATGCGCTTATCTGGCCTTGAAGCGTGTAACTTAAACTAGGAAACCGACATGACTGACCAAATTGCTGTATTTACTAACGTCGGTGAGCGTACCAATGTAACAGGCTCGGCTAAGTTTAAGCGCTTGATCATGGAAGAAGATTACGAGACCGCTCTCGACGTTGCCCGTGAACAAGTAGAAAATGGCGCGCAAGTGATTGATATCAATATGGATGAAGCCATGTTGGATTCGAAAGCGGCGATGGTAAAGTTTTTAAACTTAATTGCCTCAGAGCCTGATATCTCAAAAGTACCTATCATGGTCGACTCATCTAAATGGGACGTGATTGAAGCTGGCTTAAAGTGTATTCAAGGTAAGGCCATTGTTAACTCAATTTCACTTAAAGAAGGTGAAGAGCCGTTTATACGCCAAGCTAAAATAATCAAACGCTTTGGTGCTGCTGCGGTGGTTATGGCGTTTGATGAAACCGGGCAAGCAGAAACTGCTGATCGTAAGTTCGATATCTGTCAGCGTAGCTACAATATACTTGTTGATGATATTGGCTTTCCACCAGAAGACATTATTTTTGACCCGAACATTTTTGCCGTCGCAACGGGCATTGAAGAACACGATAACTACGCGGTTGAATTTATTGAAGGTACGCGCCGAATTAAGCAAGGCTTACCGCACTGTAAAGTGTCGGGTGGTGTATCGAATGTGTCGTTCTCGTTCCGTGGTAACAACCCAGTACGTGAAGCTATTCACTCAGTGTTTTTATACCACGCGATTAAAGCAGGTATGGACATGGGCATTGTAAACGCGGGCCAATTAGCGGTTTACGACGATATCCCCGAAGAGCTGCGTAAAGCTGTAGAAGATGTGATCCTCAATACCGACCCAGGTGCCGGTGAGCGACTTGTTGAACTTGCACCCAAATACTCTGGTATGGCGCAAGCAGAGAAAGTTGAAGATTTAGAATGGCGTACCTGGCCTGTTGAAAAGCGCCTTGAACATGCACTAGTAAAAGGTATTACCGAATACATCGATGAAGATACCGAAGAGTGCCGCAAGAGCAAAGCTAAGCCTATCGAAGTGATCGAAGGCCCGCTTATGGATGGCATGAATGTAGTAGGTGACTTATTCGGTGCGGGTAAAATGTTCTTACCTCAGGTTGTTAAGTCAGCTCGTGTAATGAAGCGCGCCGTTGCCTATCTTGACCCTTTCATTGAAGCTGAAAAAGAAGAGGGCGCAACTAACGGTAAAGTGGTTATGGCAACCGTTAAGGGCGACGTACACGACATTGGTAAGAACATTGTAGGCGTTGTACTGCAATGTAATAACTACGAGGTTATTGACCTTGGAGTGATGGTGCCGGCAGAGAAAATCTTGCAAACCGCCATAAACGAGAAAGCTGACATTATAGGTTTATCAGGACTGATTACCCCATCACTTGATGAAATGGTGCATGTTGCGAAAGAAATGACTCGTCGTGGTTTTGAATTACCGCTACTGATTGGTGGTGCAACAACTTCTAAAGCGCATACCGCGGTTAAAATTGAGCCTCAGTATGATAAAGGTGTGGTCTACGTAAATAATGCCAGCCGCGCTGTGGGTGTGGTTTCTAATTTATTGTCGAAAGAGTTAAAGCCGGCATTTTTAGAGAAAACCAAGGCTGAGTATGAAAAAGTACGTGAACAACAAGCGCGTAAAAAACCTCGCTCAAAACCCGTTACTTTACAGCGTGCTCGCGACAATGCAGTAAAACTTGATTGGGACAACTACACGCCACCAGTACCGAAAAAGCTGGGTGTGACTGAGTTTAAAGATGTTTCGATTGCGACGTTAAGACAGTACATCGACTGGACACCTTATTTCATGACGTGGTCAATCGCTGGTAAGTACCCACGTATTCTTGAAGATGAAATTGTTGGTGAACAGGCTAAAAGCTTATTCGCTGATGCTAATGCAATGCTTGATGAGCTTGAGCAATCAGGTGCGCTACAACCTTTAGGTGTCATTGGTTTATTCCCTGCAAACCGAGTAGGGGATGACATTGAGATTTACACCGATGAGTCGCGTACAACGCTTTTAACTACATCGTGTCATTTACGTCAGCAAACAGAAAAAACTGACTTTGCTAACTACTGTTTAGCTGATTATATTGCGCCAAAAGGCACCCCTGATTACTTTGGTGCTTTTGCGGTTACCGGAGGTCTTGAAGAAGATGACCTTGCCGATGCCTTTGATGCCCAGCAAGATGATTACAACAAGATTATGGTTAAAGCCGTAGCAGACCGTTTGGCTGAGGCATTTGCGGAGTACTTGCATGAGCAAGTGCGTAAAGAGTATTGGGGCTATGCGGTAGATGAAAATCTATCGAACGATGAACTTATTCGTGAAAACTACCAAGGTATTCGCCCAGCGCCAGGTTATCCTGCTTGTCCTGAACATACAGAGAAGAAGAAAATCTGGCAGTTACTTGATACCGAACAGCGTATCGGCATGAAGCTAACAAGTTCATACGCAATGTGGCCGGGTGCGGCGGTTTCTGGTTGGTATTTCTCTCACCCTGAAGCTAAGTACTACGCAGTGGCGCAAATTCAAAAAGATCAGGTTGAAGATTACGCTAAGCGTACCAACATGACTCTTGCAGAAGCTGAGCGTTGGTTATCGCCTAATTTGGGCTATGAGCCAGAATAATAACCTTTAGTTATTAGCTTCTGTTTAAATTAAAAACGAGCCCCAAATGGCTCGTTTTTTTATGCCCATTTTTTATCACGCTTTTTTCTTTTTAATTGCTTTAATACTGGCAAATTCCTTCTAATTTATATATTTGTGTTAAAGTTATACCAATTCGCTTAATAAAGTGGTCTATTTTGAGGCAATAAAACCTCGTTGATAGCAAGGCAAAAATTTCGTTATTTAGTTGTTCTAAATAAGAAATTTTTAACGCAGGTAGCGGCAGGTTTAATCCCTCAAAATGATTAAGTATTATTGCGGATTGGTATTATTAAGATTGATCAAGAAATCTAAGGTGAAATTGTGATTGATACAGTGAATGCGAGTGAGAAAGATAAAGCGCGATTTTTACGTGTTTTTGCATTTATTGGTTCGATCACCTCGTTTTTAATGGCGATCACCAGCTATCAAGATGGTTACCACCCCCTTAGCTATTTATTAATTATTGGCGGCTTTGTGTTTGCCTCACCTTTCGTTATTAAAAATCGTGACGAAACCATCGCAGTACTTATGCTGTACGCCCTCTATTCGATGATGTGTTTTTTAATTGTTTCTGGGGGGAGTAATGGCACTGGGCCATTGTGGCTGTTTATTGTATCCCCCGTGACATTTTTTATTCGTGGTTTAAAGCGCGGAGCATTTGATCTTATCTTGCTTGCCAGTATTATCTCGGTGCTTTTCTATTTTACCGATCAATTTGGTTATTACAGTTATCCGAGTCACTACTTTCCTACACGTGTCATGCTGTGTTTCTCGATTTTATGTATTTTGGCCGGCTTCTATGAATATTACCGTAACAAATACAGCTTGCAGTTAATGGAGCAACTTAAACTTAATCAAAAACTTGCTCGCACTGACGCGATGACAGAACTCGCTAACCGTCGCTACGCAACAGAATGCTTGCAAGATAAGCGCTTTGGCGAAGGGGCAGTGTTCTTGCTGATGGATGTTGATAACTTTAAACAAATCAACGACACCTACGGTCATCAAGTGGGCGATGAGGTGCTAATATTTTTCGCTGATGTATTTAAGAACGTGTGCACAGAAGAAGATGTTATTTCCCGTTGGGGCGGCGAAGAGTTTTTAATAGTGATCCCAACAGGGCATGAGCTTAGAGCCAGAAAAGTCGCTGAAAAAATCCATAAGAAGCTCGCTGAAAAGCCATTTACGAGCGGCCTGCATCGTTTTCATGTCACCTTAAGTATTGGCTTGTACGTGCGTGTCGCTGATGAGAGCATGGATCACTGTTTGAACATTGCCGATAAACGGCTTTACCGCGCTAAATCGCAAGGTAAAAATCAAACGGTTGCTGAAGTCGATTTAGCAAAGCATGAGCCAGCTTGATAAATAAAGCCGCAATTAGCGGCTTTATTAATTGCACAAATTAATGGCTTTTTTCTAAGTCGCTTACTTCACGCTCAGCTTCTTCCTTCGATTTACCGTATTTTTGCTGAAGTTTACCAACCAGCTCTTTACGGCTACCTTCAATTTTATCTAAATCATCATCGGTAAGGTCACCCCATTTACGTTGTGCTTTACCTTTAAGCTCTTTCCAGTTGCCTTCTAAACGATCGCTGTTCATCATAATCTCCTTACTTTGTTAAACATTCATCTTAGTAAGAGCAATCGCTGTACCAATTTGGTGAAATTTATTAACTGATTGATTTATAATTGTTTTATGCTTTTACATATAATGAGTGGAATTTATAAGTTTGCAATTACTACGTAGTTTTTAGAATCAGCCTGTAATATTTTCTGTTGCGCTAATTTTTAGATGCTTAGTGGCTCTTAGATGTGTAGCGATTGATTATCCGCGTGTATTCTTCAGTTGATTTTAGTTTACGCAAGTTCTCGTTAAACAGGTCTCTTAAGGCTTCGTCTCGAAATAAAAAGCCACTGGGGTTTTTGCCAAATAACGCAAATCGTTGCACAGGTTTAGAGACATCAATTTCGTCATTGATATTAATTAACGCTCGATAATAATCAAAAATTTTACCGTCCATCTGGATCACCTCGTAGCGCTCTCGATACAAAAGCTGTACTTGTGCAAGTTGATCATAGGTTTCTGCGTATTGTGGGTTTTCTCTGGCCATTGCTTGATATTCTGGTGTGAGTAATTCTTTTGCACCTTGCCATGAAAGAACACTAAAGTGTTTTAATTGTGCAATAGAGCTAAGCTGCAGGTTTTGCTTGGCCAGACTAAAAGCGAAGTTCTCGTAGCTGTAAGCAATATCTGAAAAGTAACCGCTCATTTGATGGGTTTCGATAACTTTTTCATTAATATCAGACACAACATCAACTAAGTTCTCAGTATACAAAGGGATCCGTCTTGCATAGGGAACGTAGACAAAGTGTATTTGATAACCGTGAACACCGAGTGTTGCACGAAGTAAGTCAGGAATAATGCCTGTGTTGTCTTCAACCATCACCCAAGGTGGTAGTGTATTGCCAAGTGCAACCGTAATTTTTTGCTGACTAAACGCTTTTTGAAACGGGAAAACTAAAAGTAGCAAGGTGATTAAAATACGGGTGTAAATCCTGAACAAGTTAATTCCTTATTCTGATTATTGTTTAGTCGTTTAATCAAGAATAAGTCTAAACTGGCAGAATGCAATGTTTTCACTTCTAAAGCCGAGATAGAAAATAAGCCTATAACCATCGCAATTTTTTGTTTTTTGATACAATGCGCGAAAAGAATGTAAGAGATACCTAACGTGCTGCCAGTTCAAGATATTTATCAATCCCTGTTAACCACATTACAGAGTAACCCAATGGCTTTATTGCAAGCGCCACCGGGAGCGGGTAAATCGACATGGCTGCCTCTTACCCTAATGCGCGAAGGTCACTTTAAACGCATTGTTATGTTAGAGCCAAGACGACTGGCCGCACGCAATATTGCCCAGTATTTGGCAAGTCAGCAGAATGAAAAAGTCGGTAACAGTGTCGGCTTACGCATTCGTGGTGAATCAAAAGTAAGTTCTGCAACTAAACTCGAAATTGTCACCGAAGGCATGTTGACGCGTATGTTGCAAAATGACCCAGAGCTTAGTGATGTAGACTTACTTATTTTTGACGAGTTTCACGAGCGCTCAATTGCCGCAGATACGGCTTTGGCATTTGCCCTCGAAACACAGGCGGCACTTCGCGATGATTTAAAAATCTTACTGATGTCGGCAACCTTAGACGGCGATCGTTACAGTGAGTTTTTCAGCTGTCCGATTATTTCATCACAAGGACGAAGCTACCCCATTGATGAAGTGTATATTCCACTTAAAGACGAAAGCCGTTGGCTTGATGACATACCTGCACTAATAAAACAGGCGCTTAGTGAGCAAACGGGCTGTGCTTTAGTATTTTTGCCAGGGCAGCGTGAAATCATGCGCGTTCAGCAGTCTTTAAATGATTTAGTTGATAGCGTCGAAGTATTTAGCTTGTATGGTGAGCAAAATAAAAACGAGCAACAAGCTGCTATTGCGCCCGCTAAAACTGGCAAACGCAAAGTAGTGTTAACCACCAATGTCGCTGAAACCAGTTTGACCATTGAAGGAATACGCATTGTGGTTGATAGCGGCAAACGCCGTGCTGCCAATTTCAATTTAAAAACCGGTGTCACTGAGCTTGTTACGCAAAGTATTTCTCGTTCTTCAGCCATACAGCGCGCTGGTCGTGCTGGGCGAATTGAGCCGGGGGTTGTGTATCGATTAGGCTCTAAACAAACTTTTGAGCGCCGTAACAGCCATGATGCGCCAGAAATTCTGACCAGTGATATTAGTCAATTGTTATTAGAGGCAAAGCAGTGGGGGGCATCACTTGCTGAGCTTAGCTTACTCGACCCACCTAGTAGCCAGCAGGTTAAACAGGCAACGGCACTTTTGAAAATGCTCGAAGCCATTGATGAAAATGAAAAGCTGACACCCCTTGGTAGTCAAATGCTGAGCTATGGAGCCGATATTCGCCTCTCGCACATGCTCATTAAGGCAAAGCAACTAGAGCAGCGTACGCCTGGTATTTATGTATTAGCGGGGTATTTAACTGCACTGCTTGAAAGCCGCATTAGTATGCCAGCGGATCTTAATTTGGCATTGCATAGCCAGCACAGCAAACCGCACCCAGTATTTAAGCAGCAATTAAATTATTGGCTATCGCGCTTGCAACTCAAGCCGGTTAATGAGCTTAAAACAGAGTACTTGTCGCTGCTGGTGGCGCTTGCCTTTCCTGACCGCCTAGCCAAAAAGCGCGGTAATGGTTATTTACTTGCCAATGGTGCAGGCGCCGATTTAAGTGAGGAGTTTTGGCATAACGATGATTATATTGCCATTGCGCATATGGGCGGCCATAAGGGAAACCGTGTTTTTGCTGCTGTTGCCTTTATGCCAAGTGAGCTTGAAGATGAGCTTTCGCATTTATTTACTGAGCAAACTCGCTGCGAATACGATGAAAAAGCAGGGCGTTTTATCCATCAAGATGAGCTAAAGCTCGGTGCTATCACCATAGCGAGTCAACCAAGTAAACAGCCCCTAGATAAGAGCGAGCGTACTAAAGCGTGGTTAAACTTATTTAGTAAGCAGGGCTTTTCGTTATTTAATGAACAGCCCGACAGTGAGCAGTTACTTATTCGAATGAGCTTGGCAAGTAAGCTGTTACCAGAGTCATTCCCGCTTTTAAATCAAGATGAATTAATTGCCGATAACCAATGGCTTGCACCTTATTTGGATGATATTAAAAACCTTGAGCAATTAAAAAAGTTCAATTACAGCGAAGCAATTAAAAGCTGTTTTGATTGGCAGCAGCAAAGCCTATTGAATGAACACCTGCCCTTGCGATTAACTGTGCCAAGTGGTTCAAATGTAAAAGTGACCTATCAGCTCGATGGCCCAGCAAAGCTCAGTGTGCGCATGCAAGAAGTGTATGGCATGACCAGCACGCCTTTGCTTGCGCAAGGTAAACTGCCGTTATTAATGGAGTTATTATCACCAGCGCGGCGACCGCTGCAGTTAACTCAAGACCTAGCTAACTTTTGGCAAACGAGTTACCGCGATGTGCAAAAAGAAATGAAAGGGCGTTACCCAAAACATTTTTGGCCAGACAACCCCGCCACCAGCCAAGCGACTAATAAAGTAAAAAGTAAGATGTGACTTTAATGAAGCTGAGTGCTTAGCTCAGCTTCATCACCAACCTTAGATCTGCGCGCTTCATAAACCGTTACAATTTCAAGCCTTGTTTTGGTTTCTCTTTTGTTGGTTGTTTAGTAGTCTGAATTAGTCATTAGTAAAAAAGAGAAAGCCGGTGTCTGCAGCTATTACCCTTGCTCAATACGTTAAAAAACGCACAGGTGTGCCCCTTGGGCATAAAGATTCGTTGCGCAATATGCTGACACGTTCTCTAGGTGCTAGCTCATTTTATTTATTTTGGCGATATTGGAACCCGGTCTGGAGCTATTATTTGTCTCGCTATGTGATGAAGCCTTGTAATGACATTATGCCGGCTTGGTGTGCCCTTGTTGTGACTTTTGCAGTCAGTGGGGCGCTGCACGATTTAGCGGTGAGTTTAGTGAAGTTAAAGCCAATATTCTTTTTTACTCCTTGGTTTACTGTGATGGGCATTTTGGTATTAGTAAGCAAGCACAGCCAACTCCAGTTTAGCTCTGCTCCTTGGTGGTTAAGAGCGCTCGCCAACATCAGCTTTATTGTGCTGGGCTATTGGTTGACGAGCCACCTTTTTTAGCGCGTTACTGCGTTGCTAAAGGGTAGTCAGTGTAACCTTTAGCACCGCCTCCAAATAAGGTATCTGGATCATGCTTCGCAAGTTCAATGCCTTGTTCAATACGAGCTGGCAGGTCAGGGTTTGCAACAAACGGGCGACCAAAACCTATTAAATCAGCCCAGCCTGCGGCTAGTGCTTGCTCTGCTTTCTCGCCAGTGTATTTGCCCGCATAAATCATTAATCCAGCATAGTTTTCACGTAGCGCTTGCTTAAAACTTTGCTCCATTAAAGGCGCATCATCCCAATCAGCTTCAGCAATGTGCAAATAAGCAACGTTAAGGTCATTGAGTACTTTTGCTGCGCCAATATAGGTTTCAAATGGGTTATCATCGACCGTCCCATTGAGGGTTGTGAGTGGAGCAAGGCGTACGCCAACACGCTCAGCGCCAATTTCATCACAAACCGCTTGTGTCACTTGTTGTAAAAAGCGTAAGCGGTTTTCTAAACTGCCGCCGTATTCATCAGTGCGTTGGTTTGACTCTGAATCAATAAATTGATTAATTAAGTAACCATTGGCAGCGTGAAGTTCAATACCATCAAACCCTGCATCAACTGCATTACGGGCTGCTTGGCGGTATTCGTTTATAACCTGTTTGATGTCGTCATGGCTCATTGCGCGAGGCTGTGCTGTGGCAACAAAGTCGGGTTTGTCATCTTCATCAATAAAAACTTTAACGTTTTTAGCGGCAATAGCAGATGGCGAAATTGGTTGCTCGCCACCTGTATTACTTGGGTGAGATACTCGGCCAACATGCCAAAGCTGAGCGAACATAATGCCACCAGCTTGATGAACTTTGTCGGTTACTTTCTTCCAGCCAGCAATTTGCTCGGCAGTATAAATACCCGGTGTCCAAGCATAACCCTTACCTAGGGCTGATATTTGTGTACCTTCGCTGATAATTAAGCCGGCGCTGGCACGCTGTGCATAGTAGTCGGCCATTAACTCATTGGCGATATCACCCGGTTGTGATGAGCGAGAGCGGGTCATCGGTGGCATAACAATGCGGTTTTTTAATGTATGACCGGCAAGTTGTACGGTATCGAATAATTTGTTCATTACGGCTCCTTGAAAGCGAATATGCTTTCAGCATAACGAAAATCATTTATGAAATTAATGCCACTAATCACAAAACACTTTTGTTAAAAATGCAAAAACTAGAGCGTTAACCTTGGTGCTATAAAGTCTAAAAACACTAATACTCGTGATGACACACCGCTGTTTTGATAATACACCGCATGCACTTTTTCGCGGCGATTAGGGCTCAGTACCTCGCCTTCGAGCACTTTTATTAAACGGCCTGCTTTTAAATCTTCGTTGATCATAAATTCCGACAACAAGGTAATGCCATGACCTTGAATACAAAGCTGGCGCACAGTTTCACCACTTGATGCACTGATTGAAAATTTAAGGTCTAAAGGCGTGGTTAGTGGCCAGTGATTTAAATGCGGCGCATCGGTAAAACCAATAAGCTGGTGCGAGGCTAAGTCGGTTAGCTCATTTAATGGTGGTGCCGCTTTTAAATAATCAGGGCTGGCAACGAGCTGTAGTTTACTTACACCTAAAGTGCGTGCATGCAAGTTTGAGTCAGCGAGTTCGCCAATACGAATAGCAATATCGGTTTTATGCTCAAGCAAATCGATAATGTTGTCGTGGCTGGTGATCTCGAGTTTTATGTCAGGATAAGCTTGGGTAAAGGCTTTTAAATGTGGTGCTAATTGATGAAACACAAAAGGACTTGCGGCATCGACTCTTAATTTTCCTGATGGCGCACAGTGCAGAAGCTTTAAGGATTCTTCGCCTTGTGCTAGCTGACTCAGTGCTTCTCTAGCATAGCCTAAAAATAACTGGCCTTCTTCGGTAAGCTCAATGCGCCTTGTGGTGCGGTTAAATAAAGTAACGTTTAAGGATTTTTCGAGCCGAGTTACCGCCCGTGATATTTTTGCTACTTGCTCATCTAAGGCATTGGCTGCACTTGAGAACCCGCCGGTATCAACCACGCTAATAAATGCTTCTAAATCTTGGGTGTTGGAGATCACGCTCATGGCTTTACCTTTTCATTTCTGACAAAAGTATTTTGTCACTACTGCTATTTTTTGCAAATTTAATTTTAGCCACAATAGCCGCACTTTCAAAATTAAACAGAGGATATGTGATGCCAATAGCATTACTTGCGTTAACTCTCAGTGCGTTTGCCATAGGCACCACTGAGTTTGTGATTGTCGGCTTAGTGCCAACCATCGCTGATGATTTAGCGGTTTCGTTACCGAGTGCTGGGCTACTTGTTAGTTTGTACGCATTAGGTGTTGCGGTGGGGGCGCCAGTATTAACCGCGCTTACCGGACGCTGGAATCGAAAGCATGTATTACTTAGTTTAATGAGCCTATTTGTAATCGGTAATTTACTGGCTTGGCAAGCACCTAGTTATGGCAGTTTGATCACAGCAAGGGTTCTAACAGGCTTTGCCCATGGGGTGTTTTTCTCAATTGGTTCAACGATCGCAACAGGGCTTGTCAGTAAAGATAAAGAAGCCAGTGCCATCGCGATTATGTTTACAGGTTTAACGGTTGCATTAGTAACCGGTGTGCCATTAGGAACTTGGATTGGTCAGCACTTTGGTTGGCGAGCGACCTTTTTAGTGGTGTCTTTACTGGGCTTAATTGCACTTGTTGGTAGCGCGTTTTTAATTCCGAGTAACTTAAAGCAAAGTAAATCCGCTACTTTGGGTGAGCAGCTAAAAGTAATGGTGCAACTTAGGCTTTTACTGGTGTACTTGATGACCATACTTGGTTATGGCGGCACATTTACTGCCTTTACATATTTAGCGCCCATTCTAGAGCAGCAAACTGGTTTTGCATCAGCCACCATCAGCTTAATCATGCTGGTATATGGGGTATCGGTTGCTGTTGGTAATATCTACGGCGGTAAGTTAGCCGATAAAAAAGGCCCGATTAGTGCGTTGACTATTATCTTTAGTGCTTTAAGTATTGTGCTCTTGGTGCTGACCTTTACCATGCAATCTAAAGTCGCTGCGGTACTCACCATACTCGTATGGGGGACATTTGCGTTTGGTAATGTGCCTGGGCTGCAAGTTTATGTGGTTAAACTTGCCGAAAAGTTCACCCCGAATGCCGTCGATGTGGCATCAGGGTTAAACATTGCAGCGTTTAATATCGGTATTGCGCTGGGCTCAGTGTTAGGTGGTGTTGTCGTTGAAAACTACTCATTGCAAGACACTGCTTGGATTGGCGCTATCATCAGTTTAGCTGCGTTAATTGCAACACGATACAGCGGTTATTTAGATAAACGCGAGACCCCAAAGCCACAAACAGCTTAAACTAAAATATTGATAGTTGGGGGCTTTGTCGTTATTTTAGATTCGTAGTTTGATTATTAGTCAATAACTAAAACCACAAGGAATAACGATGAAGCACCTTTATTTTCTGGCTATTTGCCTGTTGAGCACATTTAGCAGCCAAGCAAAGCAAGCTAACCCAGAGCTCACAGCATTAGCACAACAGTACTTTAATACCATGGTTGCAACACAAGCACCCAATGCCACCAACAAAGAGTTAGAAGCCTTTTTAGCTCTATTAACTGACGATGTAGCAAACCAACACTTACCTTATCAAACAGATGATGCAAGAGAGCCAGATGGCAAAGCGATGATGCGTAAAGGCATGACTTTTTACCTTGGGGCACACACTGAATACCAAGCAAACTTACTCGATACCTTTATTTTTAATGATTCTGCCATTGCCTTGCGTTATACCCATCATGCTAAAGGTACACACCCGCAAAACCAGCAAGAAATTGAATACACGCAGACCATTATGGATGTGCTCGAAATCGAAGATGGCAAGATAGCGGTTATTCGTAAATACCACGAATGAGCTTAACTTAACTTTTAGCCTAACATGAGCGCTTTTATAAGCGCTTTTTTATTAAAAATACGCCTGCAATAAATATTCTCTTTTTTCCGCATTTCAGCCTAAATTCATACTTTTTAGGCTTTATTTTGAATAAATTTAAAACTTTTTTATATATCTGATAATGAGCGTAAGAACAGTGGGTTAGCTTAACTTAC
Source organism: Pseudoalteromonas shioyasakiensis (assembly GCF_019134595.1). Taxonomy (NCBI): domain Bacteria; kingdom Pseudomonadati; phylum Pseudomonadota; class Gammaproteobacteria; order Alteromonadales; family Pseudoalteromonadaceae; genus Pseudoalteromonas; species Pseudoalteromonas shioyasakiensis. Next base: position 2,855,479 of record NZ_CP077770.1, on the reverse strand, counting down.
GAGTGTAACTTTGCGGCTGTTTACAATTTGTCAACCTTGAATTGCCATGCTCATTACCTTAACCTTTATTTTAATTGAACGTTCAATCAATAAAAAATTATGCCGAAAGTTGGAATGGAACCTGTTCGTCGTCAGCAGTTAATTGACGCCACAATAGAGTCGGTTGCAGAGCTTGGTTTGCAAGGCACCACCATAAATAGCATTAGTAAAAAGGCAGGCTTATCGTCTGGTATTATCAGTCATTATTTTGGTGGTAAGCAGGGCTTAATTGAAGCCACTGTGCGTTATTTATTGACCAGCTTAAAGCAAGCACTTTTGAATCAAGTAACGCCACAAACTAGTCCAGAGCAACGATTAATGTTTATCGTTGAAGCAAACTTTTCGCGTATTCAGCAGCAAAGCAACAACACCAAAACTTGGTTGAGCTTTTGGGCACATTCAATGCACGACGCCCAGTTGCATCGCTTACAAAACGTAAATAGTAAACGTTTATTTAGAAACTTATTAAGCTCATTCAAACAGTTAATGAGCGATAGCGATGCCAATTTAGCTGCTGAGCTAAGTGCAGCCATGATCGATGGTTTATGGCTAAGAGCCGTATTAAGTAAGTCAGACCAAGATCAATTCGAAAATTGTGAGCGATTAGCCAAAGACTACATTCGTTCACTGATAAAACAGTATGGAGCCTAAAATGACCACACCTGTTTACGAAAATTTTATTAATGGCCATTTTTTAAAGAATCAAACTGGCGATACCTTTGCAGTTAAGAATCCTGCAACGGATGAAGTGATTTATCACGTTGAAATCGCTGATGAGTTTATTCAAAACGCGGCAATCGAAAGCGCAAAACAAGGGTTTGCAGCATGGTCTGCAATGACACCAATTGAGCGTAGCCGTATTCTATTAAAAGCCGTGGCAATCTTACGCGAACGTAACGATGAACTGGCAAAAGTAGAAGTACTTGATACGGGTAAGCCTTGGCAAGAAGCTGAGTGTGTCGATGTTGAAACTGGCGCCGATGTTATCGAATATTTTGCTGGTCTTGCTCCTGCGCAAGTGGGTCAGCAACAAATGGTTGGTAATGATTTTTACTACACACGTAAAGAGCCTTTAGGTATTTGTGCCGGTATTGGTGCATGGAACTACCCACTGCAAATTGCTTGTTGGAAATCAGGCCCTGCACTGGCTGCGGGTAATGCGGTTATTTTCAAACCTTCTGAAGAAACACCACTTGGTGCAATTAAACTTGCAGAGATTTTCATCGAAGCGGGTGTACCTGCTGGCGTATTCAACGTTGTGCAAGGCGCTGCTGAAGTAGGGCAATGGTTAACAGCAAACCCAAATATTGAAAAAGTGTCGTTCACTGGTGAAGTGGGCACAGGCAAAAAAGTAATGGCAAGTGCTGCTGGTTCACTTAAAGATGTAACCATGGAGCTTGGTGGTAAGTCACCGTTATTAGTATTTGATGATGCCGATGTATCACAAGCTGTTAGTGCGGCAATGCTAGGCAATTTTTATACGCAAGGCGAAATTTGCACTAACTGTACGCGCATTTATGTGCATAAAAATGTTTATCAGCAGTTTATTGATGAGCTGAAAACACGCACAGAGCAAAATATTATCGCTGGCGATCCAATGGATCCTGAGGTGAATTTAGGGGCGCTTATCTCTAAAAAACACCAAGAGCTTGTACTTGGCTATATCGATAAAGGTATTCAAGAAGGCGCAACCTTATTAACCGGCGGTAAGGCACTGTCACCTGCATCGGCGCCAAACGGCTACTTTGTGGAACCGACCGTTTTTGTCGACTGTAATGACGACATGACCATAGTTAAAGAAGAGATCTTTGGCCCGGTAATGAGCGTGTTGGTGTTTGATGATGAAGATGACGTTATTCAGCGTGCAAACGATACCCACCTAGGCTTAGCCGCAGGCGTGTTCACTAAAGATATTCAGCGTGCACACCGCGTGATCCACCAGTTACAGGCCGGTATTTGTTGGATAAACAGCTATGGTAATTCACCTGCAGAAATGCCAGTAGGTGGTTACAAGCAATCAGGTATCGGCCGTGAAAACGGTATCGAAACTTTAGATCACTATACCCAAACTAAATCGATTTATGTGGGTATGAGCAATATAGAGAGTCCATTTTAATGAGTACACAGAACTATGATTACATCATAGTCGGTGCTGGCTCAGCAGGCTGCGTGTTGGCAAACCGACTATCAGCAGACCCTTCTAATAAGGTGTTATTACTTGAAACGGGCGGTAGTGATAAAAGCATTTTTATAAAGATGCCTACCGCGCTATCAATCCCAATGAATACTGACAAATATGCATGGCAATTTCATACCGAGCCAGAGCCATATTTAGATAACCGTCAAATGCACTGCCCACGAGGTAAGGTGTTAGGTGGCTCATCATCGATTAACGGCATGGTCTATGTACGTGGTCATGCCAAAGATTTTGATGAATGGCAGCAACACGGCGCTAATGGTTGGGATTACCAAGCATGTTTACCGTACTTTAAGCGTGCGGAATCATTCTACTTAGGTGGTAACAGTTACCGTGGCGATAACGGCCCATTAGGGGTTAATAACGGTAATGAAATGGCTAATCCGCTTTATAAAGCCTTTATCAAAGCGGGCCAACAAGCAGGTTATGCGCAAACTGATGACTACAATGCAGCCCAGCAAGAAGGTTTTGGGCCAATGCATATGACAGTTAAAGATGGCGTAAGAAGCTCTGCTAGCCGTGAGTATTTAGACCCAGTTAAGTCACGTAAAAACTTAACGCTAGTCACCGGTGCTTTAGCTGAAAAAGTTTTGCTAGAAGGCAAAAAAGCCGTGGGCGTTGAGTATTCAGTATCTGGCTCTAAGCAGCAAGCATTTGCAGCAAAAGACGTTATTTTAAGTGCGGGCCCAATTGGTTCACCGCATATTCTGCAATTATCGGGTATTGGTGATAAAGACATCCTGAGCGAAGCGGGTGTTGAGGTTAAACACCACTTACCAGGTGTTGGCCAAAACTTACAAGACCACTTGGAGTTTTACTTCCAATATAAGTGTAAGCAACCAATTACTTTAAACGGCAAATTAGGCCTTGTTTCAAAAGGGCTAATTGGTGCTCGTTGGTTATTAAATCGCTCAGGTTTAGGGGCGACTAACCATTTTGAATCATGTGCATTTATTCGCTCAAAACCGGGTGTTGAATGGCCAGATATTCAGTATCACTTTTTACCAGCAGCCATTCGTTATGACGGTAAGAGTGCCTTTGATGGTCATGGTTTCCAAGTTCATGTTGGGCATAACAAACCAAAAAGCCGTGGTGCAGTAACGATTAAGTCAGCGGATCCTCAGGTTGCGCCTAAGATCCAATTTAACTACTTACAGCATCAAGATGACATTGAAGGCTTTAGAGCTTGCGTACGTCTAACTCGCGAGATTATTGAGCAAAGTGCGTTTGATGAGTATCGCGATGGTGAAATTCAACCCGGTAAAGATGTTCAAAGCGATGAAGAAATCGATGCTTTTGTTCGTCAAGCGGTTGAGAGTGCTTACCATCCGTCATGTTCGTGCAAGATGGGTGAGGACGAGATGGCCGTGGTTAACTCGCAAACTCAAGTACACGGTATCGAAGGTTTACGGGTTGTGGATTCATCTATCTTCCCAACCGTTCCAAACGGTAATTTAAATGCGCCAACCATTATGGTGGCAGAAAAAGCGGCGGACCACATTTTAGGTAAGCCTGTGTTATCGGCATCAACTGCAGATGTTGCTATGGAAAAACAATGGCAATCAACGCAGCGTAGTTCGGAGATCTAATAAGGCCACCCGCAGTTTCGGCTGTGGGGCTTGCAGTGGCGCGCATCACGAGTTGTTTGTGGTGCGTTAATGCGAGGAATAAAACTGGAGAAACAATGAAGTATTATTACTTATTTTGGGGGGGTAACTATGACCTTTTGGCTTAGTGCTGGCATCATTTTTACCCTGTTAGCAATTGCGGTTATTTTATTTAAATGGGGTACGGTTAGGTGTGTTGGCGTCACACCGGTTAGAACGTTTACGTTCATTGCAATTTTATTTACATCGGGCCTAGACGTTGGCTTGATTATGTTTCCACTGACAGAGTTTGCAGGTTATGCAGACATAAAAGCAAGCCCAGAGTATGCGTTTGCCAATCCTCTAGCCATTGAATTTGGTTATTGGGGCTTCTTGATCTGGGGATTTTATTTCCTTACGTGCTTTTATTTCTGTGTAATAGAACCCAAAGTAAAGTTCTTTGAAATTGCTTGGGTAAAACTAATTAATAACATCGTTATTATTGGTACGTGCGCATTTACTGCATTTTTACTGCTGTCGAATTTACCTTGGTATTTGCCGTCGCTTGGTGATGGTGAGTCAATTATTCCGACATTCTACTTAATGGTGTTTGCAGCGATTTGTTTTGCTGTTTATTCGAGCACAGACATTAAGTATGTACGCTTTTTAAGTATTTCTACTACTTGGTTGTTTATCGCTTTAATCGCATTTATGTGGTTCGGTGCCTTTGTTGGTTCTGATGCACAAACATCAGCATTTGTTGATAACCTTGCGTTGATCGGCGGTTACTTTGGCAATATCAATGAATTTATATTACCGCTGAATGATTACCATGCCTTCTACCTGTTTTGGTGGTTTGCTTGGAGCATCATGATTGGTCAATTTACCTCACGTTTTGTGGGTGGTTTAAAAACTTACCAAGTTCTGGCGGCTATGTTGATTTTCCCGTCTATTCCAATCGCTATCTGGTTTAGTGTTTTGTATCAATATCATGAAGCGGGTATTGCAACAGCAGGCCTGAAAAACATCGCTATGGTGTTTGTTGGTGTGGTGTTTGTGATCAACTCACTTGATTCTTTGATCCGTTTATACACAGATAACCTAAACTTAACGGTGAGGCGTTTAGGTAAATTTAATTATATTGCCTTGAATGTGGTGGCGCTTTCATTATTAACCCTGCTGTTTAAGTTCGACTTTTTACAGATCCAATGGGTTGGTGCGCTCGTTATTGCGTTATTTTTCGGCTGTGCTGCGTTTATTGGCTACAGCAAGTTAAAAACAGTGAAAAATATCGAAGGTTCACCAAAAGACAATAAATTAGATTACACAAAAATAGAAACAGTTAGCTAAGGGAAACCAACATGACAACAAGACAAACAGTATTAGCAGCAGCGTTGCCATTGGCATTACTATCGACATCAGCCATGGCTGACTTATCGACTACGGTTACATTGGCATCAGATTACACCTTCAATGGTGTAAGCCAAACTATGAATGACCCAGCGATTCAGGGCAGCTTAGATTATGCCTTTGCAGATTCAGGTATGTATGTAGGTACCTGGGCTTCAAATGTAGATTTTGGCGATGGCACAGACATCGAGTGGGATGCGTATTTTGGTAACTATGCTGAGCTAACTGACACCCTTAGTGTTGATTATGGTATTGCTTACTACTCATACCATGGTGAAGATTACTCAAGCGATGGTAATTATTTTGAGACTTATGCAAAGTTTGGCTATACCAATAGCCTAGGTTTCACAGAACTTAACTTCTGGTACGCTTGGGATTACTTTGGTACCGATGCAGGGCATGTGATTTCTATGGTTGCCCATACCTTTGAAATTGCGCCAAATCATGCAATTCGTGCCAGCTTTGATATTTCTAACTCACTCGATGGTAATAAGTTTGCTTGGGATGGTAATGATAAGTCGTACAACCATTATCGTTTAGCCTATCAAACAAGCTTTGCAGGTTTTGATTTTGAGCTTGCTGGCGAAAATACCAGCCTTGACTGGGATACCGCAGATGAGCGAATTGTCGCGTCTATTTCACGTAGCTTTGATTTATAAGTAGAGCGTTATAATCTCGGCTTTAAAATGAAACGGCTAACCTTGTTTAGCCGTTTTTTATGCCTAGAATATAAGAATTAAATTTCTTCGCCTTCGTGTTGCATTGCTAAATCATCAAGCTCTGCAAGAGTGTAATCAAAACCACTGGTATCGACTTCGTAGCGTATTTTTACGCCATAACCACCTTGGCAAAGACTCGCAGTGACTTTAGCCACCGACCAGTGTTTAAGCTTGTTTAAAAACCGATTGGCGGTTTGCTGTGAGTCAAAGCGATAACTGACTTGCGATTCCATCTATTTTCTAGCCTAAAATTTTTTCGAGAGTGTATGAAATTGCTCTGTTTAAATCAATTGCTCATTGAAAAAGGCCAATGTGCGTTGCCACGAAAGCTCCGCCTGTTTTTCATCATAACGAGATGTAGAGTCGTTATGAAAACCATGATTTGCTTGCTCATACATGTGCATAGTGTAAGGCACTTGATGCGCTTTTAAGTCGCTCTCGTATTCTGGCCATGTTGCATTAACGCGTTTATCAAACTCGGCTAAGTGTACAAGTAGTGGGGCTTTGATGTTTTGTCTGAGTTCTTTAACGGCCGGAGTGCCGTAATAAGGCACGCCCGCATCAATCAGTTTGCTATCAACTGCTGCTAGGTAGTTAACCATATATCCACCAAAGCAAAAGCCTACCGCACCAAGTTTGCCGTTACTATTTGGGTGTCTTTTTATGTATTCTGCTGCGGCGATAAAGTCTTGTTGGATTTTTTGTTTATCCATAGAGCGTTGCATGGCGCGGCCTTCATCGTCATTGCCAGGGTAGCCACCAAGAGGGTGTAATGCATCTGGCGCAAAGGCAATAAAACCGGCTTTGGCAAGGCGGCGAGCAACATCTTTAATATAAGGGTTTAAGCCCCTGTTTTCGTGGATCACTAATACTATTGGGAGCTTGCCCGTTAAATTAGCGGGTTCGACTAAATAGCCTTTACCTTCGCCATGACCTTTAAACGAATCAAAGGTTTTATAACTGGCTTTAATATCAGGGTCATTAAAGGATACTTGCTCAGCTAATGCGTAGTTTGGCAGTAAAGCGCTACTTAGCATTGCCATTGAATAACCAAGGGCGACTAAGCCACCCAGCTTTTTCATAAAGGTACGGCGGTCCATCAAGCCATGGGCGTATTCATCGTACCAATCGAAAGCTTCTTGGGGAATGTGGTTATGGCGTTGCTCAGTCATACTTATATCCTTTAAAAACGAGTTAGGTTTATAACTTTAGCTGAAATATCAGCGATTAACAGCCAGTTGCTTTGTTTGTATTACTACGTCCATAAAGCGGCGCTGCCAAATGGCCTTAAAGGCTTTGTTAAATAGGTATAAAAAAATCAACGGCATTAATAACAGTTTTAAAATCAGCAGTGACAAGATATTCAAAAAGTCGATAAATAAGTCTTCGACGGCTGCCACCATGTTGCTAATGCCAGAGGTGACGGTGTCGATAATTTTACTCACCTGCGACGATTGGTCTTGATTGAGTGATGCGTTAAGGTTTTCTAGTTGTTCGTTTAAGGCGTCTTTGTCTAAGTTCAGCTGTCTTTGCTGGTTTAGTACCGCATTAAACTGCGCTGTTAATTGCTGCTTTTTATCAAGTAATGGCTTTGCTTGTTCAAGCTCAGTAAAGGTCAGTCGCTCAGACAAGCTGCGGGTTGCTTGAATCGCTTCTATTTGGGCTTCGAGCTCTGCTAAATCACCTTTGAGCTCAGTGGCTCGCTGGTGGTTTTTAATCTGCTGCTCATTTAATAGAGAGAGCTTGTCGAAGATGGTTTGTTTTTCACTATCGACCTCAGCTTTTAGCTTGGCTGATAGGGCAGAGGTGTTATTTGCACTACTATTCACCGTCTCGACTTTTTCGCTCACGATTTCACTTTGCTGGTTTATTTGCTCATCTAAGAATATTTGGCTCACGAGGCCTGTTGTAAGCACCACAGCAGGCACTAAAAAGCGAATTAAAATTAAGCTCGCCATAATCTTATGACGTAAGTTAGGAAAATAGTTACGCCATTCACATATAAAGTAAGCGACGACCGAAACAGTAAAAACACCACTAAAAATAACCCCAGAAGAAATGGTGTATAAAATGCGCTGTAAAAATAACGAGCCTATAGCGAGGCGCATAGCATCCGACATGTATTCAGCTAAGTCATTGACTGGGTCGAGTAGTTGTGCAGGTTGAATACTCGCAATACCAATGCCCACTTCGGCTGATTGCAATAGCGATATAGCAGCATTAACTGTACGAGATGAAGCATACACTAGGGTTGATTGCACAAGGGCGCTGTCGATAAAGCGCATAATGAAATGGTTATAATGCTCTAGCCAACAAAGAAGTAGCAGTATTGTAAGAGATAAATACTTGATAATATGTTGTTTAGTTAGCATAACGCCCCCGACAGTTAGTAAGCTTGTTCACGCTACACTATTCATAGCCGTTGAAGCAATCTAATAGGATTGAATTATTTTGCCTATTAACTGTCTATGAATTGCTATTCATCGCTTTAGAGGAAATATGAAAGAACCTGCATCAATTGGCCAGTGCTGCATTGAAGATTTAGATCCAGTGCAAGACTTAGGTCGCTTAGTCTCTTACTTACGTTCAAACCTAGTGACTCATCTTGATAATGCTTTAGAGGATAAAGAGCTAACCTCGGCTCAGTACATTGTGGTTGTGCTACTTGCGCGTGGTAAAGTAAATACCTTGGCTGAGCTTTGTGAGCACATGATGTATGACCGCGGTGCCATGAGTCGGTTACTTTCTCGTTTAGAAGACAAGGGCTTAGTTGCAAAAAAGCAGTCAGTTGAAGATCGCCGTTCAACTCTTTTATGCCTCACAGAAAAAGGCCAACAGCTTTACCCAGAAATTTTACCCACTGTAAATGATATCTATCGCAAAGCACTTACAGGCTTCTCTGATGATGAGCAAGAGCAACTCGCAAACTTATTGTTTAGAGCAATTCATAATTTAAAAGCATAAATTTCTCTAAGCGGTACATTGTCGCTGTAGACGCATTTTGATAATATAGTTGCCTAGGCATTTAATTTTAACAAGTCCAGGTTGTTATGTTTGAATCATCTTTGCTTGCAGAGCTTCACGCTCAATTTCCAGCTCATCAATTTAGCCCAGAAGGTTTGTCGGTTGTTCACACAGGCCGCTTTGCCAATGCCATTGTTTATCGTTATAAAGACGCGAAATTTGATTTAATTATTAAAGATTTTCAGCACAGCCCATGGTGGGTGAGAAAAACAATCGCGCCGCTTTTTATCAATCAAGAGTACAAGGGGCTGGCACGCCTGCAAGACGTAGACGGAGTGGTTGATAACTTTTGCCGCTTGTCATCGATTGCTATTGCTTATGATTTTATTGAAGGCACGCCACTTCGCCAGCTTGCCTTGCAACAGCAGCATTTACCGAGTGAGTTCTTTAAAGAATTTGAGCGTTTGGTAGCAAAAATGCATCGCCGCGGCGTGGTGCACCTCGACTTACGTAATTTAGGTAATGTTATTTGTTCAAAAGATGGCAAGCCTTACATTATTGATTTTCAGTCCGCGATTCGCTTTGCACGCTTTCCGCGCTGGTTACAGCGTTTTATGCGTGGTGCCGATATGAGTGGGGTTTATAAAGCATGGCATAAGTTAGCCAAAGACTCGTTACCGCAAGCAAAGGCTGATTATTTGCACGACTTTAATCATGTGCGTAAGCGTTGGATTTTTAAAGGTTACCCGATTCAACGTGCCTATTTGTGGTGTAGTGGGGCAGTAACTCAGATTCTTAATTCTGAATTTGTTCGCAGTATATTAGATAGATTGTAAAAAGCGCGCTTGCACGCGCTTAGTGGGGAGAACTAGTATTTAGGCCAACCATTAGCATCCCAATTCAGGGTGCTGATGAGCAATTTAGGGGTACCATTATCACCTGCATCATAAGCATGACGAACAATCACATCGGTATTTAAAATGTCTTGTCTACCTGGACCTACCCATTGGCTATTACCCGCATCTAGAATGCTCCCGCCGCTAGCTAGCATGTCGGTGCCATTTTTATCTAGGTATGGACCGCGGATGTCACTAGAGCGACCATACGCAATACGGTAAGTACTATTCGTGCCATCACAGCATTTGCCAACTGAAACAAACAAATAGTAATAGCCTTGGCGATACACTATGGTAGGTGCTTCGATGCCACCAGAGCGACTTGCTAAAGAGTAGATTTGACCAAATGGTTTCATGGTCATTGGGTTAATACGCGTTAGTTTAATACCCGAATTCCATGAGCCAAAGGCAAGCCAAGGTGCACCATCTTTTGCTACCACGAGATCGGGGTCAATGGCGTTATAATTATTGCTATTGGTCGTGTTAATTACTAAACCATCATCACGCCAATCACCGGCTGCCACACTACTTGCTGAGGTAAGGCCAATAGCGCTAACACGTGAACCAAAGGTCGAAATCGAATAATAAAGCCAGCTACGACCATTGTAGCTTTTTAATTCAGGCGCCCAGACATCAATTCCATCATGATCTGGTACATAGTTACTCCACCAGCTTAAACCATTTGAGAAAATTGGCTGCGCATCATTCCAATCTACACCGTTGCTTGAATATTTACCGTAAATACCAGGGCCTGTTTGAAAAACCCACCAAGTGCCATTTTCATAGCCAAGGGTTGGATCGTGGGTGACTAAATTACCAGTAAGTGGCCAGTGATCTGCAGCGCCATTGGTTGTGGATGGATCCCAAGGGGTTGATTCAACATTAGCAAGCTTGGTTAGCTGCCACTGCTGTGCATCGCTGCCGTTGTAGCTCCACTGGCTAATATTAGCGCCATCGTTGCCATCAAAAGCATAAAGGTCGAGTGCCTTACCACTGTGATCGTTAATGAAGCTGAAATAGCCGCTACCTTCATCATTAATTTGCCAGTGTTGGCTGGCAAGATTAGCGTACTCATATTGCACCACATTGCCGCCATCGGCAGTCGAGAAGTCAAACACCTCTAGGGCTTTACCACTATTTAAGTTAATAACCGAATAGTTGCTGCCACCTATATTAGTAATTAACCAGCGCTGGGTGTCGTGATTCGTGTCAGCCCATTGACTAACATTCGCACCATCGTTGGTTTGCGCGCTGGCTACTTCAACAAACTTAGCACTGTACTTTGATTTAATGGTGTATACGCCATTATCAATCGCATAAGCATTGGGCAGTATGAGTGTTGTTGCCAAGCTGAGTGCAGCTAGGGCTTTTTTTGAAAGTATCATTGTGTCTCCAAATCATTGTTATTGAGCTTTCCTTGTGTGTTCTGCTCCTTGGATGAGTTTTGATCAACACCAACTCTCTTAAGAGGATTAGTGCAAATGAAAACTATTTATAATACTTTATTATATTATTACATTTGTAAAGGTGATCGGTAAAATAATTAACAAAAATTTTACCTTTAACTGTTTTGGAAGGGACTTTAGTGTTTAGCTGAGATACAAAAAAGCCACTCAGTGAGTGGCTTTTCGGATGTTATTGAGTAATAAACTGGCTGGGAATATCCCATTTGAGGGTATGCAGTTGGCCTTGCCAAGTTTGTATTGTGATCCACAGTTTATCATCAGCTGAGATGATTTTAGGGGCTATCGCGTGGGCGTGCTGACCATGATTGGTGCCATGCATTATGCCTTCTTCATCTTTAGCAAACTCCGTTAGTGCTAAAGGCGCTTGGCCAATGTTTAAATACGCCTGACGAACATTGCTTATGTCACCTTGATTAAAGGCGATAAAGAAATCTTTCACATACTCATTGTGGTGTGAGTACGGGGCATCTTCATTTAGTGGCATCGGGGCGATTTTAAATTCGCCCGCTTGTTGCTCTTGCCAAAGTGCAGGAAACTGAGGGTTTAATGACTGATAAATAAACCACACAGGCAAAGCCAGTACCACAGCATGTAAAAGATACTTTTTACGCTGCCACCAAGTTGCTTGTAAACGAGCCATTAGTTTGCCTCCTGAACGTTATTTACTGGCGCTGATTGGCGCGCTTTTACAGGTTTGTTATTTACTAATTTCGCGGCGTACATCATAAAGCCAGTGATCGACATACCACTTAAAATTAAACCAAAGATAAACCAAATAACCTTTGTCCACAGACCGCCAATATTACCGTAATGCAGCGGATCGGCGATATGTGAAAGGGTGAGTAATCCCGACATGGTTTCTGGGCTTTTGCTTGCTGCAATTTCACCCGTCCAAGGATTGATTGAGGTTGAGTAAGCGTAGTTATCGTAGAAAATAGTATCGCCACTACCCATGATATTAAACATGCCGCGGTTATGCTCTGGCAGCATCACATAGCTAGGTTTGAAATCTGGGTATTTCTCTTTGGTAATAGCCAGTGCCGCTTTTAAATCGGTTGGCGGTGTTTGTTTATCCGCAGGTAAAGTTGAAACCGCCACGAGCGGTGCGTGCTCTTCTATGTCTATTTCGTTATGCCACATGATGGCTTGCACTAAATACCACAGGCCTGTTAGTGCCATTACTGCCATAAACCAAATTGACCAAACGCCACTTAAGGTATGTAAATCTTTTAGAAAGGTTTTTTTACCTTGATTAAAACGTAGTTTTGGCTGGCTAAATGCACGCCAAAAGTTTTTATAAATCACTAAGCCTGTTACTAGTGCACCTAAAAGGACAAAAGCCATGGCGCTGACGAGGTAGTAACCTACGCTGTAACCTTCTTGCCAAGGGAAGAATAGCCAGCCGTGTAGGGTACGCATAAATTCAATGAATGAGATAGTGTCATTAACCGCTTGTACTTCGCCGGTGTATTGATTGACGTAAGCTACAGCATAAGGTTTGTCGGTATCAGTGAAAATAACCGCATTAACCAAGTAAGGCTCATAAGTAAGTACACTCATTACATCGGCAGTCGGGTAGGCTTTTTCAACGCTATTAATAACTTGATCAACACCAAGTGATGGTAAATCATTTGGGTTGTTTGCTCGTGCTTCACTGTTGGTCAGCCAAGTAAGCTCATGGCTAATAACCGACACAGTACCTGTGACGCAAATAAAGCAAAATAGCACCCATACTGGGAGCGAAAACCAACCATGTAGTTGGAACCAAAGACGTTTACTCATGGTAAAAATAGCCCGACGTTAATTGATGATAGTAATTGTTATCATTTAAATTGTACTACAATCTTTTGAACAAACACAATCTCTGTCGACGAGCTGCAAAAAAGGCGCTATTAAGCGCCTTTATCATTAGTTTGATTGAGGGTAACAATTCGTTGTGGGAAAGGAATTTCGATATCCGCCCCTTGAATTGCTTTAAATACATTGCGGTTCACCGCTAATTTGGTCTCAATAATTTTGGTGGTTGGCACCCAAAAGCGATAGCTCAAGGTAACACCGCTCTCAGCAAAACGCTCAATACCGACTTGTGCATGAGGAGAGTCACTAACTAGTTCATGCTCGTCTAACACTTTTTCGATAAGCTCAATAGCGAGATCTGCATTGGCATCATAAGCGATGTCTATTTCACCTTTAACTAATGAATAGCTAAACGAGTTATGTAAAATTTCACCAACAATATGTTTGTTAGGAATGGTGATTTCGACTTTTTCTTCGTTAATCAGAATTGTGTGACCAAGCTCAATGGTTTTAACTTGCCCACTCACGCCTTTTACTTCAATCGTATCGCCAACAACAAATGGCCTTGTTGCAATGATGGCAAGGCCCGCACCGTAGTTTGAAAGCATGCCTTGCATTGCTAAACCAGCACCGAGTGATGCAGCACCAATGGCAGCGACAAATGGGGTCACGCTAATGCCAATTTTGCCAAGGGCAATAACCAAGAACATAATGATCAGCAATACTTTGATGACATTACTGACAAAGTTGGTGAGGGTGATATCGATATTGTGACGCTGCATGAGGCCAGCAACCATATTCGATACTTTTTGCGCAATCCATAAACCAATAAATAGAATTAAGATGGCACCTAAAATTTGCATACTGTAGGTGACCAAATATTCCATAATCAGATTGTAGTATTTTTCGACTTGCTGAATTTCTGAGTCAATCATGTGTTTTCCTAACAAGGTTACTGCGAATTCTGACTATACCAGAACATGCTGAATAACAGGATAGAGTATCGGCACTATTATAGCGCTGAGAAGCGCACTTAATGCCATCGCCACAGAGGCAAAGGCACCTGCTTTTGGCTGATCACTAATCAGTGATGCTGTGCCAATGGCATGGCAAGCGGTACCAATGGCAACACCTTTTGCTTGGGCATTGCGGATATTGATAAGCGAGAAAATCAAATTACCAAATATAGCCCCAAGTACGCCAATAAAAATCACCATGGCTGCTGCTAAAGAAGGGATGCCGCCTAGTGACTCTGTTACTAACAAGGTGATGGGTGTTGTTACAGATAAACTTGCTAGGGATGCGCTCAGCTGAGCAGGGGCTGCAAAAAAATAACATATTAGCGAGGCTACCAAGGTGGCATTGATCACCCCTAAGCTACAACTTATGAGGATTAGCAGCAGGTTCTTTTTGACATGGATAAATTGCTGATAAAGCGGTAAAGCCAATGCCACAATGGCAGGCTCAAGCAACCAGCTTAAAACTTTACTGTGCTCGGCAAAAGGCTCATAAGGAAGCTTTAGTGCTACTAACAAGGCTGCAGTTAATATAATTGCCCAGCACACAGGATTACTAAGCGCTTTGGCAGTGGCATGCTGGGTTTTCGCGTTTAAAAAACGCAGTACTAAGAAAAGCGCAATAATGCACGGAACGCAGAGCCACCATAAACTAACTGTCATTTTCGCGGCCCTTAAAATAAGCGATAACAGCGCCTATGAGTACAACACTACTCAGCGGCACGACAATAAAAATAGTTAGTAATAAAGGCCAGTTCTGCGAAATTAAACCTAGGTGCTCAATAATGCCAACCCCTGCAGGGATGAAGAACAACGGCATGTAATTAAGTAAAGGGCTGGCTGTTGGTTTTAAATGTTGTTCTTTTACGAGGCCCGTTAATAGTAGCACGAGCAGTAACACCATACCGAGTAATGGGGCAGGGAAAGAGCTTTCAAGCAAAGCCGTTAAAAACTTGGCAACGGCTAAGCAGGTAAGAATAATGACACTACTGATAAGGTATTTCATAAGTCAGGATAATTGCGAATAAAGTACAACTACATCATACCCTTGTCAGTTGTACTATGCGACTTTAGCTTACCATGATTTGGCATTATTAAATTGAATATCCTCTGCACCTTTCGCCTTTGCAATCGCCTTTTTAGTATTAGGGTTCATCAGTAAGCGAATTTGACTCCAGGTTTCTTTAGCGAGAATTTTACGCTGCTGTGAACGGTAGCTTTGCTGAGTAATTCGTTTAATTGCTGCCAAGGTATCTGGCGAACGCGCCATGAGGGTTTCTAGTAAAGCATCGGTTTGTTTATCAACGTCATCAGTGAGTTGTGTAACTAAGCCATACTCCTTAGCATCTTCAGCAGAGACTGGCCCTGCATGACTTGCTAACCAAAGTGCTTGGTCACGCTTCATTAAACCTGCAAGCACCACGTTAGCCCCCATATCAGGGCATAAGCCCCAACGAGCTTCCATGATCGCTAATTTAGCGTTTTTATCGACGATGCGGTAATCAGCACCAAGTGCGATTTGCATACCCCCGCCAAAACAGTGCCCGGTCACTTTTGCAATCACCGGAATACTTAAGTCTTGCCAACCTAGCACTACTTTTTGCGCTAAGTTTTGGTTTCCTGGTAACCACTTGAATAAAAGCTTGATGATATTGCTTGGCTTTTTCATCACCGCAGCAACATCCAGTCCAGAGCAAAAGTGTTCGCCTTCGCCAGAGATAACCACCGCACGTAAGCTGCGATCGCCTTTAATTTTTTTGATTACGTTTGAAAGCTCGACAAACATGGCAAAACTGAGTGCATTTTGTTTCTCGGGACGAGCAAGGCTAACCCATGCGACTTGTTGTTTTATTTCTAGTTTTATCATGGTAACTCCTCTGACCTGTTTGTTAGAGCTTACGAGTTAATTACAACTAAGTAAAGAATTGCTGATGTGTCGCAAGGAATTATTATTTTTCCAAAAATGGGTAACCTTGTCATATATTTAGTTACAAATTGGTGTATATTTTTAAAACAAAGATGCTAGTTCATCGCTAGTTTGATTTTGTGATTAGTTAGATACTTTCGCAAAATCCCATGACACGACTAGACTTAGCTTTAAGTCGCGCTACAAGGAGTAAATATATGCTGATGCGCAAAACAGCTCGCATAACAAAACAATCATCTCGTTCTTTGGCTTTTGCTGCAATTTCTGTCGCATTAACAACCACATTGGTTGGCTGTTCAGATGATAAAGCACAACAACAAGCTACGCCGCCACCGGCTGTATCAGTATTTAATGTCGTCACACAAGAAGTTGGTAATTACCGAGAATTTGTTGCACGCACTGAAGCATTCCAAGAGGTTGCGATTAGAGCCCGTGTTGAGGGTGAACTCATTGAACGCCACTTTAATGAAGGCTCATCGGTTGAAAAAGATCAGCTCTTACTGCGTATTGACCCATCTGAGTACCGCTCGACTGTGTCAGAAGCTGAGGCTGATTTAAAAAGTAAAATTGCCGCAGCAGGCGCCGCTGAACGCGATTTAAAACGTGGTAAAGATGTGGCTGCGCAAGGTTTCATTTCACAATCAGACCTCGATAAACTAACCACCAATTTTGAGCAAACCACTGCAGCTGTTAAAGCCGCAGAAGCTGAACTTGAAAAAGCAAAACTCAATCTAAGTTATACCGAAATTCGTGCGCCGTTTGCAGGGCGTATTGGTAAAGTGAACTATGACGTGGGGAATATTGTTGGGCCATCATCCAATGAGCTTGCGGAGCTGACCGATGTTGATCCAATTTATGTGAGCTTTCAAGTTGAAGAAGCTGACTACATCTCTTATCGTCAAAATCATCAAGCACCGTCAGATAAAGACCCTCGTGATGTGCCTATCGATTTAACTTTACGCTTACCGAATAATTCGACCTTCGCTGATAAAGGCGTACTTGATTTTGCTGATACCAAAATTAACCGCAATACAGGCACGGTTGAGCTTAGAGCCGCTTTTGATAACCCAGATGGCATTGTCATGCCGGGCTTATTTGTCACCTTGATCGTTGAAAGCACCAATAAACAAGACTTGGCACTCATTCCTCAAGTAGCGGTACAAGAAAACCAGCAAGGTAAGTTTGTGCTCGTTGTTGATGATGAAAACAAAGTGGCTATGCGGATTGTTAAACTGGGTCGACGTATTAATGCGATGTGGGTGGTTGAGTCAGGCTTAGAGGCCGGTGAAAAAGTCATTATTGAAGGTTTACAAAAGGTACGCCAAGGCGCTGAAGTGAAAGCAGTTGAAAAAAATGTCGATGAAACAACCGGCACTATTTCTAGCAAAGCTAACTCTTAGGAGTGAGATATGATCAGTAAAACTTTTATATCTCGCCCAAAATTTGCCTTGGTAATTTCGATTGTTATTACCATTGCGGGTTTAATTTCAATGGCCTTGCTGCCAGTGAATATGTATCCGCAAATTACCCCTCCGCAAGTTCAAATTAGTGCTAGTTACCCAGGTGCAAGTGCGCAAATTGTCGAAGAGTCGGTGATCCGGCCCATAGAAGAGCAAGTTAATGGCGTTGAAGATATGATGTATATCGAATCAACATCGTCTAATAACGGCACGGCCAACATAACTGTTTATTTTAAAGTCGGCACAGATACAGATATTGCCCAAGTTAATGTGCAAAACCGTGTGGCACTTGCTGAAGCAGGCTTACCTGAAGAGGTTAAACGCCAAGGTGTGTCGGTTAAGAAAAAATCGAGCTCGATGTTACTTGGTATCAACTTATACTCGAATCAAGAAAATATCGACGCTATTTTTTTAAGCAACTATGCAACCAACTACTTAACCGAGCCTCTTGGCCGTATTAATGGGGTTGCATCAGCTGAGGTAATGGGTGAACAAACCTATTCAATGCGCTTGTGGTTGCGCCCTGATCGAATGGCATCATTGGGTTTAACTGTGTCAGAAGTTCAAGCTGCGCTGCAAGAACAAAATACTATCGTAGCAGCAGGTAAACTGGGGGCTGCACCCTCTGCACCGAGCCAGCAATTTGAATATTCGATTCAGGCAAAAGGGCGTTTAAAAACCCCTGAAGAGTTTGGTCAAACCATTATTCGCTCGAGCAAAGATGGTAACTTTGTGCGCCTGCACGATATTGCCCGAATTGAATTAGGTGCAGCAAGCTACAGCACAACAGCAAAGTTAAACCAGCAAGACACTGCATTTATTGTTATTTATCAGCTAACAGAAGCGAATGCGACGCAAGTTGCCAACGATGTAAAAGCACGTATGGCTGAGCTTGCTAAACAGCTACCTGATGGCGTTGAGTACTCAATTCCTTATGACACCACAGAGTTCATCAATCGCTCGATTGATGAAGTGGTCGTCACCCTTGTCCAAGCGGTTGGCTTGGTTATTTTAGTGGTATTTTTATTCTTACAAAATTGGCGCGCTACGCTCATTCCAACGGTGGCTATTCCGGTATCCTTGGTGGGGACTTTCGCGTTTATGATGATGATGGATTACTCCATCAACTTAATCACCTTGTTCGGTTTAGTGCTCGCAATCGGTATTGTGGTCGATGATGCCATTATCGTTATTGAAAACGTTGAACGAATACTTAAAGAAGAAAAGCTGCCAATTAAAGAAGCGGTTACCAAAGCGATGGAGCAGGTATCTGGGCCAATAGTAGCAACGACCTTAGTATTGCTTGCGGTGTTTGTGCCAGTAGGCTTTATGCCGGGAATAACCGGGGAGCTTTATAAACAGTTCTCGGTGACGATTTCATTTGCAGTACTCATTTCATCTTTAAATGCACTGACATTAAGTCCTGCTTTGTGTGCTTTATTGTTGAGTGAAAAAGCCATGAAGCCGATTAAATGGCTAGCACCATTTGAGAACATTATTACTCGTTCAACCAATGGTTACAGTAAAGTGATTAACTTTATCCTCAAACGTACAGCAAGAATGGCATTGTTTGCGGTGGTTATTTTTGCTGCTGCAGGTTGGTTGGTAAAAACGGTGCCTACAGGCTTTGTACCAGCAGAAGACCAAGGCTTTCTTTTTGTTGATGTGCAATTACCTGATGCGGCAGCAAGCGGTCGTACCCAAGATGTAATGCATAAGCTGGGGGATATTGTTAAAAATGAACCAGCGGCAACCGATTTTATTGCGGTTTCTGGTTTTTCATTACTCGGTGGTGCGGGTTCTAATAATGCGCTTGGTATCGTAGTACTTAAAGACTGGGAAGAACGAACTAGCCCTGAACTTGGTTTACGTGCGGTACTAACGCGCTTGATGGGGCAGTTTTGGGCAATGCCAGATGCGCAAATCATGGCCTTTAACCCGCCTTCAATACCTGGACTTGGTACAAGTGCTGGCTTTGAATTTAGGTTACAAGACAGTGAAGGGCGCGAGCCTGCTGAGCTTGCGCAAGTATTAAATGGCCTGATTTATGAAGCGAACCAACGCCCAGAGCTATCAAATGTTTACAGTACATTTAGAGCGAATGTGCCACAGTATTTCCTTGAAATTGACCGTAATAAGGCAAAAGCTCAAGGGGTCCCGCTTAGCGATATTTTCTTAACCTTGCAGGCGCAGCTAGGCTCGTTATACATTAATGACTTTAACCAATTTAGCCGTACTTACCGCGTTATCATGCAGGCGGAAAGCCGTTTTCGCCAAAACCCAGCTGACTTACAGTACTACTATGTACGTAATGATGAGGGAGCAATGGTGCCGCTCACTACATTGGCTAAACTTGAGCCAATTCTGGGTCCTACAAGCTTAACGCACTTTAATTTATACCGAAGTGCAAGCATTAGCGGACAACCTGCTGCGGGGTATGCTAGTGGTGATGCCATTAAAGCAATGCAAGAGTTGGCCGAGCAATTACCTACAGGCTATGTGTATGAGTGGGCTGGGCAGTCTAAACAAGAGATTGAAGCGGGTAACACTGCGCCAATCTTGTTTGGCTTAGCGGTAGTATTTGTGTATCTATTCTTGGTTGCTCAATACGAAAGTTGGACAATTCCGTTTTCGGTCATTGCAGCGGTGCCGCTGGCATTATTTGGTGCCATGCTTGCGCTGTATGTGATTGGCATGGAAAACAACATCTATGCACAGGTTGGTTTAGTGCTACTGATTGGCCTGTCCACCAAAACCGCCATTTTGATTGTTGAATTTGCTATGGAAGAACGCGCTGCAGGCAAAAGTATTTTTGAAGCGGCTCTTAACGCGGCAAGATTACGCTTTAGAGCGGTGTTGATGACGGCACTGTCGTTTGTACTTGGCGTATTACCGCTGGTGTTTGCAAGTGGTGCAGGGGCAG
Source organism: Pseudoalteromonas shioyasakiensis (assembly GCF_019134595.1). NCBI lineage: Bacteria > Pseudomonadati > Pseudomonadota > Gammaproteobacteria > Alteromonadales > Pseudoalteromonadaceae > Pseudoalteromonas > Pseudoalteromonas shioyasakiensis. The sequence goes on along the minus strand of NZ_CP077770.1, from coordinate 2,835,079 downwards.
GCAGTCGAATATCGCTCGGTATTACCGTGTTATTCGGGATGTTAGCTGCAACCATTTTTGGCACCTTACTTGTTCCGCTATTTTATACGCTCGTGCAATCAATGCGCGAAAAAATAAAAGGCACAGCAAGTGCTGAGTAAAATCTGTTATTAATTACAAAAAAGTCAGGGCAACCTGGCTTTTTTTTTGGTAAAACTCAAAAGAGGTTTGTTATCATAGCCAGATTCAAAGCGATACACATGTGCAGAGGTTTAAGGAATGGCTGGTCCACGCTTATACAGTGAAGAAGAAGTAACTCATCAGGCTTATGATATCTTTTTAGAGTTAGCACCTGATAATTTAAGCGAGCAAGATATTGCTGATTTTAACGAGCACAGAGAAGAGCTTGGCTTTATTGAAGAAGGTGAGCCTGACGAGCAGTGGCAAGATTTTGTTGCACTAGAAATTGAACCTGAGCTGTTTGTACAAGTCTTAGTAGGACTTGAATTCGACAATCAAGATATCTTGTTTGCGAAAATTTTAATTAGCCGAGACAAAGATGCACCGTTTTGCCACATTCTTTGGAAAGATAGCGAATAACTCTCCAGCCGATGTTTGACTCTACTTTTAGTTGTTTTAATTCAATAAAACGAATTATTTTGCCCGCCATGCTAGTTTGCAGTTGGCAGGCTTTTGCTGTTGATCCGTTTGAAGACTTTCATGAGTACGGGCAATTATCAGAAGAAGAAATCCATAAAATTCATAAAGGCGAGTTGCTGTACGGAGATATGGAGTTTGGTTTTATGGTAAGCCGTGGCAATACCAACTCAACCAGCTTCAAACTTAAAGGTAACCTATACCAAGATTTCGAAAAGTGGCGTAACCAATTTAAGCTCGATACTTTATACAAACGTGACCGTAATGAAGAAACTGGTGATGAAGAAGTCTCTGCAGACCGTATTTTTGTATCGGGCCAAGGTAACTATAAGCTAAATGTGAAAAATGAGTCATTTTTCATTTATGGTGACTATGAGCGAGATAAGTTTAGTGGTCTTGAGTTTAAGAGCACCATAGCGACGGGTTACGGTAACCGCATTTACCAAGGCAGCAAGAATAAAGTCGATATCGATGTGGGGCCGGGTTTATACCGCTCGGTGGCTGATCAAGAGACTGCAACAGAAGAAGATGAAACAAAAACCGGTTACCTGCTTCGTTTAGCGCTGCAGTGGGAGCGTACAGTCTCTGCTCGTACTCGCTTTAATCAAGATGTCAGTTATGAACAATCATTGTCAGGGTTAAACTCGCGTTTAAAGTCAGAAACATCCCTGATCAGCAAAATTATGGGTGATGTATCACTCAAATTTACTTACATGTATCGCTATAACTCAAAACCAGAGGAAGATAAGCTCAAGTACGATTCTGAGCTGAGTGCAACCTTTGTTTATAGCTTTTAAGAGAATACTTCAGAATGTATCAACATAAACAGTACGCTATTTTTATTTTTGTTATCTTAGGCTGGATTGGCGCCTTCATTGCCTTAGCTTGGAACTTAATTGGTGCAGATATTCCTCTTATGGTGTTTAGCGCTATCTTAGTGCTGGTGGCCTTTTTGTTTCATGGCTTAACGATTAAGGTGAGCGATAAAACAGTAAGCTGGGCATTTGGTCCGGGGGTATTTGGTAAAACAGTGACTTTTGATGAGATTGAATCTGTTCGAGCGGTAAGTAATTCATTTCGACATGGTATTGGTCTGCGTATCACGCATGATGGCTGGGTTTACAGTGTATCTGGATTTAGTGCTGTAGAATTGGCAATGAAAGATGGCACGCACTATCGCTTAGGAACCAATGACCAAGAAGGCTTACTTGCTGCGCTTAGAGAGCATATTGCTGAACCAGAGCCAGCACTGGATGCACAGAAAGCAGCTGAACAGATATAAAAAAAGCGCCAATGGCGCTTTTTTTTATAGAAATGGTTTAGTGGCTGTGACCACAACCACCTTCACCGTGCACATGACCATGTGCTAATTCTTCTTCAGTTGCATCGCGTACTTCAAGTACTTCAACATCAAAATGAAGGGTAATACCTGAAAGAGGGTGGTTACCATCTACAATAACGTCTTCGTCTTGAATTTCAATGATCATTACTGATTGGTCGCCAGCGTCTGTCGTAGCGCGGAACTGCATACCAACTTCAATTTCCATACCTTCAAACATTGATTTTGGCACTGCTTGCATTAGGTCATCGTGACGCTCACCATAGCCTTGCTCTGGCTCAACTGTTACGCTGAATGTGTCGCCCGCTTCTTTACCTAATAGCGCATTTTCGAGGCCTGGAATTAAGAAACCCGTGCCAACGATAAACACTAGTGGCTCGCCATCGAAAGAGTTGTCGATGGTGTTTTTGTTATTATCCAATACTGAATAATGCATTTTTACCACTTTGTTTGCTGCTACGATCATAGTCATTCCTATTTATTCATCTTCGAGAGAGTAAGGCAGAGCTTGAATTGATAACTCTACCTGAGGGAGGTGTTTTGCTCGCAAAATTTGGCCTGCTTCATTGTCGTTAGGAAGCACAACCAGACCCATTAAGGTTTGCGTTTGTTGATTAAAACTTTGGCTAATAAGCTTGCCAGCACGGCGCCAGTTTTCGCCCAGTTGTGTTTCGAGCTCAAGCTCATCAAGTAAGCCTTCAGCTTTGCCCGAAACTATATACATAGCACGTTTATTTTTGCCTAGGTATTTCATACGGGCGACGGTTTCTTGCCCTGTGTAGCAGCCTTTTCTGAAACTGATACCACCAAGCGCTTGCAAGTTAACCATTTGCGGTACGTATTCGCCAATAGCGTCGCTGTTTAATGACGGCTCGCCAGCGGCAATAGCTGCCTGTTGCCATAACGCGTCATCATCAAGGGCTGTTATGTCATCAGGTAAGCTAAATTCGTCGTTGACCATAAGCAATACGCGGTTATCTGCAAGCTTTAACGCTTTACCGCCAGCAAAATCGACTGCGCTGTGCTCGTCGTCAAAATTAATTGCTAAGGTTTCTAGAGTCGCTGTTAGGTCATCACCTAGTAAGCCAATTAGCGGTTTTTCAGATTGCTGAATGTCTACTTGCGAAAATACCGCATATTTTTTTAACTCGACTAGCGATTGCTCTACCTCAGGTTTTGAGCCCGCAAGGTAATAGCTATCAAGGTATGAAAACAATCTAAACACACCCCAAAGCTTGCCTTTTGCATTACAGTGGCCAGCCCAAAGGAAGTTATCATCAGTTAATTTGTTGATATCTTGCGTAATTTGTCCGTGAAGGTAAGACAACTTATCTTTGCCAGTTAGGCTGATAAGTGAATAAGATAAAGGACATGCGTAAACAGTCGACATAAAAACCTTCTTTACGATATGAATGAGCGCTAATGATAACTTAGTTAGGGTAGCAATTTAAATAGCTGTTTATTCGATAGCAATTTGGTAAACTGCAGACAAATAAGTACGAGGTTTAAAATGACTGAAATTCACAGTAAAGAACGTATTCGTTGGGCATGCCGTCGCGGTATGTTAGAACTAGATGTTTTATTTATGCCATTCGTTGAAGAAGCGTTTGACTCACTATCAAAAGAACAGCAAGCCGTTTTTCAACGCTTACTTGAGTGCGATGATCCTGATTTATTCGCCTGGTTCATGGGTCATGAAGAGTGTAAGGACCCAGAACTGAACGGTATGGTCGCGTTAATTTTAGACCGAGTTCGTGTATAGATTTACCGTTACAAACAACACCACAGACCACAAACCCTTTGTGGTCTTTTTTTGCTTAACAGCCATCACTTTATGCTTTGTTTACCAGCATGTTTTCGCTCAACTTTTGGCTTGTTTAGCGTGCTTTTGCTTAGCCATTCTTAGTTTTAAAAAAGTCCAACAAGCACAGCCTGAAAAGGGTTTTATAATTTTAGAGCAAGCAGAGCTCAGGTTTGTTAACGACAAACTTAAAATTCAAGGCCAGATAACAGCTAAAAGTTATGTGTTTGCTAATTTTGTAGTGCTGAGGTTGGCTGGGTTTTATCAATCACACTGGCTGATTATAAGCTCAGCCAGTGTTGATGAAGAAAGTTTCTCGCGTTTAAAGCGTGCGATTATTGCAGTGCAGCGACCGACTTAGGCGTTAAAATTGTCGGCGTTGGATTTTCGTTTTGCTCTGGGTAATCAATCGTGTAATGAAGACCACGACTTTCTTTACGCTCAAGGGCGCTGCGAATAATAAGCTCTGCAACCTGTACTAGGTTTCGAAGTTCTAATAAGTTATTTGTAACTCTAAAGTTTGCGTAATAGTCGTGAATTTCTTGCTGCAGTAATTCAACGCGGTGGAGCGCACGTTCTAAACGTTTTGTTGAGCGTACAATACCCACGTAATCCCACATAAATAACCTTAGTTCATGCCAGTTGTGGGTAATAACGATTTCTTCGTCTGAGTTAGTTACGCGGCTTTCATCCCAAAGTGGTAAGGCTTCAAGGGCAGGGCTTGCATCGATTTTGCTCAGAATATCTTTCGCGGCAGCATGGGCAAACACGATACATTCGAGTAGCGAGTTACTCGCCATACGATTAGCGCCATGTAAACCTGTGTAAGCTACTTCGCCAACCGCGTATAAGTTATCTAAATCTGTACGGCCATTAAAGTCGGTCATAACACCGCCACAGGTATAGTGTGCAGCAGGCACCACAGGAATGGCTTCTTTCGTAATGTCTAGGCCAACACTTAAGCATTTTGCGTAGATAGTTGGGAAGTGCTCAATGATAAAGTCTTTATCTTTGTGACTAATATCAAGGTACACACAGTTCGCACCAAGGCGTTTCATTTCAAAATCGATAGCGCGAGCAACAATATCGCGAGGGGCAAGTTCTTCGCGCTCATCAAAGTCTTTCATAAAGCGAGTGCCATCAGGGCGTTTTAAATAAGCACCTTCACCGCGCATTGCTTCGGTGATCAAAAAGTTTTGCAGCTCTGGGTGGTACAAACTTGTTGGGTGGAATTGGTTAAACTCCATATTGGCAACACGGCACCCTGCACGCCATGCCATTGCGATACCATCACCACTCGATACATCAGGGTTAGAAGTATATAAGTACACTTTACTTGCGCCGCCTGTTGCCAGTGATACGAACTTAGCTGCGATAGTTTCAACTTTTTTATCTACACAATTCCAGACGTATAAGCCGTGAACATGCTTGCCTTTTTTAGCTAAGCTTTTATCTGTGATTAAATCAATGGCATTGTAATTTTCTAACAGGGTGATGTTAGGGTGTGCTTGTACTTGGCTAATTAAGGTGGTTTGCACTGCTCGGCCAGTTGCATCGGCGGCATGTAAAATACGGCGATGACTATGACCACCTTCGCGAGTTAAATGAAAACGCTCTTTACCTTTTGAATCGAACTCCATGTCAAAAGGCACACCTTGCTCAATTAGCCACTTTAAACATTTTTTTGCATTGCTCGCTGTGTAGTGAACCGCATCACGGTCACATAATCCGCCGCCTGCATCTAGAGTGTCTTCAACATGAGATTCAATACTGTCATTCTTTTTATCAAATACCGCTGCAATACCACCTTGAGCATATAAGGTAGAACCTTCAGTTAATGCGCCTTTACTAAGTACTGTCACCTTACAGTGATTAGCAAGCGATAAAGCAAGAGAAAGGCCAGCGGCGCCGCTGCCAATGATAGCGACATCAGTAATGTGATGTTTATTTTGGTTCATGTCTGTGGTCTTTGCAGTTACAATGCTCGGCTAGTAGTGCCAAAAGTTTGAGCAAATAAATTTTTATGTGGTATACGTATATGTACCATATTTGCTTTAACACTATTAGTCATTTTAATACGTTATACCAATCTTATTAGTTTTATCGTCACATAAACAGTTTATTGTTAGCTGTTTTAAATTGTGAATTTAATTTAGATAACCGTTGATTCTTAAGCAGTTATTGAGGTTGTCGTGTAATAAGATTGGTATGACTCAATTTATTTGCGTGCTATTTTATAAAAAAATCATTTTAAACTGAACTTTTATATTCATGGTGCAGTCAGAGTTTGTGTAAACAATGGCGAGTATATGAATAGCAAGCAAGAATCAAACAGAGGAGTACCGGCTCGAATGAGCGAGCAGGATTTGGATTTAGCGCTAGTTAAAAGGGTCCAGCAAGGAGATAAAAACGCCTTCAACCTATTAGTTAGAAAATATCAGAATAAAATTGCAGGTTTGATTTCACGTTATGTATCGAATCAAGGTGATGTTGCTGATGTCGCACAAGAAGCTTTTATTAAAGCTTACCGTGCTTTACCTAACTTTAGAGGTGATAGCGCTTTTTATACTTGGTTGTACCGTATCGCCGTAAATTGTGCTAAAAATTACTTAGTTGCGCAGGGTCGTAAACCCCCAGCTAACGATGTTGATGCCGAAGAAGCAGAATTTTATGACAGTGCAGATGCAATGCGTTCAAACGCATCGCCAGAAAACCTGTTATTAAGTGACGAAGTACGTGCTGTAATTTTTAATACGATTGATAGTTTGCCTGAAGATCTAAAAACCGCGATTACCCTTCGTGAAATTGAAGGTATGAGCTATGAAGAAATAGCCGTGGTTATGGATTGCCCTGTGGGAACGGTGCGTTCACGTATTTTCCGTGCCCGTGAGGCGATTGATAATAAATTGAATCCATTAATAGGTGAGTCTTAGTATGACAAAAGCAGACGTTAACAAGTTGGATAATGAGCAGTTGTCCGCGTTACTTGACGGCGAGCAGCAGTTAACTGATCAAGCGATCACAAACGACGATGTGTCTACATTTGGTCGTTACGCAATGATTGGTGATGTAATGCGTGCTGAGGCAAATAACAACGCTTTTAATTTTGACATTGCAGATGCAGTGGCAGAATCACTTGAGCAAGAACCTGTTTACGCAGATTTCGCGAATAAAACAACGGCACCAAAAAGCGAAGAGATCGTGGCGGCAACAGGCACTGATAACGTGGTAGCATTTAATTGGCGTCGTCCATTTGCCCAAGTGGCTATTGCTGCTAGTGTTGCTATGTTTGCGATTGTGGGCGTACAAACATTGCCACAAAACACCGAGTCTCCGCAAAGTGACATTCCAACATTACAAACAGTACCATTAACAGGTATGGCTTCTCCTGTAAGTTACTCATCAGAGCAACCTGCATTAGAAAATGCAGAGCAAGGTTTACGTGAGTTACAACAGCAGCGTATTGGTGCATTAGTTCTTGAGCACCAACGTCAAGCACGTGTTGCATATTCGCTAGAAAAATCGCAAACTGCAGAAAATGCAGACGAGGAAAAAAACTAATTAAATGAAAGTTTTTACTTTTATTTTGTCGCTGGTATTAACGGCTCCAGCCATTGCCAGCGACGAAAATCCCGCCAAGACTTTATTAAATGATATGGCTACGGCCGTTCATACTCGCAACTTTGACGCATCATTTGTGGTTGTAAAAGGCCAAGCTATGGAACCTTATCGCTGGTTACATGCAAAACAAGGTGATATTGAACTTGAGCATCTAAGTTTACTCAACGGCGCTGGCCTAGAAATGGTGCGCGTTGACGATCAGGTGACCTATTTTGAGCCTCATTCAGAGCCTTATTCAGTTAAAACAGACTCTATTGCCGGGCCAATTCCTGAAGTACTTTTTAAAGATATTAACCGACTAAGCGCTCACTATGATTTTGTGCTTGGCGGAAAAGGACGTATTGCAGGGCGCTCAGCACAGTTAGTGCGTATCGAGTCAAAAGATGAATACAAATATAACTATTGGATTTGGCTAGATACTGAGTCTTCGTTGTTACTTAAATCTGCCTATGTGAATCACAAAGGTGAGATGCTTGAGCAGTTACAGTTAACTCATATCAGCGTAACAGAGCAGCCTGCTCCTATGTTAGTTGAAATGCAAAATCGTGATTTTCCAGCAGTACTTGCGACTAACGATTTAGCCAATAATGAAGACAGCGCAGCGAATGATTGGAAAATTGGTTGGTTGCCAGATGGCTTTAAGCTATTAAAGTCAGATCGTCATAAACTTGATTTAAATAATGAACTTGCTGACTATTATTTATATTCAGATGGGTTTGTTGAAGTGTCTGTTTTTATTCAAAGACCTTTACCGGGTAAGCGCGCAAGCGGCGCTTTAACCTCAGGTGCAACGACTGTGTATGTGCACAATGGTGGTAGCTTTGATGTATCGGTTGTTGGTAATATTCCTGCTATGACAGCCAAAGCTATAGCTGAGTCGGTAGCGCGACCTCTTTAAATCATGATTGAACAAACACTCACTGTCGTGTCGGTTAAAGGCACGATAGCGAATTTAGAAGCAGAACAAAAGCAAGCCTGTGCCGGCTGTAATGGTCGTTGTGGTTCGCAAGTTTTTGCAAAGTTGTTTGGAACAGCTAAAAAAACCTTTCCTTATACCTTCGAAAAAGAGCTCCAAGTAGGGCAAAAAGTAACTTTAGCACTTGATGATAGCCACTTAGTTAAACATGCTATGGCTGTTTACATGCTACCCCTTTTGTTTAGTTTAGGGTTTGCTTTAATCGCATTTTCGGCTTTTTCACTTGCAGAAGGCTGGCAAATTTTAGCCGCCGTGATTGGTGGCTTAACGGGCTATGCTATAGCAAAATCAAGGGTTAAGAGCCTTAAGCATGATATTAAAGTAATAAAAATTCACCCAATTACTATTCCTTTCACTCAAATAGATGGTGATTAAAGCCAATTAAATGTAAAATTGTCGCTTTATACACTTAGTCCATTTTATATAGAAGTTTAGAATCCAGTTTATGAAGCATATCCGTAATTTTTCGATCATCGCCCATATTGACCATGGTAAATCGACTCTCTCTGACCGTCTTATCCAAGTTTGTGGTGGTTTAACAGACCGTGAAATGCAGCAGCAGGTGTTAGACTCAATGGACATTGAGCGTGAGCGTGGTATTACCATCAAAGCGCAAAGTGTAACGCTAAATTATAAAGCTAAAGACGGCGAAACATACCAGTTAAACTTTATCGACACGCCAGGACACGTTGACTTCACATACGAAGTATCGCGTTCACTTGCGGCCTGTGAAGGTGCACTTTTAGTTGTTGATGCGGGTCAAGGTGTAGAAGCACAAACCTTAGCTAACTGCTACACAGCAATCGAAATGGACTTAGAAGTTATTCCAGTTCTAAATAAAATCGACTTACCACAAGCCGATCCACTTCGTGTAGCAGAAGAAATTGAAGACATCATTGGTATCGATGCCCTAGATGCTGTGCAATGTAGTGCTAAAACTGGTATTGGTATTGAAGAAGTATTAGAAATCATTGTTAAAGATATTCCGCCACCAGAAGGTGACAAAGATGAGCCACTACAGGCGCTTATCATTGACTCATGGTTTGACCCATACCAAGGCGTTGTATCATTAGTACGTATTAAGCATGGTGAATTGCGCGCGGGCGATAAAATTAAGATCATGTCGAATGATCAAGTTCATATTGCTGATAAAGTGGGTATTTTCACACCAAAACAAACCAACACGGGTATCCTAAAAACCGGTGAAGTAGGCTTTGTTATTGCGGGTATTAAAGAAATCCATGGTGCACCTGTAGGTGATACCATCACTTTACAACGTAATTCTGCTCCAGAGCGTTTACCAGGCTTCCAACGCATTAAACCGCAGGTTTATGCTGGTATGTTCCCAATTTCATCAGATGACTATGAGTCATTCCGTGATGCACTTGATAAATTAAGCTTGAACGATGCGTCGTTATTCTTCGAGCCAGAAAACTCAACAGCACTAGGCTTTGGTTTCCGTTGTGGCTTCTTAGGCATGCTACACATGGAAATCATTCAAGAGCGTCTTGAGCGTGAATACGACATTGACCTTATTACCACTGCGCCAACAGTAATCTACGAAGTAGAGACAAAAGATGGAACTCAACAGGTTGATAACCCGTCTGACTTACCGCCGGTGAATAATATTCTTGAAATCCGTGAGCCAATTGTTGAAGCTAACATATTAGTTCCGCAAGAATTTTTAGGTAATGTAATTACGCTTTGTGTTGAAAAGCGTGGTGTACAAACTAAAATGAGCTACCATGGTAAGCAAGTTGCGGTGACGTACGAATTACCGATGGCTGAAGTAGTCATGGACTTCTTTGATAAGTTAAAATCAACAAGCCGTGGTTTTGCATCGCTTGATTATAACTTTAAGCATTTCCAAGCTTCAGACATGGTACGTGTTGACGTATTAATTAATGGTGAGCGTGTTGATGCGTTAGCGATTATTGTACACCGCGATATTGCACAATCACGTGGTCGTCAGTTAGCTGAAGCACTGAAAGACTTAATTCCACGTCAGCAGTTTGATATTGCGATTCAAGCAGCGATTGGTCAGCATGTTATTGCCCGTACAACAGTTAAGCAATTACGTAAAAACGTAATCGCGAAATGTTACGGTGGTGACGTGAGTCGTAAGAAGAAACTACTACAAAAACAAAAAGAAGGTAAAAAGCGAATGAAGCAACTAGGTAACGTTGAAGTACCTCAAGATGCATTCTTAGCTATCCTTAAAGTTGGTAAATAATTAGAAGTAAATAAAGGAATTAATGCATGGCGGGTTACTTTTCTATTTTCTTAGTGTTGTTAACGCTAGGCTCAGGATTAATTTGGTTAATTGACCACTTTATGTTTGCGCCAAAACGTCAGCAACGCATTGCCCTTGCTCAAAATGCAGCAGGCGGCGAATTAGACGAAGAAACCGCTGCATTAATTGCGCCTGAGCCAAGTATCACTGAAACGGCTAAGTCAATTTTTCCGATGATTGCAGCGATCACTATTTTTCGCTCTTTCATTTTTGAACCGTTTCAAATTCCATCAGGCTCAATGATGCCAACCCTATTAGTGGGTGACTTCATTTTAGTGCAGAAGTACTCATATGGCATCAAAGACCCAATTTGGCGCAGCCAGTTAGTTGATGTTGATGAACCTGAACGTGGTGATATTGTGGTATTTAAATACCCATTAGACGAGCGCGTGGATTACATTAAACGCACGATTGGTTTACCGGGCGATAAAATTGTATATCGCAATAAGCACCTTTATATTCAGCCAAAATGTGCCGAAGGTGAAACGCAGCAAGGTGATTTGCTGTGTAATGAATACAACAAAATTGATATGGAAATCCTCAATAGTGACGAGTTCAAGCAGGGTTCGATGAATTTAGTGCGCTTAGAAGAAAACCTAAGCACAGTGAATCATAATATTTTAATTAACCCGCAAGCTCCTGAAATGAAAGGCCGTTATTATCAACAACCAGGTACACGCTCAGACGAGTGGGTTGTTCCTGCCGATCATTATTTCATGATGGGTGATAACCGTGATAATAGCCAAGACAGTCGCTTTTGGGGCTTTGTACCTAAAGAAAACTTGGTAGGTAAAGCCGTCTTTATATGGATGAGTTTTGAATTTGAGAATGGCCCAGATGACTTTTTACCAGGCTGGGTTCCAACTGGTGTTCGTTTTGAACGCCTAGGTAATATTCAGTAACGATGAAAAAAAACGTAACAGAGTTATACAACAAAATAGGTTATACATTTACTGATCAAGCTTTGCTTGAGCAGGCAATGACGCACCGCAGTCATAAAGGCCAACATAACGAGCGCTTAGAGTTTTTAGGTGATTCGATTTTGAGCTTTGTGATTGCGAATGCACTTTACACTAAATTTCCAAAAGCACGCGAAGGTGATTTAAGCCGCATGCGTTCGACCCTAGTTCGTGGTCAAACGTTGGCTGAGTTTGGCCTAGAGTTTGGCTTAGGCGATTACTTACGCTTAGGTCCGGGTGAGCTTAAAAGCGGTGGTTTTCGCCGTGAATCAACCCTTGCTGATGCCGTAGAGGCGATTATTGGTGCAGTGTTCTTAGACTCAAACATTGAACAATGTGGTGAGTTAATTTTAAGTTGGTACGAGTCGCGTCTTGACGCAATTTCGCCGGGCTTAAATCAAAAAGATCCGAAAACATTACTTCAAGAATACTTACAAGCGCGCAAATTATCGTTACCTGGCTACACTGTAATTGATACAAAAGGCCAAGCGCACAATCAAACATTCACGGTTGAATGTATTGTTGAAGGGATGGATAGCATTATCTCAGTAGGTAGCTCACGTCGTAAAGCTGAGCAAAAAGCCGCTGAAAAAGCCTTAAAGATACTTAAAAATGAATCTTGATGATTTAATTAGCAAAGAACCTGCAGAGCTAGATACGCACTGCGGTATGGTTGCCATTGTTGGCCGCCCAAATGTAGGTAAATCAACCTTACTTAACTATATTGTTGAGCAAAAGGTGTCTATTACCTCACGTAAGCCACAAACCACACGCCACCGTATCATGGGTATTCATACCGAAGGTAAATACCAAGCTGTTTATGTTGATACACCAGGCTTACACGTCGAAGAAAAACGCGCTATTAACCGTTTAATGAACCGTGCTGCATCAAGCTCAATTGGCGATGTGGAACTTATCATCTTTGTGGTTGAAGGCACACACTGGAACGAAGACGATGAGATGGTACTAAATAAAGTACGTCAGAGTGGTCGTCCAGTATTATTAGTGATGAATAAAATTGACCAAGTTAAAGACCGTGATTTAGTGCTTCCGCACATGCAGTTTTTAGGTGGTAAATTTGATTTTGTGGCTATTATGCCGGTCTCTGCGAAGCAGGGTAAAAATATTGATTTAATCAAAGATGAAGTGAAAAAGCGTTTACCGCTTTGTGAGTTTTACTTCCCTGAAGACTACGTAACAGACCGTTCAATGCGCTTTATGGCAGCTGAAGTGATCCGTGAAAAGCTGATGCGCTTTATGGGTGATGAGCTACCATATTCGGTCACCGTTGAGATCGAGCAGTTTAAATGGCAAGAAAACGGTGTCTGGCAAATTAATGGTTTGATCCTCGTTGAGCGTGAAACACAAAAGCGTATGGTGATCGGCAATAAAGGCGAAAAGCTCAAAGTGATTGGCCGTGAAGCTCGAAAAGACCTTGAAGATATGCTTGATAACAAAGTGTTTTTAGAACTTTGGGTAAAAGTGAAGTCTGGCTGGGCTGACGATGAGCGTGCGCTACGTAGCCTTGGCTATGGTGAAGACTAAGTAAAGTCTTACACGCCATGGATAGCGAATTCTACACAGCATACTTGCTGCACCGACGTCCATTTAGCGACTCGCAAGTCATGCTCGATATGCTGGTAGAAGGCGTAGGTCAGCTGAGAATGCTGGCCCGTGTTAGTGGTCGCCAGGCCACTAAACACAAAGCACAATTACAACCTTTCCAATCTCTGCTCGTACAATATAGCGGCAAGTCTGATTTAAAATACATTAATCGTTTTGAACCCCATGGCCGGCAAACTATGTTGCAGGGTACCGAGCTTTATTGCGGCTTCTATATGAACGAATTAACCAATCGTATCGTACCTATTAGTGAGCCGATGGAAAGTGTTTATCATCTTTATAAGCAGCATCTAGACGAATTATCAACCACTAAAAACCTACAAGCTGTGCTGCGCTCTTATGAGTTTCAGTTACTTGAGATGCTGGGTTATGGCGTTGATTTTAGTGTTGATGCCGAAGGTGATGAAATTAACGATGCAGCAAATTACCAGTATTTTGCTGAATACGGTTTTTTACTGCATGACGACCCCCATAGTGGCTTTTCAGGAAAGCAATTAAATGCCATAGCAGCTCATGACTTTAGCGCCCCTGATGTGTTATATATGGCAAAGCAATTAAGTCGATACCTACTCAAGCCTTTACTTGGTAAAAAGCCATTAAAAAGCCGTGAGTTATTTATTAAGTAGGCTGATGTTCAGCCTTGAATCGTTGTATTAAACAGGTAAAAAAATGAAAGATATTCTTCTTGGTGTAAACGTTGATCACATTGCCACTTTACGCCAAGCGCGTGGCACGAGTTACCCAGATCCTGCGCATGCTGCAGCTGTTGCAGAGCATGCTGGTGCAGATGGTATCACCATTCATTTGCGTGAAGACCGTCGTCACATTCAAGACCGCGACGTATATGTGATGGCAAAAACGATTCAAACACGTATGAATCTTGAGATTGCAGTCACCGATGAAATGATCGACATCGCCCTTGAAGTGAAACCTGCTTATGTTTGTTTAGTGCCTGAAAAACGTGAAGAGCTCACCACTGAGGGCGGCCTAGATGTTGTGGGTAATTTTGAAAAAGTAAAAGCAGCAACAGAAAAGCTAACAGCTGCGGGAATTAAGGTTTCGTTATTCATTGATGCCGACAACGCACAACTTGACGCTGCAAAAGCGTGTAATGCTCCATACGTTGAAATTCACACAGGTGCTTATGCTGATGCTGAAAATGACGAAGAGCTTCACACTGAGCTTGAGCGTATACGTAGCGGCGTACAATATGCTGATAGCTTAGGTTTAATCGTTAATGCCGGCCATGGTCTTCATTATCACAATGTAAAACCCATTGCGGCAATGCCAGAAATTTATGAGTTAAACATTGGCCATGCGATTATTGCCCGTGCAGCGATTGATGGTTTAGAAAAAGCAGTCAGCGATATGAAACGTTTAATGATTGAAGCAAGACTTTAACTGACGTCCTTAATAAGAGCCAGCAAATTTGAATACTGAACGCGGTGGATATAATATCCATCGCGTTTTTATTTACTCAGATAAACAATAAATTGTGCAAGTAATGAAGATAGCCAAGGCGAAAGGCAGAGTAGGGCGACTAAATATTGATACTTTTTCTTAAAGCTTTTTAAAACATCATCATCTATTGCCGACAGTTCACCTTTCTTGATTGAATGAATAACCATTGAGTCAGATTTGGCCTTCATCAAACGGGCTTTACTTTCGTATTCTTGCCACTGCTCTGTGTAATTGATCTTTACGTAATCGTTTGCCATCCCACTAAGCTTTTTAGAACTGAGTATGAACCAAAAGAACGATAATGATGTAAAAAACAAAAATAAAATAAAAAACATTAATCTTCCTTGATATTCTTTCTAACTTTCTAACTTTCTAACTTTCTAACTTTCTAACTTTCTAACTTTCTAACTTTTATCGTTGTTGCTCAACCATACCTGCATCACTTAACAAATTATTCAGCTCATCAACAAGCTCAAATAATTCAGGCTCAATATAATTTAAATCGCAATCGCCTTTTAGTGCAGTCTCGAGTGTTTCGGCAAGTGATTTTAGTTTTGGTACGCCTGTGTAACAACATGCGCCATGGAACTTGTGTACTATGCTAAGTACATGTTCACAATCTTCTTTTTCTATAGCTTCATTGAGTAGGCGCAAGGTTTCAGGCACGCTGAGTAACAACATATTGAGCATTTCAAGCGCTAGCTCTTCTTTTCCGCCTGCGCGTTGAAGTGCCAGTTGCCAATCGAGGCGGGCACTTTCAAATGGAGGTTCTGAGTCAACTGCGGCAGTTTTACTACGTTCACGATTAATCGGCGATTGCGGGCTATGATCGCTAATTATTTGTTTTAGCATGTCCTCATCAATAGGCTTAGTTAAGTAACCTTTAAAGCCATCTTTAAGAAGTTGCTCTTTTTCACCTGCGAGGGCGTGAGCAGTCACTGCAATGATAGGGGTATCTTCATTAAGAGATGACTCGCGAATAAGTTTACATGCGGTAATACCATCCATAATTGGCATTTGGATGTCCATAAAGATCAAGTCATATTTATGGCTTTTACTTAAGCTGTAAGCTTGTGAGCCATTATGTGCGGTATCTATTAGCTCAATTTGTTCTTCAAGCAAGGTGCAAATTAGTTTTAGGTTAGCATCGTTATCGTCAACAACCAGTACTTTAAGTGGTAATAATTTTTCATCACCTTGCTCAATGTTATGCACCGGGTGGTCAAGACGGTAAGGCGCAGCAAGTACCTCACATAATTTACGGTGGTTAAGCGGTTTACTTAAGCAAGCATCTGCGCCGCTACCAACAAAGGCTTCACGCATATTATGCGAAACCGTATTAAGCATTATGTATAAATAATCAGTGACAGGACGCACTGCTTTTACATAACTCTTAAGTTGCTGCATATCGTCAATAGTAGCGGTATGGCCAATAATACAAATATCGTAGCTGAAGTCTTTGTTGATCTCATTTAAGAAGCTTTCTTCATCCATGCAGGCGGTAACACGAGTTTGCCATTCATGCAGTAGCGATAACGTTGCTTGATGGGTATGCTCATGAGGCTCAAGATACAAAATACGTTTATTGATCAGTGATTGTGTTGGTAAGTCACTGGTAATTGAGTTACTTGGCGTTCTGAATACGGCGTTGAACGTAAAGCAGGTACCATTACCAGGTGCTGAGTTTAGAGTAATGCGGCCATTCATCGCTTCAACAATATGTTTAGTGATGATTAACCCAAGACCTGTGCCACCAAATTTACGTGTGATACTAGAGTCTGCTTGGCCAAATGGTGTAAACAACGCATCTTGTTTATCCATAGGGATACCCACACCGGTGTCGGTGACAGACACCAAAATCGAGGCGCGCTCTTCATCCAGTAAACGGTAGCCAACATCAACCTTGATTGAGCCTTTTTCAGTAAATTTAATGGCATTACTTAATAGGTTTATCAAAATTTGTTTAAAGCGGGTCGGGTCGCCAGTTAGGTTGTCTGGCACTTGCGGATGGATAAATATTGAAAGCTCAAGTTGCTTTTCGTGGGCACTTGGTGCCAACAAGGTCATAACTTCATTAATATTGTCACGGAGCTGGAATTGCATTGACTCAAGTTCCATGGCACCGGCTTCTAATTTCGAAAAGTCTAAAATATCACTGATAATTGTAAGTAAGCTATTTGCCGACAGTTCAATGGTATCTAGATAATCTTTTTGATGCTTATTGAGCGGGGTTTTATAAAGCTGGCGCGTAAAACCTATTACACCATTTAATGGTGTACGTAATTCGTGACTCATTTTAGCTAAGAAATCAGATTTAACTCGGTTCGCATCTTGCGCGTCTTTTTTAGCAATACTTAACTGAATATTTTGGGTTTCGTATTGTTCGAGTGTTTCGCGGTAATCAGAGGTTGCTTGGTCAATGTGCTTTTGCATCTCATCACGTTGTACAACCATGGTTTCTGAAATGGTATTTAAACCTGTGCGTAATAGCTCAAATTCGCCAAACATTTTTTGATCAAGCCCTGTGTCTACTTTACCTTCAATGAGTTTGTCGGTAGCTAGTACTAACTTATTAAGAGGCTGAATAAACATGCGAGTTAATCTAAACGCTAATACGGTGGCAAGTATGAGCGCGAGTAAAATTACCACGCCACTGACTAATAATGCCCGTTGCTGGCCAATAATGGCTTGTTGTTTGTTGAGCATGATCACCACAGTGCCTAGCGATGCTTGGTAGCTGTGATGATTCCAAATCATGTCTTGGCGGCTATGATTAATTATGGCAGTAGAGAATGTTAGATAGTGCTCAGAATTTTGTACTTGAATGCCATCCATGCTGTTTGCATTGCTGCTAACAATTTCTTTGAATTCACTTTGGTATTTACTAAAAATCACTAACTCATTGTTTTCATCAAAAATAGCAATTGATTGGATAGCAGGGGAGTGTTTGTTATGTGTATGACTAACTAAGCGAGTTAATAAGGCTTTATCACGCTTTATTAATGGTTGCTCAACAGCAATGGCGAGGGGCTCAATAATAGTCACGCCCTGTTGATACAAAATTTCATCGAGCTCAATGTAACGATTTATTGTAAAATAACCGCCCAGCAACAAGCCTATGATCACAGTCGGTATAAGTGTAAGGGTTAAGACTGAGTCACGTAAGCCAAATTTAGTCATAAAGAATGTTGTTATCATTATTATCGTTGTTTAAGAGTATATACTTACTCCCGCTTTATCAATAATTAAGGTGTTGCCCGATGGCACAGATTTTCAAAGCCAAAAAGAAATCCGTTTCGCAAAAAATGCTAACCCTCAATGTCACTGCTATGGATCACCAAGGGCGAGGCGTTGCTAAGCAGGGAAATAAAGTCTGTTTTGTTAATGGTGCTTTGCCGGGTGAAGAAGTAAAAGCGTTATTGATTGAAGATAAGGCACGTTTTGCCAGTGCTGATTGTAAAAAAGTACTATCAGCCTCAGCGCATAGGGTTACTCCTTTTTGTCAGCATTATCAGGTTTGTGGTGGTTGCCAGCTACAGCACCTTAATGCAGAGCAACAATTGGTTGAGAAGCAAGCTGCGGTGAGCCAGCTGTTTAGCAAGTTTGCCAAAGCTGATGACTTAAATTGGCAAGCACCTCTGCTTAGTGAAGAGCGCCATTACCGTCGCTCTGCGCGTATTGCTGTAATGCATGACAAAGCCGCAAAGAAAATGCGCGTAGGATATCGAGCTCAAGGCTCTAAACAATTGGTGAGTATTGAAAGCTGTGATGTGCTGAGCAGCACTTTTAAAGACGTTTTTTCAGTTTTTGATGTTCTTATCAACAGCCATTCAGGTCTGAGTAGTATTAGTCACTTACAATTATGTGAAGCTGATAATGCGGCCTTTGTGGTTATTAGGCATACCAAAGCTATTAATGCAGAGTTAAAAGCCATAGTCGTAGCGGCGTGTGATGAATATAGCTGGCGTGTTGTGTGGCAATCACAAAGTGGTGAAATTGATCACAGTGACCATCCAATGCCGTACTACCAGATACCAGCTTATGATTTACGCTTTGAGTTTGGCCTTGAAAACTTTATTCAAGTTAACCCACAAGTTAACCAAGCTATGCTACATCAAGCAAGACAGTGGCTTGATTTACAAGGTCATGAACAGGTATTGGATTTATTTTGTGGTATTGGTAACTTTTCATTATTGATTGCAAAGTATGCTAAATATGTTATTGGTGTTGAAGGGGTCGATTCTGCGGTTGCATTAGCAAAACAAAATGCGCAAACTAACTCATTGTCGAATACCGATTTTTATTGTTTTGATTTAACAAAATCAATGCAATCAGCTGCTTGGTTTAGTGCCGAACTTGACGTGTTAGTTCTTGATCCATCACGTACTGGCGCAATGGCTATTTTAGAGCAGTTACCACTTACTCAATTTAAAACGATTTTATACGTCTCTTGTGATCCTGTTACTTTAGCCCGTGACAGTGCAATTATTTTACAAGCAGGCTTTAGCATTGAAAAAATTGGGCTTATGAATATGTTCCCGCATACTGGGCATATTGAAACGATGGCGTTATTTCACAGGAGGTAAAGCGCACATGGTAGCCACTAGACAGTCACATCAGCTAACTAAGCCGAGTGATTTTGCCAGCCGTATCGAGCTGTTAGCGCTAACAGAAGACAAACATACCTTATTAGAGCAGGCTCACCAACTGTGCCTGCACTGCGATGATGCAAAACGTGAAAATACAGCCATTGAGATGGTGGAGATTTTAGCTGAGCTAAATTTAGATGCAGACTCGCTTGCCACTGCTTTTTTAACGCCTTATTTTTTAGCCGAAAAAATCTCAATTGAGACAGTCACCGAAAAGCTGGGTAATCACGTTGCGTTATTACTAACAGGCGTAAGCCAAATGGCTACCATCAGCACCTTAGCCCATCAAGGAAAAGGCACAGTACAAATCGATAATATTCGCCGTATGCTGTTAGCCATGGTTGAAGATGTGCGCGCCGTAGTGATTAAACTTGCAGAGCAAGTGTGCCACCTGCGTGATGTGAAAGACGCCAGTGAAGAAGAGCGTGTCATTGCCGCTAAAGAAACACGCGACATTTTTGCGCCCCTAGCTAATCGTTTAGGGATTGGTCAGCTTAAATGGGAACTTGAAGATCTTTCGTTCCGTTATTTGCACCCAGATACCTATAAAAATATCGCCAAACAGCTGGATGATAAGCGCCTTGCCCGTGAAGCTTACATGGAGAACATGGTTGCTTTAGTAAAAGCACGCTTGGCTGAAGCAGGTATTGAAGGTGAGGTGTATGGCCGCCCTAAGCATATCTACAGCATCTACAAAAAAATGGCACAGAAGAACTACGAGTTCGACCAGCTTTTTGATATTCGCGCTATGCGCATAGTGGTAGAGCGTCTGCAAGATTGTTACGCTGCATTAGGTATCGTGCATACTAACTGGCGCCATTTAAATAAAGAATTTGATGATTACATCGCAACACCTAAGCAAAACGGTTATCAGTCAATTCATACCGTGGTATTTGGTCCAGAAGGCAAAACCGTTGAAATTCAAATTCGTACGAGCGAAATGCACCAAGATGCTGAGCTAGGTGTTGCTGCGCACTGGATGTACAAAGAAGGTGCATTGCCAGGACGTGGTTCAGGCTACGAGCAAAAAATTAGCTGGTTACGTAAGTTACTGCAATGGCAAGAAGAAGTTGTTGATGGCAGTGACTTAGCGGAAGAGCTTAAAAACCAAGTAGTAGAAGACCGTGTTTATGTGTTTACGCCTAAAGGGGATATTTTCGATTTGCCGCTGGGTGCAACACCACTTGATTTTGCTTATTACATTCACTCAAATGTAGGGCATCGTTGTATTGGCGCAAAAGTGTTTGGCAAAATTGTGCCATTTACTCACCAATTAAGCACCGGCGATCAGGTTGAAATTTTAACTCAAAAGCAACCTAACCCAAGCCGTGATTGGTTAAACCCATCGCTAGGTTATATTAAGTCTTCACGAGCACGCTCTAAAATCCATCATTGGTTTAAGCAGCTGGATCGCGATAAAAACTTAAGTGCCGGTAAAGAAATACTCGAAACTGAGCTGCAAAAGCTAGATTTAACAACCAAAGATCTAGCGCCAGCAATCGAGCGCTTTAACCTTAAAGGCCTTGACGACCTTATGGTTGCGGTAGGTGCTGGAGATGTTCGCTTAAACCAGTTATTAAACTTTATTAGTGACCGTGAGCATGACGAGCCACAAATTAAGTTTAAAAAACCAAAAAGTGTCACCGGCGATAAGAACGGTATTGTTGTAGATGGGGTAGGTAGCTTAATGAGCCATGTTGCTAAATGCTGCCGACCTGTGCCGGGCGATGAAATTATTGGCTACATTACGCAAGGCCGAGGGATTGCAGTTCACCGTGAAGATTGCGATTCGTTTGAGAAACTTCGTGAAAAGCATCCTGAGCGGGTGATATCAGTAAGTTGGTCAGACGATGTCAATGGCTCTTACTCATTGACGATTAAAGTTGAAGCGACCGATCGTTCAGGCCTTATTCGAGATATCAGCTCAGTACTTGCAAACGAAAAAGTGAATGTGCTGAACATGAACGTCAACACAGTAGAAGATAAGCAGCTTGCGCTGTTTTCAATGCAGGTTGAAGTACATGACTTATCAAGCACCAACCGCTTATTGTCTAAGTTACACCAAATCGAAGGTGTACATGATGCAAAGCGTGGTCATTCGTAATGGATGATAAACAGGCAATTGAGCAGTCGCTTGCAATTATGGCTAAACTACGGGACCCAGAATCTGGGTGCCCGTGGGATTTAAAACAAGACTTTAAATCAATAGTGCCGCATACCCTTGAAGAAGCTTACGAAGTAGCAGACTGCATTGAAAAAGGTGAGCTTACCGAGCTTAAAAGTGAGCTTGGCGATTTACTGTTTCAAGTCATCTTTTATGCTCAACTTGCCAAAGAGCAAGGATTATTTGATTTTACCGATGTGGCTAATACGCTTAATGATAAATTAGTGCGTCGTCATCCCCATGTCTTTGCAGAACAAAGTGAGCTGACTGACGCTGAGCTTTCGGCGCAGTGGCAGGCTATTAAAGCACAAGAGCGAGCAGAAAAAGCAGCTTCACCACAAATGAGCCTGTGGCAAGATATTCCCGATGCAATGCCGGGGTTATCAAAAGCGAAGAAGATTCAACAGCGTGTAGCAAGCCTAGGGTTTGATTGGCCAAGTTATCATGGTGCGCTCGATAAAGTTGCTGAAGAAGTAGACGAAGTAAAAGAAGCGCTGGCTCACGACCCTTATTCAGAGCACAGTGCAGAAGAGCTTGGCGATTTACTGTTTGCAACAGTGAATGTTGCCCGTCATATTAAGCGCGATCCTGAGCAATTATTACGAAGTGCCAATGCTAAGTTCGCGTCACGCTTTGAAAAAGTGGCTGCTTATTTAGGTGAACGTGGCCAGAGCCTAGAAACGGCTAGCCTCGAAGAAATGGACAACGCATGGGAAGCCATAAAAAAACAAGCCAGGTAAGTGCATTGTAGAGCAGTTTGGGTACAGTGTAACCAAGCTCGTTTTTTGTGCACTTATTTGCTAATTTTATCTGGATTGATAGCAGCCCCTTTGCTATAATATCGCCCCGTCTTGATTCTATATTATTCCTTTTAATTCCTGATATTCTAGGGTTCGCATGAGTACAAAATTTATCTTCGTAACTGGCGGGGTTGTTTCTTCGTTGGGTAAGGGTATTGCAGCAGCGTCATTAGCCGCTATTTTAGAAGCACGTGGTCTTAACGTGACTATTTTAAAGCTGGATCCTTACATTAACGTTGACCCAGGCACTATGAGCCCAATTCAGCACGGTGAAGTATTTGTAACTGAAGACGGTGCAGAGACTGACCTTGACTTAGGTCACTATGAGCGTTTCATCCGTACCAAGATGACTAGCCGCAACAACTTCACACAAGGTCGTGTTTATGAAGATGTATTACGACGTGAGCGTCGTGGTGAGTACCTTGGTGCAACAATTCAGGTTATTCCACACATCACAAACGACATTAAGCAACGTGTATACGACGGTGCTGAAGGTCGCGATGTAGCAATCGTTGAAATTGGCGGTACAGTTGGTGACATCGAGTCACAACCATTTTTAGAAGCAATTCGTCAGCTTGGCACTGAAATTGGCCGTGAGCGCGCATTGTTTATCCACCTAACGCTAGTGCCATTCTTAGGCCCTGCAGGTGAAGTTAAAACTAAGCCAACACAACATTCAGTAAAAGAATTACGTTCGATTGGTATCCAACCAGATATCTTGATCTGTCGTTCTGATCGTAAATTACCAAATAACGAGCGCGCGAAGATCGCACTTTTCACTAACGTTGAAGAGAAAGCTGTTATTTCATTACCAGACGTAGAAAGCATCTATAAGATCCCTGCGTTACTTAAGTCACAAGAATTAGATAACTTCGTATGTCGTCGTTTCTATCTTGAGTGCCCAGAAGCAGATTTATCTGAGTGGGAACAAGTGTTATACCAAGAGTCTAACCCAACAGGTGAAGTGACAATTGGTATGGTTGGTAAGTACATCGAACTACCAGATGCATATAAATCAGTAAACGAAGCATTAAAGCATGCAGGTCTGAAAAACCGTTTAACTGTGAACATCGAATACGTTGATTCACAAGATTTAGAAAGCAAAGGTACTGAGTTACTCTCTCACCTTGATGCTATCTTAGTTCCAGGTGGCTTCGGCGGCCGTGGTGTTGAAGGTAAGATCTTAGCGGCTAAATATGCACGTGAAAATAAAGTTCCTTATTTAGGCATTTGTTTAGGTATGCAAGTAGCGCTTATTGAATATGCGCGTAACGTTGCAGGCCTTGAAGATGCAAACTCAACAGAGTTTAACGCTAAATCAGCACACCCAGTTGTTGGTTTAATCACTGAATGGCAAGATGCTGACGGTAACGTTGAAATCCGTGATGAGCAATCTGACCTAGGTGGTACTATGCGTTTAGGTGCACAGAAGTGTCACTTAACACCGGGTTCTAAAGTAAGTGAAGTATACGGTAGTGACGAAATTGTTGAACGTCACCGTCACCGTTACGAAGTGAATAACCACTTTGTAGAGCAGCTTGAAAAAGCAGGCTTAAGTTTCACTGGTTTATCTGAAGATAAGAAACTAGTCGAAATTATCGAGAATAAAGATCACCCTTGGTTTATTGCCGCGCAATTCCACCCGGAATTCACGTCAACACCACGTGATGGTCACCCGCTATTTGAAGGGTTTGTTGCAGCTGCACATACTCACCAAAAAGCGTCATCGTAATTTAAATAGGCCGTGCTTTATGCACGGCTTATTTGTTTTAATAAGCCAATGGCATTAAGGATAATTAATAAAATTGGCACTAACTCACCATTTTCGGGAAAAGAGGAATCAAGATGTCAGAAATCGTAAAAGTGATTGGTCGCGAAATCATGGACTCGCGTGGTAACCCAACTGTTGAAGCTGATGTACATTTAGCTGATGGTTCATGGGGCCGTGCTGCAGCACCATCTGGTGCATCAACAGGTACTCGCGAAGCGCTTGAATTACGTGATGGTGATAAAGCACGTTACCTAGGTAAAGGTGTTTTAAAAGCAGTAGGCTATATCAATAACGAAATCGCTGAAGCGCTTAAAGGCCAAAACGCAGTTGACCAAAAAGCGGTTGACCAAGTAATGCTTGACTTAGATGGTACTGAAAACAAAGAAAAACTAGGTGCTAACGCTATCTTAGCTGTGTCTTTAGCTACGGCTAAAGCGGCTGCTAACTCTAAAGGTGTTGAGCTTTATGAGCACATTGCAGACCTAAACGGCACATCAGGTGTTTACTCAATGCCATTACCTATGATGAACATCATCAATGGTGGTGAGCACGCTGATAACTCTGTTGATATTCAAGAGTTCATGATCCAGCCAGTTGGTGCTTCAAACTTCCGTGAAGCATTACGTATGGGTGCTGAAGTTTTCCACAGCTTAGCCAAAGTACTTAAAGCTGAAGGTCACTCTACATCAGTAGGTGATGAAGGTGGTTTTGCTCCTAACCTTGAATCAAACGAAGCGGCACTTGCTGCAATCAAGGTAGCTGTTGCAAATGCAGGTTATGAGCTTGGTAAAGATATCACTCTAGCTCTAGACTGTGCGGCATCTGAGTTCTACGACAAAGAAGCTAATATCTACGACCTTAAAGGCGAAGGTAAAAAATTCACTTCTGAAGAATTCAACCACTTCTTAAAAGGCCTTACTGAGCAATACCCAATTGTTTCAATTGAAGACGGCTTAGATGAGTCTGATTGGGATGGTTTCGCACACCAAACACAACTAATTGGCGACAAAGTACAATTAGTAGGTGATGACCTTTTCGTAACTAACACGAAGATCTTAAAGCGTGGTATTGATAACGGTATTGCTAACTCAATCCTAATCAAGTTCAACCAAATCGGTTCATTAACTGAAACGCTTGCTGCTATCAAAATGGCTAAAGACGCTGGTTTCACAGCTGTTATCTCACACCGTTCAGGTGAAACTGAAGATGCGACAATTGCTGATTTAGCAGTAGGTACTGCAGCTGGTCAAATCAAAACGGGTTCATTAAGCCGTTCTGACCGTATTGCTAAGTACAACCAACTACTTCGCATTGAAGAAGTATTAGGTGAGAAAGCACCTTACAACGGTCTTAAAGAGGTTAAAGGTCAGTAATCAGGCTTAGCTTCATCAAGACTTTAAAAAACCTCCTTCGGGAGGTTTTTTTATAGCTGAAATTGTTGTTTTAGGATTTCGGCAGTAAAGCTGGTTTTTAGATAAAAGCCGCGAGGTAAGGTTTGTATTATCTGGCCATTTGGGCCAATTGCATCTGTTAGCGCTCTACTGTTGGCTGCTTTTGGCCTTATTTGCATTACATCGCCTAAATGCCCTGAAATTTCATCCACGCGACCAAGGGCGATTAGCTCCATTTGTTCTTCCCAATCACGCTGTAAAAGGGCATCTTGCTCTGCACTTGGCTGCCATAAAAAGCCACTGCCTATGGTACGGTGAAAAGGTAGTATCTCGCGCTCGCCTAAAATCGGTAACCACAAAACATGATTCAACTTTTTACGAACCGTACTTTGCTGCCAAGTCATTCCGGTTACATTTAATAGCGGTGTTACCGAAACAAAGGTTGTTTCGAGGGGCTTGCCTTTAAATGAAATAGGTAGGGTTTTTAGCTCAATGCCTAACTCTTCAAAATCAGGTGTTGGTTTTGAACCCGCTGTTGCACCAAGCACATATTCGATAAGTTGCCCGGTCCAGCCTTTTTCACGAAGTAAATCGTCAGGGGTTTTGAACTGATATTGCTCGGCTAGCTGCCCTAGGGTGAGGCCAGCAATATCATCAACACGTTGCATTAATTCGTTTATAGAAGCGGGTTTTATTGGTCGCATAAGGCGTTTATTTGATTGTCTAATTAACCGTATCATGATAGCAAATGCGTGCCTTAGTGGATATCTTTGTGTTTGGGTGTTTTTTGCGCACGTTAAGAGTGGGCTAAAAATAATCAGTTTTACTTTTGGATGTTCTGGTCTAACTAACTGATATTTAATTGTTTTGCTGTTTTTTTATGTTGTTTCTATTTCATTAATTAAACAGTTGTTTGTATAAATACAGATATATAAACATGTTTATCCACAGTTTCTGTGGAGAAAGTGGATATTTCAACTGTGGATTGTGGATTTGTTTGCAATTTAGGCATGATTTATAAAAGTTATGCACAAGCTGTGGGTAAGGTGGTAAAAATACGGTTGTAAATAGTTATTTTAATCAAACTGCACATTTTTATAATAATTACTTCGTAACATCTTGATTAAACATGTTTGTTAAAAAATAAATTTCCAATCTAATTTAGGCTTAGGTGTAAAGTGTTTGCTGTATCGCAGGTTATGTGGAACAATCAATAAAAATCGACTTACAAATGAGGCACTAAGGTGATTGATGCCGAAGGTTTTCGTGCCAATGTCGGAATTGTAATTTGCAATAATCAGGGACAAGTATTTTGGGCTCGTCGCTATGGTCAGCACTCTTGGCAATTTCCCCAAGGTGGTGTTGATGACGGCGAAACAGCAGAGCAAACCATGTACAGAGAATTACACGAAGAAGTGGGCTTGCTTCCTGAAGACGTTGAGATCGTCGCAAGTTCTAAACATTGGTTACGCTATAAATTACCCAAACGTTTAATTCGCAGAGACTCAAGTCCTGTGTGTATTGGGCAAAAACAAAAATGGTTTTTACTGAAACTTCGTTGTAAAGATGAAGATGTAGATTTACTTAAAACTCATCACCCCGAGTTTGATGATTGGCGATGGGTGAGTTATTGGTATCCGGTTAGGCAAGTTGTTTCGTTTAAGCGCGATGTATATCGTCGAGTAATGAAAGAGTTTGCTCCGTTTGCAATGCCGTTTAATAAACGAGAGCAACACAAAGATCATTGGCGACATAAACGATAAGGGCAACCTTATTTAAATCAAAGGAGCAGCATCATGTTAGCCACGCTCAGATCAATTGCTGAGGCAGTGTCGCAACAGGCGGACTTAAATAGTGCGCTGGGGTGTTTTGTGCAAATGGTAAAAGATGCCATGCAAACACAGTGCTGCTCGATTTATTTTGCAGATTATAGTCAAGATAACTTTGTATTGATGGCCACCCAAGGCCTCAACCCAGATGCAGTGGGTAAGTTTCGTATAGGCTTTACTGAAGGTCTCGTGGGTCTTGTTGCTCAGCGTGAAGAGCCTATCAATATTGCTTTTGCTAAGTCTCACCCTCGTTTTAAACTCTCACCTGAAGTTAATGAAGAAGGCTATAACGCATTTTTGTCAGTGCCAGTCGTGCACCAGAAAAAGGTTTTAGGGGTTATTGTTGTTCAACAAAAACTAGCCCGTGTTTTTAGCCCTGACGAGGAATCATTCTTAATTACGCTCTCGGCCCAGCTAGCTTCTCAGTTAGCTCATGCAGAAATAAAAGAAATATTACGCGTTGATGAGTTTTCCCACCAAACCTCAGTACTAAAAGGGGTATCAAGTGCACCAGGTATTGCCATAGGTGAAGCCTTTGTGGTGATCCCTAAACTTGACTTTAGTTCTATTGAACTGCAAAAAGACGACGATGTGAGCACCCAGCGTAAGCTATTTACCCAAGCTGTGGCTGCGACGCGTAACGAGTTTAATACCTTATCTATGACTCTGAGCGACTCTATTCCGCAAGAGGCACTGGCGGTATTTGATGTTTATCAGCAGTTACTTGATGCCAAAAGTCTTGGTCAAAATGTTGAAGCGCAATTACAACAAGGCTGGAATGCTAAAAGCGCCCTGAAAATTGTAATTGAGAAATTGGTGACTCAATTCAATGCCATGCAAGATCCTTACATTAAAGAGCGTGCTGTTGATGTTAAAGATATTGGTTTACGGGTTTTACATCACTTAGTTAATACTGAGCATGCGGCAAAACCTTACCCTAAAGACACTATTTTAATTGCCGGTACATTAACCCCCGCAATGCTTGCTGAAGTACCTAAAGGGCACCTCGCTGGGGTTGTGAGTGTTAATGGTGCGGCAAATAGTCATGCTTCTATATTAACTCGTGCTATGGGGATCCCTGCTATTTGGGGCATTGAAGATGTGCCGTTATTGCAATTTGAAGGCAAGCAAATGATTTTAGATGCCTATGCAGGGCGTTTATATATTTCTCCTTCACAAATGCTGCAAGAGGAATACAGTCAGCTCAAATATCAAGAAGCCTTATTGAACGACCGTTTTGTAGCAGAGCAAAACCTAGATGCCGTCACTAAAGATGGCGAACACATTAGCTTGCTACTAAACGCGGGTCTTGAATTAAATACCGAGCATGACAATAAGCCATTTTGCGATGGGGTAGGTCTTTATCGCACCGAAGCCTGGTTTATGCAAAAAGGCCAATTTCCTTCACAGTCAGAACAAGAAAGCTGGTATCGTGAAGTGCTCACTAGTTACCATCCTAATCCTGTGGTGATGCGTACACTCGATATTGGTGGCGATAAAGTTTTAGATTACTTCAATATAACAGAAGAAAATCCATTTTTAGGTTGGCGTGGTATTCGCGTGACCTTAGACCATCCAGAGCTATTTTTAGATCAGCTCAAGGCAATGTTAAAAGCCAACATTGGGTTGGGTAATTTAAAAATCATGCTGCCGATGATCAGTGGCTCAGAAGAAGTGGATGAATCGTTAAAACTGCTCGAACAAGCCTACTTTGAGTTAAGTGAACAATACCCTGAGCAAGCCATTGAGCGCCCGGAAATCGGCGTGATGTTAGAAGTACCTTCGAGTGTATTTATGCTTGAAGAGTGGTCGCAAAAAGTCGATTTTTGCTCTGTAGGTAGCAACGATTTAACCCAGTATATGCTGGCAGTTGATCGCTCTAATGCCCGCGTTGCTGAGCTATTTAACCCTTATCACCCAAGTGTACTTAGAGTGCTGTTAAAAATAGCACAAGAGTGTCAGCAACATGAGTTGCCATTTAGTTTATGTGGTGAGTTAGGGGGCGACCCTGAAGGCGCTTTACTGCTCATTGCGATGGGGTATCGAAGCTTGAGCATGAACTACGCTTCGATTAGTAAAATTAAGTTTGTGCTTAGGCGATTAAATGTCAGTGATATGGAAAAGTTACTTGCAGAGTGCTTATTACAACCAACGGCAAAGCATGTACTTAGGTTGACACGTAACTTTATGATCGAACATCAACTCGGTGAGCTTTTTTACACCCCAAGCCAAGGTCAATCATGAGGGAAAATTGTGCTGTGAACCACTATTACTTGCAATCAATGCCTTGCCTAAATCGCTTTTAATTCCAACTGAAACTCGCATCTTGAGGTGGTTTGGGTATATATATTAGTTTAGTATATGTATATAACAAATTGAATATATGAGTGTGCTATGCATGACGTAATACTTTTAATGGTGTACTGCGCAATTTTGGGCAGCGTGGTTGGATTTTTAGCAGGATTATTAGGTATTGGTGGCGGTCTTATTATCGTACCGGTGCTTAGTGCGCTATTAGTGTCGTTTAATGTTGCCGACCCAAGCCATGTATTAGTTATCGCGATAGCAACCTCGTTAGCATCCATTATTTTTACCTCGACTTCTTCAGCCTTTGCTCATCATCGTAATGCTAACGTGCCTTGGGAAATTGCTCCTTGGGTTATGACTGGCGTTGGTCTTGGCGCATTGATCAGTGGCTTTGCAGCAAGCTTTATTCCTGAGCAATTGCTGCGCTTTGTTTTTGCCGGTAGCGTGGTGTTTATCGCACTTAGAATGGTGTTATCGACACGTAAAAAAGCCGCCAGTGAAAAGCCGCTTCCATCAGGGCCTATTCTTGGCTTTTTATGTGCCATAATGGGGGCGCTGTCAGGGCTAATTGGTATTGGTGGTGGGGCGCTTATTGTGCCGCTACTGCATTATTTTTCCGTTGATATTAAAAAGGCCATTGGTTGTGCTGCTGCATGTGGTATTGTCATTGCGCTGTTCGGCTCGGTGGGTTACGTATCTGCTGGGTGGCAATTAACATCTTTCAGTGATGGATTTGCCGGATTTGTGTATTTACCTGCGTTAGTCGGGATTGTGGTTACCTCGTCGCTCATTGCGCCAATAGGTGCCAAGGCCACGCATTACTTGCCTGTGGCAACAATAAAAAAAGTATTCGCGCTATTACTTGTCATAATTGCGCTTAAAATGGTGTTTAGTTAAAGGTTTTTATTTTTATGGCTCTTCAATTTCCAGATATCGATCCGGTTATTTTTTCGGTAGGCCCGCTCAGCGTACGTTGGTACGGTTTAATGTATTTAATTGGTTTTGCTTTGGCGATGTGGCTTGCTAATCGTCAAGCAGAAAAACCAAACTCAGGTTGGACAAAAGAACAAGTTAGTGACTTATTATTTTACGGCATGCTCGGGGTAATACTCGGTGGCCGTATTGGTTATGTATTGTTTTATCAGTTCAGCTACTTTATTGAAAACCCACTGTACTTATTCAGAATTGACCAAGGTGGTATGTCGTTCCATGGCGGTACGCTAGGTGTGATTACAGCCATTGCTATTTTTGCCTGGACACGTAAAAAATCATTATTTGAAGTGGGCGATTTTGTAGTGCCACTGGTGCCGCTTGGTTTACTAGCTGGACGTATTGGTAACTTTATTAATGGCGAACTATGGGGCCGAGTGACTGATGTACCTTGGGCGTTTATTTTCCCATCAGGGGGCCCAGAGCCTCGTCATCCATCACAATTATACGAAGCCTTTTTAGAAGGTTTGGTGCTGTTCTTAATCTTACAATGGTTTATTAAAAAGCCTCGTCCAGCGGGAAGTGTTGCTGGGGTGTTCTTACTTGGCTATGGCGTGTTTAGATTTATTGTTGAATATTTCCGTGAGCCAGATGCTCATTTAGGTTTATTCGCAGGCTTTATCTCGATGGGGCAAATACTGTCATTGCCGATGGTAATTGGTGGCCTTGGTTTGTTAATATGGGCCTATAAAAAGCCGCAACACAGCGTGGCAAGTAAAGCATAACAAGAGCAAATCAATGAAACAGTATTTAGATTTATGTCAGCGTATTGTTGACGAAGGTGTGTGGGTTGAGAACAAACGCACTGGTACCAAGTGTTTAACCGTTATTAATGCCGATCTTGAATATGATGTGGCAAATAATAAGTTTCCGCTAATAACAACGCGCAAGAGCTTTTATAAAGCGGCGATTGCGGAGTTACTTGGTTATTTACGTGGTTACGACAGCGCTGCGCAGTTTCGTGATATCGGCTGTATGACTTGGAATGCTAACGCAAACGAAAACAAAGCTTGGCTAGAAAACCCGCATCGTCGTGGTGAAGATGATATGGGTCGAGTGTATGGTGTGCAAGGCCGCAGTTGGCAACGCCCGGATGGCAGCCACCTTGATCAACTTAAAAAAGTTATCGATAACTTGTCAAAAGGGATTGATGATCGAGGTGAAATCGTCACTTTTTATAACCCAGGTGAGTTTGAGCTAGGTTGTTTACGTCCTTGTATGCACACGCACACCTTTTCTTTGTTGGGCGATACTCTATACTTAACATCATACCAACGTAGCTGTGATGTGCCGTTGGGTTTGAACTTTAATCAAATTCAATGTTTTGTGTTGCTTGCATTAGTTGCGCAAATCACTGGTCACAAGCCGGGTAAGGCGTATCATAAAGTAGCGAATGCGCATATTTATGAAAACCAACTTGAGTTGATGCGTGATGTGCAGCTTAAGCGTGAGCCTTTCGCGTCGCCAGAATTAAAAATAAACCCAAACATTAAATCACTAGAAGACATTGAAACCTGGGTTACAAAAGATGATTTTGAAGTAGTAGGTTATCAGTGTCACGATGCAATTAAGTATCCGTTTTCAGTGTAAGAACAATAAAATTTAAGGAGAAATCAATGAAAGCTGTGATCCCAGTTGCTGGTCTTGGCACGCGTATGTTACCTGCAACAAAAGCAATTCCTAAAGAAATGCTTCCTATTGTTGACCGCCCGTTGATTCAGTACGTTGTAAATGAAGCAATTTCAGCAGGAATTAAAGAAATTGTTTTAGTAACGCATTCAAGTAAAAACTCAATTGAAAACCACTTTGATACCAGTTTTGAGTTAGAAGCTACGCTTGAAAAACGTGTAAAGCGCCAATTACTTGCAGAAGTACAATCAATTTGCCCGAAAGATGTCACGATTATTCAAGTTCGTCAGGGTGAAGCGAAAGGTCTCGGCCATGCTATTAACTGTGCAGCTCCTATCATTGGTAATGAACCATTTGTAGTTATCTTGCCGGATGTGATCATCGATGATGTAGCAAGCGACCTTAAAAAAGATAACTTAGCTGAAATGATCCAGCGTTTTGAAAGTACGGGTGAAAGCCAGATTATGGTTGAACCTGTGCCACAAAACGAAGTTGATAAGTTTGGTGTAGTAGATTTAGGTGATGTAAAAATTCAACAAGGTGAAAGCGCTGCTATTTTAAACATGGTTGAGAAACCTCCTGTTGATCAAGCACCTTCAAACCTTGCTGTTGTAGGTCGCTACGTATTGAGCAAAAATATTTGGCCATTACTTGCAAAAACCCCAGCTGGTGCTGGTGATGAAATCCAATTAACAGATGCCATTGCTATGCTAATGGAAAAAGAAATTGTTGATGCTTATTCAATGAAAGGTAAAAGCCACGACTGCGGCAGCAAAATTGGTTATTTAAAAGCCATTGTTGAATTTGCACTGCGTCGTGATGAATTCAAAGGTGAGCTAACAGACTTCATTAAGTCGCTGGTTAAATAAGCAATGCAAACCATCTAGTTAAAAATTATGTAAAAAAAGTGCCTATATGGCACTTTTTTATTATTTACATAAACCTTACAATTGCCGATTATTACCCAATAAAGGATTTTTCTGATATACCTTTGTCTTAACTCATTGTTACTATTGAATGTAAATTAATTGTTTCATCTTAAGTTTTTTCAATTCAGAACTAAAATAAAAAATTATAGTCGAAACGTTAATTTGTTAGTGGTTATGTTTTATATCTCAAATTATCTTATTAAGTGTTGATGTACAGGTAAGTACTAACAGTGTGCTCTTCTTTGGATAAGAAGTTGTTTTTTAATGGTACTTTAAAGAATCCTGATTATGAAATGCTACTTAAAGTCTTTACGTTACAGTTTATACCTAGTGGTGTTACTAGCTGTATCTGGCTGTAGTAATAATCCTTGGCATTATTTTCTTGAAAATCAAACTCTAAACTTAGATTTTCCCAACCTTTTTAATAAATCGTTCAATCAGCCAAGTACTTATCATGTGCAAATGCAAGCGAGCCCAGATAGGGTAAGCACAAACTATTCATCAGTTAAAACTGTTAAGCAGACTTCAGATAAAAAATTTAGCTCTGTGCCAGAGTCATCGGCAAAGGCTGAGCTTTCTAATCATAGTTATAGTTTTGCTTTACAGCTTATGTCTGTTGGATCTGAACAAGGCCTGGCTTATTCATTTAAAAAAATGGTTAAGCGTGCTCCAAGCATCTTTCAAGGTAAACCGATACTCAATGTTGAAGTAGCACAAGTAAATGAGCATACTTATTATCGTCTTAAGTTTGGCCGTTATAAGTATTTAAAAAATGCGAAAGCCGATTGTGAAGCTATTAAACGACAAGGCATTGATTGCTGGGTAAGCAACTACACTGACAACCGAATTTATTTTTAGCGTCAAATATTCACTCTAAAGGTGGCATTTTTATTGCTAAGATTTAAGTCTGTTTTTTAGAATTGACGTCACCATGCATTTTTCTATTTTCTCTAAATATCTACTGATAACCATCAGCTTAACTGCTTTGACAGCATGTAT
Source organism: Pseudoalteromonas shioyasakiensis (assembly GCF_019134595.1). Classification (NCBI taxonomy): domain Bacteria; kingdom Pseudomonadati; phylum Pseudomonadota; class Gammaproteobacteria; order Alteromonadales; family Pseudoalteromonadaceae; genus Pseudoalteromonas; species Pseudoalteromonas shioyasakiensis. The sequence goes on along the minus strand of NZ_CP077770.1, from coordinate 2,800,912 downwards.
GATGAGCCAAGAGCAAACTCAGCCAGCTTATACTGAGCAGCAAGTACAGCAATTTGCTGCCGAGTGGCAAAATCAACAGCCGAGCATTGAGCGCCTTTCAGCTATGGAAAAAGACCTTGCGTTGTTAATCGAAGTGCTATCAGCTAATAGTGATTTAACTGCGCTGCAATCAGAAGAGCCACAAAATGATGTGATTATTCATCAAAGCGAACAAACGCAAGTACTGAAAGCATCATCAACAGACTCACTTGAGGCGATTATTGCAGCAAACAAAGCGGCTGAAGCGGGTGTGCAATTAGGTTTATATTTAACGCCGAAAAAAGTTAGTTATCAGGTCTTAAAGCTCAAACGTGATTATCCTGCTGTTTTAAATGGCCTTGATTTTCGTTTTAAAACACGAGAGCAAAAAGGCGTAACCTTGTATGGGTTAAGGGTTGGTCCATTTGCAAATTATACTCAGGCAACTGCATTTTGTGAGATAGCCAAAAGAATGGGGCAAACCTGTGTGACGGCACCATTTATTGGAGAGATGCTTTAAGCATCTTTCCTCTTAAAAATTAGGTAATTAATCTTAAAGTATTTGTTCTAGAGGTCGATAAAGCTTAAGATACAGAAAAATGGCTTAGCCATTTAATTATAAGGACTTAATATGAAATTACCTCTTTCTTTACTTTCTCTTAGTGTTATTTTCGCCTCATCAACTGCCTTTTCTGCTACTGAAACTTTTCGTGCTGAAGTTACAGTTCAAAACACTGTTGTTTTGACCAAAGATAGTGACCTTAATTTTGGGACTATTCGTGCTGTTGCAGACCCATCTGGAAACGATCGAGCAAGGCTTACAGTTAATGCGACACCAAATGCTAGTCCAATATCAGTAAGTACCAATAATACAGAAAACGCTTTATTTGCTGTCATTGAAGATGGCGAGCCTGCAGCGTTTACTGTGTCTGAAGCTGTTCCAAATGCTATTTTATCGATTACTGAGCCTACTCAGACTCAATTAGAATTTGAAGATGGACAAGATACTGACCGTCCTGACTTTGAAATTGGTAATTGGTTATTCGTTATTACTAGCGGGCCAAACGCAAATGCGAACTACAATTCTGGTACACCTAACTTACAGGTTGCGCAAGACGGTACTGTGTCATTCAATATTGGCGCAAGCTTAGATACATCAGATCGTACTACCACAAAGCCTTATGCTGATGGTGTTTATGCGGGGACTTTTCAAATCGAAGTCGCTTATTAATTATTTTAGGTAATTTTTATGCGCTTTTTGCTTTTAGCCAGTGTGCTATTTTCTGTTTTCTCTTTGCCTCTACAAGCAGCGAGCACAGAGCAACAAGCGCTTGATTTTGGCACTCTTGTTATTTTAGCTAATACAAATACCAGCTCTGTAATTGTCAAAGATGATGGCAGTATCAATACTCAGGGCTCAGTTTATGTACTTGAAAATGGCCACCCTGCAGAATTATTACTTACTGACTTTCCTGCCAGAACCCAACTAACTATGAATCTAGTTGCTCCAGTTGACTTAATACATGATGTAGACGGCAACACGAGTGCTGAGTTTTCTGTGCGCCTTAATGGTTTTCCTAAATATGTGATCACCAATGAGTTTGGTGAGGCGAAAGTATTTATTGGCGGTATTTTAACAACAGATCGTAGCGCTAAAGCATACGCAGATGGTCATTACTCTTCTTCAACTTATTTAGAAATATCAGTCGATTACTAAGGATAGATATGTTCGCAAAACGTCTTTTATGTGGACTCTTTTTTGTTTTATTCAGTCAATACGCAACGGCAAATTTACTTATTTCACCAACTCGAGTTTCATTTGATGAGCGCCAACGTAGCGCAAAAGTCACCGTCATTAATAGCTCAGATGAATATAGAACATATCGCGTGGTATGGAGCGAAAAATTAGCGCTTCCTAGTGGGGGGTATCAAACATTGAGTGAGCCTGTAGCAAGGAGCCTTTCACCAATGACGCGTTTATCCCCAAAGCAAATTCGCTTAGCACCGGGCGAAAGGCAAACGGTTAAAATAGCGATTAGAAAGCCTAAGAATTTGGCTAAAGGGGAGTATCGTTCTCACTTATTGTTTCAAGCATTACCCAATGAAGTGAAAAGCACTAAACCAGGTATTAAAGTGAACATGATAATGAGTTTTAGTATTCCAGTTGTATATCGTGAGCAAGGCGAACAACCGAATGTTAAAATTAGGGACGTTAAGCTGGTTGAAGACTCTATTAATAAAAAACTTAGTCTTGCAGTTAAGTTAACCGAAAGCCAAGGCTTTAGTAGTTATGGGAGGCTCAGTGCGTATGCAACTAATACAGCGGGTAAACAAGAGAAAATCGCTGAAATTGGTAACTTGAGTTTGTACCCTGAAGTCAATGAAACAACAGCTTACCTAGCTCTATTTACCGATAAAAAACTACCGAAGAAAGGGCCTATTGAGATTAAATATGAAGGTGCTGATGAGTATGAAGGTATAGTTTTTGACTCATATTCATTTGCTATTCGACATTAGGGATTAATGCGAAAAAACTTATGAATCGCTTATTTGCGTTAGGGCTTATGCTATTAAGCCCTATTAGCTTTGCTAATTCGACTGTGAGTACAGAGGATGTACTAGCTAGACTCAATGCCATAAAGGCTAAGCTAAATGGCGAGCAGCTTCATGCTCCACAATCAAAGCATACACCTGCTGTCAATCATTCTGCAGACACCTTAGACACCCAGCAGCGAATTGCGACTGGGGAGTTTTTGCTATTTTCAATTTATTTAAATGAAAATTACCTCGGTGAGATTTTTGCCCTTAAGTCTGATCAAGACATATTGTTGGGGCTTTCAGGGCTAGTTGATATCTTACAATTAGCAATCAATGTCGATTTATCAGCCGAGAGAGCAGAAGGTTGGTTCATCAACATTAATAAAACCTTTCAATTAACAGCTCAAAAAGAGCTGATTACAGATAACAAAAAGTGGCAGCTTACTGAGCAACAAATTAGTGTTGACGATGATATTTATATTGAGGCAGCAGTACTTGCAGAGGCTTTAGAATTTAAGCACCGCTCTGACTACGCAAGCTTAGAGCTACATATTGAAACTGAGTCTGTTTATCCGGTTGTCGCCCAAGCGCAGCGTCACAAAAAACAACTGCAAAGCTATAGTACTCAAAAACAAGCAACCTTACCTTGGAAACCAAGCCCATATCAGGCCTTATCTGTCCCTGTGGCTGACTTACAATTGAATTATACTCAAGATAATGATGGCAGTCAGGCTAGTTACTCATTACTTGGCTCGCAAGATTTTGCATATTTAACGATGGAATACTTTTTATCGGGTCGTGAAAGTAATTTATTGAATAACTCAAGGCTAACTTTCTCCAAGCAAGATGTGAATAATCAATTGTTAGGTCCACTTGCTGCAAGTCTTATTGAAGTAGGTGATGTCACAGCTACGCAAGTTGGCAGCCGTTATAACAACCAATACGGTCGCGGGGTTAAAATTTCGAATTATCAACAAGGGCAAGCTATTGATAATAATCGGGTGAATCTAACTGGTGCAGTACAGCCAGGTTGGGATGTTGAATTATATCGTAATGGCATTCTAATTGATCAGCAACTGAGCTTGACTGATGGTCGCTATGTTTTTGCTGATATTGATTTACTGTTTGGTGAAAACAGCTTTGAGTTGATCTTTTATGGCCCACAAGGACAAGTAGAGCGAAAAACTGAGTATTACTACATTGATGGCACGCAGCTTGAGCAAGGGGAAGCTGTTTATGAGCTTTCTGTTTCAGAGCAAGGTGAGCAGTTACTTGGCAGCAGTAACTACAGTGCCAACAAGGGCTGGGTTGCTGCAGGGCGATACCAATATGGTGTGAGTGATAACATTGCCATGTATTCAGGCTTCATGGCGCAAAAACGAGAGCAAGATGAGCTATATCATGTTGCTCTAGGAACGAACCTTAGCTTGTTAGACAGGTTTTTGGTTAATCTGGAATATGAAGAAAACAATCAACAACAAAGAGAATTTGAATTAACAACAAGAACTAAATTGGCTGATCAGTCTTTGCTATTCAGCGCAACGAACCGTACTGATAATCAGAATGGTCGAGATATAACGCTGAAAAGCTATCAGTTTGATATGTCTGGTGAGCTGATGAAAAATGATTTTGGGCGGCTCAATTATCAGAATAACTTTCTGATTCAACACGCACAAAGTGGTGATTTAAAGCAAATTTATAATCGTTTAAATTACAACTATGCAAACGTCTCTATAAATAATTTATTGCAGTGGCAAGACTTAAGTGTTGGGCAAGAAAGTGTTGATGGTACGACGCGTTTACAAACACGCCTAGGTAGAGTGTATAGTCGATTTGGGGTTAATTATCGACTCTCTCCGGTTAGTGAAATAGTGAGTTATGAAGCTGAGTTTAGCAGAAGTTTAGGCCCAAGCTTACAAACAGAACTAACTTTAAGGGATTCTCTAGATTACGATGTTCAGTCTGCCGAATTAGGATTAACGTGGCAAAATGACAGGATTAACTTAAGCAGTAATGTCAATTACGACAGCAATGAGCAATGGCAAATTCGCTTAAATAGTCGATTTAGTTTTGGTTTTGATAGTCAATATAATCAGCCATTTATGAGTAATCGAACATTGACCAATACTGGTAGCTTGATGGTTAATGTGTTTTTAGATGAAAATGATAATGGCCTTAAAGACTACAATGAAAAAGGCTTGGCGGGTGTTAAAGTAAAAGGCTTACAAAATTATCGCCAAGCTATTACCGATGAACAAGGTATTGCGATTCTTTCAGCTATGCCAGCTAATCGCACAACAGATATAGTGCTCGATCGTGACAGTTTTTCTGACCCTTTTATGATCCCCGCCCACGATGGTTTCTCCATAACACCACGAGCAGGTTTTGTTGAGTACATGGATTACCCAGTAAATAATGCCAGCGAAATAGAAGGTACTGTTTATCAGCAAACAGAGCAAGGCTCTAATGTTCAACCTTATGCCCAAATTACTTTAGTGGATGAACAAGGTAATGATGTAGCTACTACGCAAGCGGCTTATGATGGCTATTACTTGTTTACTGATATTAAACCCGGTAAGTATAAAGCGGTTGTTGATAAGCAATACCAAGAGCAAAAATCACTGACCAGTGCTCAAACACACAAAATACAATTATCGCCTAAAGGTGATGTGCTGGTGGGGGTTGATATTACTTTGCGACCACTCGAAAAGCGCCAAGGATATATAGCGAGTATTGGTAAGTTTAATTCACTGAAAATTTTAAAAGTGTATTACTCATTGGTGAAACAGCGTTTGTTACAGCAAGGGTTACATAACGCTTTTTATATACACGATAAAGCAAATGCACACTACACGCTTGCGATAGGCTTTGACCCACAGTCTGCAAACGAGCTTGAGCAGCAATGTGTGCAGCTAATATCACAAGCAATTAAATGCCATGTAACAGAACAGCATGTTCAACACTAGCAAGGAGCAAATTATGGTTTTTACTACTTTTCAAAATCTGAAGAAAGTACGGTTAGTCTTACTGGTTACTCCTATCATTGGTTGCCAAAGCATGTCAGAGCCACAAGTGAGTGAAGAAAACTTAGTAAAAATTAGCCAGCAAGAGCTTATAGAGCTGAGGCAGTCGCATCAGCAATTCCAAGCGATGAAGCCAGAGCTTGAACGCTTGCTGACAATAGAAAGTGAGTTAACCTTACTCACTGAACAACTTACTTTGCTAAATGCGCAGCAAACTGAGCCTGAAAAGACTAAACAGTCATCCGTAACCGCACCTCAGTTTATAGCTGAGCCTACAGCCAAATTTGCACTACAACTTGCTTCCGTAACAGAATTACCTCGACTAACAGCTCGCCTTGCTGAAATTAAAAAACAAGCGCCGGCGCTATTTAATGGCCAGTTTATTGCTAATGTAGAGTCAGTAACAGTGAACGGCAGCACTTTTCATCGTTTGAAAATTGGTGCATATCAACAAAAACAGCAAGCAGCTAATGATTGTAAAAAGTTAGCATCAGTCGGGGTGGCATGCTTGGTATCACATTATGTACAGAATCCGCTTGATTTATCTCATCAACAATAATACTTAGGCATAATTATTGCTTCGTACTTACTAAGTTTAGTGAGGATGGCAATTATGCGTCTGTTATTTTATTCCGTTTTTTTAGTGTTGGTGGGTTGTAGCTTAACTGAAGAGCCACAAAAAACGCCCCCTAGAGAAACCCCAAAATCGCCGATGGCACCTTATACGGTGCATCAATACGTTGCTGATTTAAGTAGTCAGCTGAGCCGTATTCAAGGCCCTTACAAAGGCAATGCACGTATTGCTGTGACCAGTTTTTATATGGCTGATGGCTTAGGTACTGATTTAGCAGAAGATCAGGGCAGTGGCTTGAGTCAGCAAATTCAAGAAAGTTTATTAACGCAATTTACTCAGCTTGGTTTTCATACCATTGAGTATCGATTAGAAAATACTTTAAATTTGCAGCAATCGGCCGATAGTGTACTTAGTCGTGATGTAAATACCTTACGTCAACGTCAGAATATTGACTTTGTTATTACCGGCACACTGACGCGGCAACAACATGCCTACATAGTAAATGCCCGATTAGTGAATACCAAAGATCTGCGAATTGTGTCAGCAGCAAGCACTGAGATCCCTATCAATGTAATGTGGGGCGCTGAAAAAGTTCAGCAACGTGATGGCCAGTTGTATCGAAGCGAATATTAAGAGGAACTCATTTAATGAAACGTTTAATTTTAACTTTATGTTTGCCTTTTGGCTTTGGTTGCTCATCAATGTTAACTGGTGATGTAACACAACACGATAATGATCCTCAGTTAGCTGCGCAAAGAGAAGTCGCCGCGCCACATAGTAACGACAGTGTGTTTCAAACCAATCAGGCGGTGATGAATAACAGCACCTTTACAGCAGCACCAACGCGTAAAAATATTAATCACTATGTGCGTGGCATCATGCAGGATCTTGTTGAAAACTTGCAATATGTTAGCGATAGCACGCCGGTTGCTGTTTCAAGCTTTATATACCTTGATGCAGATTACAACTCAACGAATTTGCTAGGTAATCAAATTGCCGAAAGTTTCATTCATGAGCTTCACGCATTTGGTGTACCTGTCATTGATTTTAAAACCACTGATTATATGCGTGTCACGCCAACTGGTGACTATGTTTTCAGTCGTGATTATTTAGAGCTAAGCCAAGATCAAAACTTCAATTATGTATTGGCAGGTACTTTGGTTAATCATCAAAGTGGTGTGCTCGTTAATGCCCGAATTGTTGGTTTAGCAAGCAAAGCTGTTGTAGGGTCAGCGCAAGGTTTTATCCCGCAATCAGTGGTTGATGCCCTTGATAGTACCAACCGCAGTGATGGTATTACACTAAAACAAGCAAGTGAGTAAGCTATGAAAGGTTTTATTTTAGCATCGTTAACGCTCGCACTATCTGGCTGCCAATTGCTGCCAGAGCAATCAGCAGAGCCGCAAAATACAGCTCAAAATGTACCTGCATCAGCAAATACTCAAGTCGATTACGTTGCTATGCTACAAGCGCTTGAACAAAATGATATGCAGCAGGATAACGCTAACCATCGTTTATTTGTGCCTTATCAACATCATAAAACCGTTGTTAATTATGTCGAGCAAATGGCCCTTGAGTTAGTGGATACCATGCAACAAGAAAGCGAGTTAGGAATAGCCATAACTAGCTTTGTTGATTTAGATGCGAGCCTAAAAAATAGCTCTCAACTTGGTAATCAACTCTCTGAAACAATGATGCACCAGCTGCAAAAATTTGGCTTTGGCGTTGTTGATTTTAAAGCGATGGATATCATTAGTGTGACCTCTCGTGGTGATTTTGTGATGTCGCGAGATGTAGAAGAGTTAGCCGAGCGTCGCATCGCGAGCCATGTACTTACAGGCACGCTGATATACCGCCCAAATGGTGTTGAAGTGAATGCTCGAGTAATTAACTTAAACTCAAAGCTGGTTATTGCCAGCGCACAAAAAGTGATCCCTTATTTTGTGCTAAAAAATGAGTCAATCAAATCAGCAACTGCTCGCGTTAACTAGCCTCATTATTTTGCCAATCGACTTACTAACAAGTCGATTGGTTTATTCTCTTGATTACCAAAGCCTTAGACCGTTATAATTTTCTGTAAGCTGTAAGCTGTAAGCTGTAAGCTGTAAGCTGTAAGCTGTAAGCTTTACCTCAGCTTTTGAGTGGCCTCTTAGTTAAATGGATATAACGGCCCCCTCCTAAGGGGCAGTTACAGGTTCGATTCCTGTAGGGGCTACCAAGTTTCTTCAGCAGCCCCAATTAAATTAACCCGTTACTTTTTCAAGCTCGCCTGTGCGCCATGGTTCAATGATGATTTTGATATGGTCGTTTGGTTTAAATAAGGTATCAAACGCACCTTGTACGCCGTCTATGCCGACTTTACCTGTGCGCATTTTTTGCCATGCAATTTTGCCTGACGCGATGTTCTCAAGTGATTGCGCAAACTCTTCTGGCTGGTAGTAATAAGAGAAAATAAGGTCTAACTCTTTCACTGTGGCATAGGCAAAGTTAACGTTTAGCGGCGCGGTATGTACACCCGTTACAATGATTTTTGCTTTTGCTGGCGCACGTAAAATGTAGTCGTTCAATAAGCGGCTTACACCGGCACATTCAAAAATAACGACCTTGTTGTTACCCGCAAGTGCTGCGGCTTTAGCAACTTCATCATCTGCCATAGGGTTAACATATTCTGTAGCGCCAAATTCAAGGGCAATTTGTTTTTTGCTCTCTTGTGGATCAGAGGCAACGATGTGTTTTACGCCTTGAAGCTTTAACGCGGCAATCGCTGCAAGGCCAATTGGGCCACAGCCAACCACAATAGCTACGTCATCATTATTCATTTGTGCGCGGTTCACTGCGTGCAGGCCAACAGCAAGTGGTTCTGTAATGGCTGCCGCTTCTGATGGAACAGCATCAGGAATAGGTAATAGCAAGGCTTCATCAACAATAAAGTATTCAGAATAGGCACCATATAGCCCTGGGGTTACACCTACGCCAGCGCCGCCAGCAGAAAGTAAAATTGGCACTGAGGTTACACGGGTGCCTTTAGCTAATTCGCCTTTAGTATTTGGACCGTAGCTAACAATTTCTGCCGCGTACTCATGGCCTAATAATATTTCTTGGTCATCGCCTGCATCTTTAGCCATGATGCCAAGGTTTTTATAGATATCGAATACATCGCTGGTGTGGCGGGTTATATGAATATCAGAACCGCAAATGCCGCAAGCTAGGCTTTTTACCAGTACTTGGCCGGGTCCAGGTGTAGGGATATCAATTTGTTTTACATGCAGCTTGCCATTTTGCATGGCAACAGAATTCATTTGGCTCATATGTGTGTCCTCAATTCACCTTATTTGTGAATTATTAGACTAAAGTAAAGCGCCTGCCTTAATCTTGACTTTTTACGACAAAAATACAGCTTTTTACGACACTGCTGTTTATAAAATGCTCATTTTGGAGTGTTTAAAGTTAAAACCCTAAAAACGATTAGGGTTTTAACTTTGACATTACATAGGTTTAGCCAAAGTAGGCAGTATTGAGGTATAAATGAGTTAATACTCCAGCAAAGTAACCTAGTAAAATGACTGGCGACCATTTTAAGTGGCTATTAAAGGTGTATATTCCTCGCGCTTGACCCATTAGTGCAACTCCTGCCGCAGAGCCAATTGATAACAGGCTGCCACCAATTCCTGCTGTTAGCGTAATAAGCAGCCATTGACCGTGCGACATATCAGGCATCATTTGTAATACTGCAAACATCACTGGAATGTTATCGACTACCGCTGACATTAAACCAAGAATAATGTTCGCACCGGTAGCAGACCAGTTGTTATAAAGTAAGTCAGAAAGCAGCGCTAAGTAGCCGATAAACCCTAAGCCGCCAACACAAATAACGATGCCATAGAAGAACAAGAGCGTGTCCCACTCGGCTCTCGATACACGGCTAAATACATCAAAAGGAACAACATTACCTAAGCGAGATAAGCGCTCTTTGTCGCCTTCACGCTCTGCCATGGCGCGTTTTCTGGCAAGAGAGCCGGGGAGTGTCACGCGTAAGAAGTAACCAAAAAACTGTAAATAGCCAAGACCCATCATCATGCCCACAACCGGTGGTAAACCAAAGGCGGTTTTTAGCACCACCGCGGTGAGTATTGTCAGTAAGAATAAGCACAATATGCGAAGCGCACCGCGTTTAAGTTCAATATCTTCATCGGCCGTATCCGGGTGACGGTTATTGATAAATAAAGACATAACAAATGCAGGAATAATATAGCTGACTAAAGCTGGTAGGAATAAAACAAAAAACTCGGTAAAGGCAACAACATCGGCTTGCCAAACCATCAGTGTCGTGATGTCACCAAATGGGCTGAATGCGCCACCGGCATTTGCGGCTATTACAATATTTACGCACGACATAGCAATGAAGCGGTTATCATTTGCTGCTACCTTCATTACCACTGCACATAAAAGTAGGGCGGTAGTTAAGTTATCGGCTACAGGTGAAATACAAAATGCCAGTACACCGCTTATCCAAAATAATTGTTTGTAGCTAAAGCCCCTTGCAACCAGCCAGCTTCTTAGGCCATCAAATAAACGACGTTCTTCTAGGGCATTGATGTAGGTCATCGCAACGAGCAAAAATAGCATTAACTCCGAAAACTCTAACAAGGCGTGACGAAATGCGTCGGTGCTAAGATCAGATAAGTTTTGTGCACTGTACTGCCAAGCAATAAGGGTCCAAATAATCCCGGCTGCAACCAATACGGGTTTTGATTTGCGTAAGTGAATTTTTTCTTCGAGTATGACGAGCACATAAGCAAAGATAAAAATAACAAGGCAGATAATGCCAACAGGATGGGTGAGTAAATCGATAGTACCAGTTGACGCAGCATGAGCTTGGCCACCGAAACATAGCAAGGAAAGGAGCAATCCTTGTGTTAGTTTTTTCATTGTATATTCCAATTAAATCATCTTAATTTCGTTACGGTTTAAGTAAATGTAGCTGCAGACATTTTAGATTCATTCTTTGCTTTATGTAACAAATTGGTAACTAAGATGTTGGTATTTTGAATATAAATACGGGTGATGGCGAGAGCAGACCAGTTGTATAATTTATAATTTAATCAATGTGTTGTGGTTTTAAAATAATAAAGGGCTGCAATTAGCAGCCCCAACTTGAAAATTATGCAAAGTGTTTTTCTAAATCGTCAGAGCCACCAATGTGCTCACCGCCTATAAATACTTGCGGCACTGTCTCACGACCAGAAATTGCTTTTAAACTAGTTAATGAAGCGTGTTGACCTAATACAATTTCTTCGTACACATAACCTTTGGCCTCTAGTAACGCTTTAGCTTTTGTACAGAACGGGCAATTAGGCTTAGTAATAATGCTCACAGATTCTGGTTTTACCTGTGCTGGGTTAATGTATTCGAGCATGGTATCTGCATCAGACACTTCAAACGGGTCGCCAGGCTTTTGTGGCTCGATAAACATTTTTTCGATAACGCCGTCTTTAACTAGCATAGAATAACGCCAGCTACGCTTACCAAAACCTAAGTCGTTTTTATCGACTAGCATACCCATGCCGTCGGTAAATTCGCCGTTGCCGTCTGGCAATAAAGTGATATTTTGCGCTTCTTGGTTTTGTGCCCATGCATTCATTACGAAGGTATCGTTTACAGAAATACAGACAATGTCATCAACACCGTTTTGTTTAAATACAGCCGCAAGCTCGTTATAACGTGGCAAGTGAGTTGATGAACATGTTGGTGTAAATGCACCTGGTAATGCAAATAGCACAACTGTTTTACCTTTAAAAATTTCGTCAGTGGTCATTGATTTCCACTGCTCGTCTACACGTGTTGCGAATGTAACGTTTGGTACTTTTTGGCCTTCGATATTGTTTAACATTGTTTTGATTCCTCTTGATTTGTTGAGTGCCATTATGCGATTTAATTTATGATAGCTCCAATCGTTTGTTTGTATTAGTATGATAGGTAAAAGCTATTGGTGGTTTAATATGAATTTAAAAGACTTTGAATACGTAAAAGCGGTTGCACAATACAAGCACTTCAGAAAAGCAGCTGATGCTTGCTATGTCAGCCAGCCGACATTAAGCGGGCAAGTTAAAAAGCTTGAACAAGAGCTGGGGGTTGTTATTTTTGACCGTTCAACAAAGCAGGTCACGTTGACTGTGCAAGGTGAACAACTTCTTAAGCAGATCACACTGATCCTAGATCAAACCCAAGTGCTTAAAGAAATAGCCGCCAGCTCACATGACCCACTAAAGGGTAAAATCAATGTAGGTATTATTCCTACCATTGCACCTTATTTACTGCCAACACTCTTAACTTCTATGAAGCAGGCCTTTAGTGAAACCCAGTTTTCATTTATAGAAATGCAAACAGCGCAAACGCTGGTGGCTCTTGATAATGGTGAGATTGATATTGCAATTGTTGCTGATGTGGCTGATTTAGCGCCTTATCATGTGTCACCGCTTTATAAAGAAGACTTCTTAGTTGCAGTTTCTGAGCAACACGCTTTAGCAAAACATATCGAAGTTGCCTTAGCTCAATTACATGAATGTGACTTATTAATGTTAAACGAAGGGCATTGCTTTAAGGAGCAAGCAGAGCAATTTTGTTTTTCAGCTGGGGTTGAAGTCTCGAACCAATATAAAGGTAACAGTATAGAAACCTTACTTGCGCTGGTGGCAATGGATGATGGGGTAACCTTTGTTCCTAAGCTTGCATGTACACCACGTGAAGGAGTGAAGTACTTAGCTATAACACCTAATCAGCAACGCCAAGTTGTCATTGCAACTCGTAAACACTACCCACATATAGCTGGTGTTGAGCAATTAGCTAGTTGGCTAAATGCTCATGAAGGCCTACAAGCTCATTTACTCGCTAGCAGCTAATTCAACAATATCGTTAATTTGAATGTTAGGTAGTGGTTGCTTATCTATACTCATGGCAACCGCTGATTGCTGATAAAGCTGAGTCACTTTTACCTGATTAAGTGTAGTGATTTTGTGCGGGAGCTTATTACCCTGTGCATCCGTTAGGTAATTATGATGGGCAATATTTAAAATTTGCCCTTGCTCAAGCCCATGCGCCTTACCCAAGTTGATGATTAGCCTGCCGTTTTCGATATGCAGTATTTTACCTTGCGTGGGTAAGCAGGCCATAGCTGCTTGTAAGTCATAGGTTAGGGTTTGGTTTATATCGCTAATAGCTTGGCCATAGTCAGTTGCCCAAAATCGGTCGCTATATACATCGATGATCTCAGTCTTTTTATACGGCCAAATACCTTCTGTTTGGTAGCTTTTTTGCCAGAGCTTTTCGTAAGTGGTGCCATCAAATAAGACGTAATCTACTTTGTATGCACGCTTGAAACTATCATCTTGCCAGAATGCATAATCGTTGTTGATCTTATGGTTAACCGATAAATCACGAATACGGCTCAGTAATACATATTGCGAGTTACTGCGGCTAGTGATCTCTTCAAGTAGCGCATTACTGTAATCGTATTGCTGAGTGAAAAAATGATCTACTCGCAAAGGCATATTGTAATAGGCTGTCGGTTTAGCTGCCATTTGCGTATTACTTAAGCTGGCATATAAGTGTTCACTAATGGCTTTGTTTACGTCAAAAATTTGGCCCATACGCGCTTGCTCGCGATTGGCGAGTTGGCTTTGTGTCACGGCAATAAATTTGGTGTATTGGTTTGCAGGGCATTCTTCTGCTTGAGCAAAAATATCGAGGCGAAGCGTGATGGCATAGGTGTCGTTATGGCGGTCTTCGCTGATCAATTCTATTTTCTGGATTTCACCATGGCTGCTTATTTTCAGCTGATCTTGCGTCAAAACCCCGTCAACTAGTGTCTGTACAGAGCTTACTCGAGCGCCAGAAAACACTAAAGCCTGAGTTATGGCGTCTTTAATGGCGGCAGATTTGGCTTGGCTCGTATCGCCATTTTTTACAACTGCATGGCCTGTAGATTCAAACCACTGAGCTAAGCTATTGTTAGAAAACAAAATTGTAAAGGCTAAGCCAAGGCCTTTTAAGCTGGCTTTTGTTTTATTTTTCATGCTGACACCTAGCATTAAAACCAATGAATAACCTAAATGAGCAAGGACTGTACCACAGTGGCATTAAACGTGCATATTTGTAGCCAAAGAGTTTTAAGCGGAAGCAAATTATGCGAGCACTTCTATTCGGTGGGCTGGTTGCCTGCGCAGCATTAACAGGCTGCAGTAGTATTTTTGATAAACATGTAGAATACACTTACATTGAGCCAGATAGCTACCCAGTGCTAAAAGCCGTGGGTTATGCGCCAATTAGTGCTCAACCAGGTAGCAATGAATCGCAGCGTACTCTACTTGCGATTAAAGCCTCAAAGCTTGAAGCTTACCGCGAGCTTGCTGAGCAAGTTTACGGGCAAAGAATTTCCGCAGGCACTACAGTGCAAAACAGCATTGCTCATAATGATCAATTACAAAGCCAAGTACAAGGTGTGATCAAAGGTGCACAGGTTATTAAAACCTATGCAGTAGGGGATACTTACGCAACTGAATTACAGCTTGATATGAAGCGAGTGCACGATTTATACATCGGCGAAGTAAAACCGCGCCAAGTGAAAAAAGTAACATATTATTAGGTGCAACTTAGTCTAGTTGTAACCTATTGGCTTGCCGCATAAGTCCAGCAAATTCTGCCAGCATTAAAAAAGCGCGATAACTTAGTTATCGCGCTTTTTTAATGAAATAGTATTTAGGCTTTCAAGTTGTGAACGATTTTCTTATCGCCTTGGATCACGCTGCCGCCTTGGTCGTAGGTCATCGATGATGGTGCACCGATTAAAATATCTTTAAGTTGCTTAACACTCAACTGTGCTTGATGAGCCGCGTGAGCGTTTACATCATTTTTCTTCTTGCAGCTTGCTAGGAGAGTATTTACTTGCTTAATGAGTGCATTTACTTCGTCATCTTGCGATTCGTTGTGCGCAACAAGCTTTTGCACTTCTTTATCAATGGTTTGAATTTGTTGGAGCAATGAGATTTTTTGTTGGGCAATACTCTTTAATCCGTCACCACGCTTTGCAGCAATGGCTGTCAACTCATCATCTAACAGCGCAGCAATAGACTCCAAGCACGAAACTTGTTGTGTTAATTTGCTAGCTATTAAATGATTATGATCAGCCATAGACATCAAACTCGAATGCAGCGATGTTCTTTGCTAGCTTTTCAGCATCAATTTGGTATTTACCCTCACTGATTGCTTTTTTCAGCTCAGCCACTTTATTGCTATCAAAGCCAGATGATTGCTCTGCTTTTTCTTGCAAAGATTTTAGCTGTTTAGCTTGAGGAGTTAAGCTCACAGAATCTGCACTTGCTTTTGGTGCGGCCGATTTTGCAGCGGCTGCATTAGCATTATCTTTTTGTAAATCAAGCTTTTTTTGCTTGGTATTTGTCAACACAGAAGGCTGTTGTTGACCATTATTGACATTGCTTACCATAATTTTGACCTATACATTACCCAACATATGCCTTTATATCGGCGGGCACAGCGGATACTTTAGCATAAATATAAAAAATTAAATATTTACTTGTACAGACTCGACCCCATCCACACGTGCATTTAATACTTTACCTGATTTTTTGTTTTTTACACGTACTAATTCGTCTAACGTACCATCTTCTAGAGCAACTCCGGTGGTTTTAATTCTTAACCCGCGTAATGAAGCATAGATAGTTACATTATCGCCTTTACAAACCATACAAACTTGGCTCATAACAATAGGTGTGCCGTCACGTAAATTGCGCTTACTGCGACTGCCAATAAGTATAGCCTCATCTTGAACATATTGCGTTCTAACAAATTGCTTGGGCTTCATTTCGAGGCGTAAATGTTCAGGGCGAATGACCTCTCCACGGGCTAAATTAGTGGTAACAACAACCACAGGTTCGAGCTCAATAATGCGCACGTGAACGTATTGAGTCCAACTATTTAAATCTTGGCACTTAAGTTGTACAGTTACCTGCCGATTAAAAGGAGGCTCAGTTGGTAACTCTTTGTTAATTGGTGACTCACATAACCTCTCAGGAATGCGACTATCTAATGGTAAAGCACTAATTTGAGGTGTGGTGTCCAGATCAGGGAGCTGCTCGCTAACAAAATCGATGGCGATTTGTTGAAGTTGCTCGGTATTATAAACTTCTGCCTGTAGTTGTGTTGTAAACAACAGGCTAGTAAGAAAATAAAAAACACTGTATCTTCGGCTTTTTTTTAACAAACTCATATTGTTTCGACTATGCTTATGGTTGAAAACAAGGTATAAATATTTTGCGTCAAAAAACAGACGCTTTGTAACCTTATGTAGCTTTAACACAAAGAAGGCAATTATTGTTCCAGCTCTGATTGTTTATCTTTAGGAGATTGAAATGGCAGGCATTTTAGACTCAGTTAACCAGCGTACTCAGTTGGTTGGGCAAAACCGCCTTGAATTACTATTATTCAAACTCAGAGGGCGACAACGCTTTGGTATAAACGTGTTTAAAGTAAGAGAGGTTCTGCAATGTCCACCACTTACTAACATGCCTAAATCAAATGCGTACATTCGCGGTGTTGCGCATATCCGTGGTCAAACTATCTCTGTTATTGATTTATCGATGGCTGTAGGTGGCCCTGCAATTGAAAATATCAAAGACAGTTTTATCATCATTGCTGAGTACAACCGTTCAGTGCAAGGGTTTTTAGTTGGCGGTGTTGAACGAATCGTTAATATGAACTGGGAAAAAATAATGCCGCCGCCTTCGGGAGCCGGACGTTATTCTTACCTAACTGCGGTCACTGAGATTGAAAACGAATTAGTTGAAATTCTCGATGTAGAAAAGATATTAAACGAAATTTGCCCAGTTAACACTGAAGTGAGTGCTGAAGTAGTTGGTGAAGGTGAGATTCAGCGTGACTTAGGTGAGCGTATTGTCTTTATTGCTGATGACTCTGCAGTAGCTCGAAACCAAGTTAAGCGTGCGCTTGAACCTCTAGGTGTACAAACTGAACTAGCTAAAAACGGAAAAGAAGCGCTTTTACGTTTAAGAGAGATTGCTCAGCTCGATTGTCAAAATGATATTACTGAACGTGTTGGTCTATTAATATCTGATGTAGAAATGCCAGAAATGGACGGTTATACCTTAACCGCTGAAATTAAGGCTGATCCAAAATTATCACCTTTGCATGTGATCTTGCATACCTCTTTAAGTGGGGTGTTTAACCAAGCAATGATCGAAAAAGTGGGTGCTGATGATTTTATTGCAAAATTTAACCCAGATGAATTAGCGACAGCTGTGAAGAAGTGGGTTCATTGTGATTAATTATTTATAGGTGGTATTACTTTGGAAAATAAGCATTTACAACAAAGCGAATACGATCAATTCCGCTCTTTTTTAGAGCAACAATGTGGCATTGTGCTTGGCGATAATAAACTTTATTTAGTTAAAAGCCGCCTTGCGCCGCTTATGGCGCGTTTTAATGTTGAGTCTTTATCACAGTTGGTAAGTAAAACACTAAGCCCTCATGAGAGGCAGCTTCGTGCCGCTGTCGTTGATGCGATGACAACCAATGAAACGCTTTGGTTTCGTGACCAATATCCGTTTGAGTTATTGAAAACAAAACTATTTCCTGAGCTTAAAGATGTGCGTAGGCCACTAAAAATATGGTCAGCGGCAAGTTCATCAGGACAAGAGCCGTACTCAATTGCCATGTCGGTTGCCGAGTTCCAATCTAAAAACCCAGGCGTATTAAAGATGGGTGCGCAAATTATTGGCACTGATATCTCTAATACCATGCTTGATATGTGCAAGAATGCTGAGTATGACTCGCTGGCGCTCGCTCGTGGCTTGTCGATGGAGCGTCGTCAAAAGTTCTTTAAGGACAGCGGTAATGGAATGGCTCAGGTAGTTGACCCTATACGTAAAATGGTCAGCTTTAGACATTTAAACTTACTCGATTCATATGCCCTAATGGGCAAGTTTGACATCATATTTTGCCGTAATGTGTTGATTTACTTTTCACCAGAAGTAAAAGCTAAAATCATTTCGCAATTTGCTCAAGCTTTAAACCCGAAAGGTTACCTGTTTTTAGGTGCGTCAGAATCAATGGCGGGCTTAAGTGATAGCTTTGATATGGTTCGTTGTAACCCGGGTATCATCTATCAGAAAAAGTAAACTCTCCTTAGCAACCTAGTCCTTAGGTTGCTAAATTTATCTATTTTTCAGTCTGTTACATAAACATAATCATCTCTTTATTCTTGGCTTAGCTTTTGCATTAACCACTGCAGAGTCAATTTTTTGGAGATGGTTATGGCTATCAGTTTTGATAAAGCATTTGGTGTTCATCCTCATGCGATGTTGATCCGTTCACAACGCGCTGAGTTATTAGCGACAAATATCGCTAATGCTGATACGCCGGGCTATAAAGCGAAAGATATCGATTTTGCCTCGGCATTAAAAGCGGCAAAAAGCAACCAACAAGGCGGCAATAGCATGGTAAGAACCGATGCTAAACATATTGCCGGGGGCAGTCGTTTTGTTGGCAGTGCGGAAATGTTTCGTACGCCAAATCAAGCAGATACAGGTGATGGTAACTCAGTCGATATACAAGTGGAACGAAACTTGTATGTACAGAACTCATTAGAGTATCAGGCAAGCCTGCAATTTATGAGTAGTAAAATTAAAGGCCTTAAAAAAGCCCTCGGTAGTCAAGGAGCTTAATCATGAGTTTGTATAATGTTTTTGATATTTCAGCAACCGGTATGAGTGCGCAAAATGTTCGCTTAAATACCACAGCCAGTAATATTTCGAATGCGAATACGATTAGTTCCAGCCAAGATCAGACATACCGAGCGCGCCATCCTGTTTTTGCTGCAGAGCTGACTAAAGCGTCATCATCACAAAGCAATCCTCAGGGCTCTTCTGTTGGCGTTAAAGTATTAGGTGTTGTAGAGAGCGATAAACCTCTGCAAATTGAATATAACCCGAACCACCCAAGTGCGGATGAAAATGGTTATATCTACAAACCTAACGTTAATGTTGTAGAAGAAATGGCAAATATGATTTCAGCCTCTCGCTCTTACCAAACAAATGTGCAAGTTGCTGATGCAGCTAAGCAAATGTTAAGTAAAACACTGTTGCTTGGGCAGCGGTAACCGAGGATAAGTTATGAGTAACGACATCAGCAGTGCGTCATCAACGTATTTAGATAATTTACGTTGGCAAGACAATCAAAATAAAACAGAAGAGAAAGATGATACTTTAACGCAAGAAGACTTCTTCTCACTTTTAACACAACAGTTGTCGTTTCAAGACCCAAGCAAGCCTGCTGACAACGATCAAATGATTGCGCAGATGACGAATTTCACTATGGCTGAGGGTATTTCAAACTTAAATGAGAAGTTTGAATCACTAACTGCATCAATGACATCTAACTCTGCGTTACAGGCTTCAACGCTTGTTGGTAAGCAAGCGTTACTTGAGTCTGACACCATTGATTTTGATGGCGAAAATCTCGCTAAAGGTTCTGTGGTTGCAGAGACTGCTGTTGAATCTTTAACGTTGAGGATCACGGATTCATCGGGTCAGTTAGTACGCACCATGGAACTTGGTTCGCAATCAGCGGGTGCACTTCGTTTTGAGTGGGATGGCAAAGATAACGATGGCAATGTACTCCCTGAAGGTGAGTATGACATCAGTGCTGAAGGCTTTGTAAATGGAGACTACAGCAGTATGCCAATGGCGACCTTTAAGAATATTGAAAGTGTCAATATTAATGGCGCAAGCGGCATTATCGTAAATACAAAAGAGGGTGCGGTTAGGCTAACTGATATAGCTGAAATCGCATAAGTAAAAAAGGTTTGGGTTAGCTTAGGCTAAGAGATAGGTTAGAGGTGAGTTATGAGCTTCAATATTGCATTAACAGGTTTAGCAGCCGCGCAAAAAGATTTAGACGTTACCGCAAATAACATTGCTAACGTTAATACTACGGGCTTTAAAGAGTCTCGTGCAGAGTTCGCTGATGTATACGCATCATCAGTATTTAGTTCTGGTAAAACAAAAAATGGTGACGGTGTAAGAACGACAATGGTGGCACAGCAATTCCACCAAGGCTCGTTATCTTTCACAAATAACTCGCTCGACTTAGCGATCACTGGTGAAGGTTATTTCGCAATGGCGAATGACCTAGGTGCGCAAGACTTCACATATACTCGTGCAGGTGCGTTTAAATTAAACCAGGATAACTTCATTGTTGATGCAAGCGGTAACTACTTACAAGGTTTCCCTGTTGATGAAGCAACCGGTGATACCACTTCTGTTAGCTTAAGTACATCTTCGGCGTTACAAATTCCTGATGCGTCAGGTTCACCGCGTGCAACCACGAATGTTTATTCATCATTTAACCTAGATTCACGTGCCTCTGCGCCAACAGTGACACCGTTTGACCCTGAAGCAAGTGCTACATATAACAGTTCAACATCAACAACTGTGTATGATTCATTAGGTGAACCACATATTTTACAATTCTTTTTTGTGAAAACAGACTCAGCGACAACAGGTAATGAAAATGAATGGGAAGTGTATGCAACACTTGATGAAAAACCATTTGATGCAAGTGGTGTAGAGCAAACAACAACGCCTTATACACCACTAACTACATTCCAATTTGATTCAAGTGGTTTACCACTTAACACGGATGGTGTTGCTAATACTGATGCATCATTTAACCCATTAACTTTACCAAATGGCGCAGGCGCTGCGACAGGTTTATCTGACTTACTATCTAATGGTGCTAGTTTCCCTGATGATGTAACGATGAACTGGCGTGATGAAGCGGCAACAGCGAACAAAGTACCTACTCAATATGCTAGTAACTTTGAAGTAAAAGCACTTGAACAAGATGGTGCGACTGTAGGTCGTCTATCAGGTATCGATATCGGTTCTGACGGTAAAATTGTTGCTTCGTACAGTAATGGTGACACTTCATTCTTAGGTCAAGTTGCCATGGTACGCTTTTCGAATTCACAGGGTTTACAACAAGTGGGTGATACTTCTTGGAAGAAGAGTTTAACGTCAGGTGAGCCTATTGCTGGCGAACCAGGTTCAGGTACATTGGGTTCAATTAACTCATCTGCGCTTGAACAATCAAACGTAAACCTAACTAACGAACTTGTTGACTTGATTAGTGCGCAGCGTAACTTCCAAGCAAATTCACGTGCGCTTGAGGTTAACTCAACACTACAGCAAAACATCCTACAGATCCGTTAATTTTAACGGCTCTAAGCTTAATCCGACACGAAGGCTGCTCCCTCTATTGGCAGCCTTTTTTCATTCTAATTATTCATTTTTCTCTTCTATTTTAGCGTCAATTTTACTTTGGCACTTTTATTGCATTTCTTAGTTATCGTATTTTTAGTGAGTCAATGTTATGGACAAAATGGTCTACATTGCCATGTCGGGTGCTAAGCAAAGTTTGCGAGGTCTTGAACTCAAGGCCAACAACCTTGCTAATGCTAACACCACTGGCTTTAAAGCTGATTTTGCACAAGCTCGCTCTATGCAAGCCTTCGGTGAAGGTCTGCCATCTAGGGTGTTTGCAATGCAAGAACGCCCTGGATCTAATATGGAATCGGGTGGTTTTGTTGAAACTGGCCGCGAGCTTGATATCGCGATGAGTGACCGTGGTTGGTTGAGTGTACAAGATGCATCAGGCAATGAGGCGTACACCAAAACTGGCACATTAAACATTACTCCAGATGGTGCGTTGATCACTAGCCACGGCCGTCAAGTAATTGGCGAAGGTGGTCCAATCATTTTGCCATTACCTATCGAGAAAGTTGAGTTTAGTGAAGACGGTGCTATTCAGGTTCGCCCACAAGGAGCGCCAGCAAACTTTTTGGAAGTGGTTGATCGCTTAAAAGTGATTGAGGCTGATAACACTCAGCTTGAAAAAGGTAATGACGGTTTATTTCGACCAAAAGAAGACATGTTGGTCAATGACCTTTGTGGTTTTTGTGATATTTCACCAAACGTAAAAGTACTGTCGGGTACGCTTGAAATGTCGAACGTAAACCCAGTACATGAAATGGTCGACATGATCAGCAATCAACGCCAATTTGAATTACAAGTTAAATTAATGAAAACAGCCGAAGAGCTCGACGAGCGTCAAGATCAGCTGTTACGCATTGTTTAAGATGACTGAGAGGGTAGAGTTATGAATCCTGCATTATGGATCAGTAAAACCGGGCTTGACGCCCAGCAAACCGATATTTCGGTGATCTCAAATAATCTCGCGAATGCCAGCACGGTCGGTTACAAAAAAAGCCGCGCCGTATTTGAAGATTTACTATATCAAAACATCAATCAACCAGGTGGTCGTTCATCTCAAGACACTGAAATGCCATCGGGTTTAATGCTTGGTGCAGGTGCCAAAGTGGTAGCTAACCAAAAGAACTTTTCACAAGGTAACATGCTTACCACAGAAAATTCATTGGACTGGATGATCTCAGGTCCTGGTTTTTTTGAAGTGCAATTGCCAGATGGCAACATTGCCTATTCACGTAATGGTCAATTCACCACTGACGAAGATGGCCGCATTGTGACCTCGGGCGCGGGTTTTCCATTACAGCCAGAAATGAACGTACCAGACGATGCACAATCAATTACTGTTTCGCAAGACGGTGAAGTGTCGGTACGTATTTCAGGTCAAGCAGAGAACGTGGTAATTGGTCAGCTAACAATTAGTGACTTTATTAATCCATCAGGTCTTGAGCCTATGGGGCAAAACTTGTACACCGAAACCGCTGTGAGTGGCGCACCTGTGCAAGGGAACCCAGGTATCGATGGTTTAGGTACTGTGGTTCAAGGTTCACTAGAAACGTCTAATGTGAATGTAACAGAAGAACTCGTTAACTTGATTGAAACACAACGAATTTATGAAATGAATTCAAAAGTGATTTCAGCGGTTGATGAAATGCTTAGTTACATCAATCAACAGCTTTAATGGCTAGGAGGCAGCATGCGTAATATTATCTTAGTCACATCGGCAGCATTAATGCTGGGTGGTTGTATGACAACGCAAAATCATCATGTGGTTCAGGATGACCCTTACTATGCGCCTATGTATCCGGAGCCAACAACAGAGCCAATGGTTCCAACGGGTTCGTTGTTTGATAGTTATTCAGCAGATGACTTGTACTCAGATAAAAAGGCATTGCGCGCTGGCGATATCATCACTGTTAAATTGCAAGAATCAACGCAAGCCACCAAAGCGGCAAAAACCGAAACCGACAAAGAAACGGACGCTAGTTTAGATCCTGTTATTGGGCTTGGTGGCAATCCAGTTAACATTGGCGGTGATAGCATTCAGTTTGGTATTGGTTCAGGAGCATCGTTTAAAGGTGATTCAAAGTCTAACCAATCGAATAGCTTATTTGGCGATATTTCTGTCAATGTGATGCGTGTTTTACCTAATGGAAACTTGGTTATTCGCGGTGAAAAATGGCTTACTTTGAACACAGGTGAAGAGTTTATTCGCTTAGAAGGCTTAGTTCGTCCTGAAGATGTGCAAGCAGATAACACGGTCACATCAAACCGTATTGCTAATGCGCGAATTCAATACTCAGGTAAAGGGCAAATTCAAGAAACGCAAAGTGCAGGTTGGCTGTCTCGTTTCTTTAGTAGTTCGCTTTTCCCATTTTAGAGGAATAAAGTCATGACTGGGTTTAAATACATCATCGCTCTTTGCTTAATTAGCCTGCAGTTTTCTGCACAGGCTGAGCGAGTCAAAGATGTATCTATGGTTGAGGGTGTTCGCTCAAACCAATTAGTGGGTTATGGTTTGGTTGTCGGTTTGCCCGGCACAGGTGAACAAAGCCGATTTACTCAACAAAGCTTTAAAGCCATGTTGAATGGCTTTGGTATCACTTTACCTGATAGCTTAAAACCTAAGATTAAAAATGTTGCAGCTGTGGCTGTACATGCAGAATTACCAGCATTCAGAAAACCCGGTCAAACCATTGATATCACGGTGTCGTCTATCGGTAGTGCGGGTAGTTTACGTGGCGGTACCTTATTACAAACCTTCCTAAAAGGGGTTGATGGCAATACCTATGCGATTGCACAAGGCAGCTTAGTCGTTGGTGGCCTAGGTGCGGAAGGAGCAGATGGTAGCCGTGTAATTATTAACACACCAACAGTGGGCCGTATTCCAAACGGTGCCATTGTAGAGCGTGCTATTAAGAGCCCGTTTATGCAAGGTGACTACATTACTTTTAATTTAAATCGCCCAGACTTCACAACGGCTAAACGCTTAGAGCAAACGATTAATGATTTAGTGGGTCCTGATAGCGCTCAGGCAATCGATGCAGCGTCAGTACGCGTGTTAGCACCGCGTGATGCATCTCAACGTGTTGCTTATTTGTCGACACTTGAAAACTTAGAGTTTAAGCCAGCAGACACAGCAGCAAAAATTATTGTTAACTCGCGCACAGGCACAATAGTAATTGGCAAAAATGTGAAGCTACAGCCTGCGGCTATTACTCATGGTGGTTTAACGGTCACCATTGCTGAGCAGCAAAATGTGTCACAGCCAAATGCTTTAAGTGATGGTGAAACTACCGTTACCAATCAAAGTATTATTGATGTGAACGAAGATGATTCACGTGCTTTTGTATTTAACCCGGGTGTTAATCTTGATGATCTCGTGCGTGCAATCAATGAAGTTGGGGCTGCACCGGGTGATTTAATGGCAATCCTAGAAGCTTTAAAAGAAGCGGGCGCGATAAACGGGCAACTGGTTATCATTTAAATTAAAACGCGCTTTCGAGCGCGTTTTTTGTTTCTATACCTTAATCGTTCAGCATATAAACATCAGCCAAAATCTTGGCTCTGAAGTTACTCCATTCCTGTATCAGTTATTAGCCAATCTATAAAGTTTTTTGTTGGCGCAATTTTTGCATTCTAATTTTCATTATTAACTATTGTGTCAAAAAGCTGATGGATACTAATCATCTCGACAAGCAAAACTTTTTTGATTTAGGCAACTTAGACTCATTACGTCAAAATGCCTTAAAAAGTGATGCCTCTAGCGATGCGTCAAAAGAGGCGCTGAAAAAAGCGGCGGCACAATTTGAATCTATCTTCACTCAGATGCTGCTTAAAAGTATGCGTAAAGCAAATGAAGCGTTTGAAGATAAAGACAGCCCATTTAATTCAAGCGGCGTTAAATTTTTTGAAGAGATGCATGACCAACAAATGTCGGTTGAGCTTTCATCAAATGGCTCGTTGGGTCTAGCTGACTTGATTGTTCAGCAGCTCTCGCCAGACGGTAAAGAGTTTACACCAGGTTCTGTACTAAGAACGACGGCTGATTTTGCTAGTGATAAACGCGCAAGCGGTGTCCTTGATAGCACTACTGAGGCTCAGGCTAAACCACAAGCTGTCGAGGATACATCAGCGAACGAGCAAACAGAAAACCGCTTTGAAGATGCTGAGTCTTTCATTCGCTCTGTTTGGGAGCACGCTAAAAATGCGGCTGAGAAAATTGGCTTAAATCCAGCTGTGATGGTTGCTCAAGCAGCACTTGAAACGGGCTGGGGTAAACACATCATCAGTAAAGCTGATGGCACAAGTAGTAACAACTTATTCAATATTAAATCGGATAGGAGCTGGCAAGGTGATAAAGCAAGCAAAGTCACGCTTGAATTTGAACAAGGTGTGCCAGTTAAAAAGCAAGCAAGTTTTCGCTCTTATCAATCGATTAAAGATAGTGTGAACGACTTTGTGGATTTTTTAAATGAAAACCCACGTTATCAAGAAGCACTTAATAATACCGCAGAGCCTGCAGCCTTTTTAGATTCGTTACAAAAAGCAGGCTATGCAACTGATCCAAATTATGCCGATAAAATTAAGCAGGTATTGAAGCGCGTTGAGCTTCAAAGCGTCGCTGCTTCATTGGTACGTTAAGGAGTAGACCCTCATGTCATTTAGCTTATATGACATAGCAAATGCCGGTGTAAGAGCTAACTCTGAGCTTTTACAAACCACCAGTAAAAACATCGCCAACGTTAATACCGAGGGCTATGTGCGTGAGCGTACCGAGTTCACAACCATGATCGACAACCAAGTCGGTCGTGGTGAGACTTATCGCTTATTGAATGAATTTGCGCAAAAGCAATTAAATAGAGATACCTCAAATAAAGCATTCTTTGATCAGTTTGTAACTGAAGCAAGCCGTGTAGATAGCTTGTTTTCAGAAGAGTCAAACAGCTTATCAACGAGCGTAAACTCGTTTTTTAATAATGTTCAAGAAAGCTTAAATCAACCGTCATCAACAGTCGCTCGTTCACTGGTCATGACGGATGCGCAAAATTTGATTGATCAAATGGACAGGTTGTCGAGCATTGTGGTTGACCAAAAAGCAGTGGTAAATGAGCAGCTAGAAATCTTTTCAGATGAAGCTAATAACCTGATCCAAAATATCAGTGATTTAAATACCAAGATTGCTTCGGTTCATGGTACTGATCGTGAGTCAGTATCAAGTGGTTTATATAATGAACGTGATAAAGCAATTCGTGACTTATCAGAGCTGATTGATATTGAAACACTCGATGGTAATAACGGCGAAAAACAAGTGTACTTAGGCTCTGGTCAAGCTCTTGTTATGCAAAGTGGCACATTTAACCTGTTTTCATTCAGTGGCGATCCTGATCCGAACTTTAAAGAATTAAAACTTGATGTAAACGGTGGCAAAGCCGTGCCGCTTGAAGTTGATGTGAGTAAATTGAAAGGCAAAATTGGTGGCTTACTGGCATTTCGTGACGATATTTTAGTGCCTGCGCAAAACCAGCTTGGTCAAATGGGCTTATCATTAGCCGACGCCTTTAATCAGCAAAACCGTTTAGGTATGGACGCTAATGGTGAAATTGGTGGTGATATTTTTGCTATTCCAACGGTTGATGCGTTCGGTTATCAAGCTAATACGGGTACATCAACAATGACGGCAACGGTTGAACCAGGTAAAGGCAGCGAATTGCCAGCAAGTGATTTTATTGTGAAATACAGTAATACGAATGAAGTTGAAATTTACCCCGTTGATTATAAAGGCGAGACGATTAAAGATGCCAGCGGTAATGATATTTTTACTACAGCAGCCGTTGATCCAGTGACTGGTAAGGTCAATTTAAAAGATAACCCTACAAATAGTGGCTTAGATCTGTTTGGCTTAGAAATAACTCTCGATATGAGTAACCCACCAAGTGTTGATGACCAATTTATGGTGAAGTTGAACTCTCAGGCTGCAACGAGTCTAGAGCTTGCAACTGAGCGCCCTGAAGACCTAGCGTTAGCATCGCCTATTCGAACTGCGAACGATATCAATAATACCAGTGATGCAAGTATTTCTGCTGGCACAGTGTCTGATATTGATAACTCAACGGGTATTACCGTGGGTCCTCCACCGAGTTTGGCGAATGGCGATATCACGTTAGTGAAAACGGCGAATGCTAACGAGTATCAAATTACAGATGGTAACGGTACATCGACCTTTACCATTACACCACCTACTGAGAATATTCTTGCTCAAGCAGGGGCGCCTTATGATAGTTACGGTTTTGACTTCAATATTGAAGGCTCCCCTGCTACTGGCGACACCTTTACATTAGAGTTTAACACCGGTGGTTTTGATGATAACCGTAATGGTTTGCTATTGGCCGATTTACAAAATGGTGAGCTAGTGCGTCAAAATGTTGAAGCAAGTAGTACAGCCGATAATCATAAAACCTTTAATCAAGCCTATTCAGGCATTGTCACTGATATTGGTGTAGTGACTAGTCAAGCCCAAACGAATGGTGCGGCCTTTACAGCATTGGCTGATCAGTCTGAAGCTTGGTATGAATCGCTATCGGGTGTAAACCTTGATGAAGAAGCAGCTAACTTACTGCGATTTCAACAATCGTATGCAGCATCAGCACAGGTCCTTTCAACAGCACGTACTATTTTTGACACCTTATTAAGTGCGGCGAGGTAATTATGCGTATTTCAAATAACATGATGTATAAGAATAACCTGAATTCTATTCTTAACTCACAGCAAAATGTTAATAAGGCACAAGAGCAGGTTAATACTCAAAAGCGCGTATTAACTGCTGCTGAAGACCCTTCGGCTACGGCTCGCGCATTACTTTATAACGATCGCATTCAGGGTAATGAACAGTTCACAAAAAACATTACTATGCTGAATAGCCGCCTGACAACAGAAGAAAGTGTGCTGCAAAATATTAAAGGTGCGCTTGAGTCTGCTTATACTTTATCTATTCAAGCTGGTAATGGTGCCTATAGTGATATCGACCGTGAAGGTATTGCTGAAGAAGTTAAAGCATTACAAAGTACAGTACTTGATCTTATGAATGCTAAGACTGAAGACGGTAAATTTATCTTTTCGGGTTACCAAGATAATACCCCTTCTTATAGTTACAACAGTACGTCTGGTCGCTATGAATATGGTGGCGATCAGGGGCAACACAAAATCAAAGTGGCTGAAGGTGTAGAAATCAAATCAAGTGACAATGGTTTTGATACATTCGAAAAAGTAGACGCACGCCTAAATGTTGCCTCAAACGATGGCACCGTTTCGGGCGGAATAACAAGCTCAAAAGTATATGTTACTGAACAAGCTGATTTCGATAAATTCCATCAGGCAAATTACAACGCAGATCCTGCCGCAGCGGCAAACGCTAATACACTAAGCTTTATTACTACCACAGGCACACCAGATACATTTGTTGTACAGCAAGCAGGTGTAACGATTGATAGTGGCAGCTTTGAAAACGGAAAAATCGTTTATAAAGGTATAGAGGTGAACATTGAGCCTGTTGCAAACGGCCAAGTTGATGTTGATCTTGAAGCACCGCAAAAAGAAAATGCATTGAATACTCTGGATGATCTTATTGCAGGCTTAACTGACCCTAACTTAACGCAAGAAGAGTTTGATCAGGTTTTAGCAGATGCTGTTGTACAGCTAAATAATGCTAAAAACCAGGTTTCACTTGTTCAGGCAGGTTTAGGTGGGCGTTTAAATACAGCTGAGAAAATTGAAAGATCTAATGGTGATCTAGATACAAGTAATAAAGCAGCGAAAGCTGAGCTTGTTGAACTTGATATGGCAGAAGCAATTACTGAACTCACTAAACAAGAAACTTCACTGCAAGCGGCTCAGGCAACATTTGGCCGTTTGGCTAACCTTTCATTATTTGATTACTTATAATTTGCTAAGGTTAAGCTCATTTAATGAGCTTAACCTTCAAAACCTTCCTTAACTTTCCTTTTAAAAACCTATTTAAGCGTACTCTTTGTAGTGTTATGAGCTCTCAAAGTATATTTAAAAGAATGATTCTGTTGGGCCAATAAAGCAGTTTTTAAAATAATTTAAAGATATTTTTTGTTTTAATACAAGGCGTTAAATAAAAAAATAAAAATTGTTTAAAAATTCGCTAAAGGATTTTTTGACCGGACCGATAACTTAATTAACCAAGCAACGTAGCAAACAACTGCTACAGCTTAATTAGAGTAAGTTTAAGAGTAAATGATAAGTTTACTTCGGGAGAAATATCATGGCACTTTATGTAAATACAAATGTTAGTTCATTAAACGCACAAAGACAATTAATGAATTCTGGTAACTCACTTGATACTTCATTCAAGCGTTTATCATCAGGCATGCGAATCAACAGCGCAGCAGACGATGCGGCAGGTCTACAAATTTCTGACCGTTTAACATCACAAATCAACGGTCTTAACCAAGGTAACCGTAACGCGAATGACGGTATCTCTTTAGCCCAAACAGCTGAAGGCGCACTAGACGAAGTAACGTCAATGTTTCAACGCATGCGTACACTAGCTCAACAGGCGGCGAATGGTTCAAACACAGATGAAGACCGTCTAGCGATTCAAGACGAAATGCGTTCTCTTTCATTGGAAGTAAACCGTGTTGCAAGTGATACAACTTTCGGTGGTCAAAACCTTTTAGATGGCACTTATGATGCGAAGTTCCAAGTAGGTGCTGATGCAGTGCAAACTATCGACTTCAGCATGCAAACTGTGGGTGCAACGACAAATAGTCTAGAAGCAAATGGTGGTTTCACTATCTCTGGTATCGCAGGTGTTGCTGCAGGTGTAACTGGTAATACTCTTACTGAATTAGCTGACGGCGTGAGTGCAATTTCAGGTGCAGCTAATAGTTATACATTTGAAGGCACTTTTAAAGCTGCGGATATAAGTGTATCTACTCAAGCAAACGCACAAGCTGTTCTTGCTGGTATGGATTCTCTAATTGCAGTCGTTGATAAAAAGCGAGCTGAGTTAGGTGCTGTACAAAACCGTTTCCAATCAACTATTCGTAACCAATCGAATATTGCTGAAAACCTTAGTGCTGCGAAATCACGCATCAAAGATACAGACTTTGCTCAAGAGACAGCGAACTTAACTAAGATGCAAATCTTACAACAAGCTAGCCAAACAATTTTAAGCCAAGCTAACCAACGTCCTCAAGCGGCATTAAGCTTACTAGGTTAATAGTTGGGGATTTGAGTTAAAGTGAAGTCAAAACTTTGACTCAAAAGAAAAGCGCCTTTGTCTAATGGGGTATTAACAAAGGCGCTAAGATAGGATTATAAAGCGGAGGCGCTCAAAATCCTGACAGTAGCGTTCTAACATTTGTAAGAACATAAAATAGTTAGCACAAATTATGCCATAGTTTGTGAAAAAGAACCCACTCTCAAACTTATCTCTTCCAAGGCTCCTATTAGGAGCCTTTTCTCATTCTTAAGTGTTTAGTTAATAGTTGGCCTATTAATTGCTCTAATTCTTTTAAGTTAATCAACTAATCAGCAAAGTGGCAGTTTTTTGCCCTAGGCGACTTAGAATTGCCGTTGTAAGGGTCACTTTGTCAAGTTCACTTTTAAAAACTGGCTTTACTTTGACAGATAAGAAGAGAGTAAATTATGGCTTTATATGTAAATACTAACGTGAGTGCATTAAACGCACAAAGACAACTAGATAGAACCGGTGGCGATTTAGATACCTCGTTTAAGCGTCTTTCATCAGGTCTACGTATTAACAGTGCGGCTGATGATGCTGCAGGTTTACAAATTTCTGACCGCTTACAATCTCAAATTCTTGGTTTAAATCAGGGTAACCGAAATGCTAACGACGGTATTTCGCTTGCGCAAACTGCTGAAGGTGCGCTTGATGAAATTACCTCAAGTTTTCAGCGCATCAGAACATTATCACAACAAGCAGCTAATGGTTCAAATACAGATGAAGATCGTTTAGCTATCCAAGAAGAAATTCGTCAGTTATCAGCAGAAGTAAACCGAATTGCTTCTGATACCACCTTTGGTGGCCAAAACTTACTAGATGGTAGTTATTCAGCGAGTTTTCAAGTAGGTGCGGATGCTGTACAGACAATTGGCTTTAGTATGCAATCAGTTGGCGCGACGACGAATAGTTTAGAGGCTAATGGTGGATTTACTCTGTCGGGTATTGCTGGTATTGCAGCAGGCGTAGCTGGTAATACACTTGAAGAGCTTGCCGCAGGTTTAAGTGGTATTGATGGAGTAACTCAAGCTGACTCAGTAAGTTTTTCGTCGGTATTTACTGCTGGTGGGATTAGTGTTTCAACCCAAGTTAACGCACAAGCTGTGCTTGCTGGTATGGACTCGTTAATCGCAGTAGTAGATAAAAAGCGTGCAGAGCTTGGTGCTGTACAAAATCGTTTTCAATCTACGATTCGCAACCAATCTAATATTGCTGAAAACTTAAGTGCTGCAAAATCTCGTATTAAAGATGCTGACTTCGCTGCAGAAACGGCAGCGCTAACAAAAAACCAAATTTTACAACAAGCTAGCCAAACCATTTTAGGTCAAGCAAATCAACGACCCCAAGCGGCTTTAAGTTTGTTACAAGGTTAAATTTAAAAATAATTTAAAAAATTTACAAATAAAGCTAAAGCTTTCGCTTTGTCGGACGATAAGCGAGTTAGAGAACTATAAATCTAGGACTCTAAGTCGGTTAAATAGCAGGGTAGGGGTATCCCGCGTTTAACTATAAAATGATAAAGCGGAGGCTAATATGGCTTTATATGTAAACACTAATGTGAGTTCTTTGAACGCACAGCGCCAGCTAATGAAATCTGGCAACTCATTGGATACTTCATTCCAACGTCTATCATCAGGCTTACGTATTAATAGTGCGAAAGATGATGCTGCAGGTATGCAGATCACTAACCGTTTAACTAGCCAAGTTAACGGTCTTAACCAAGGTAACCGAAATGCAAACGATGGTATTTCACTTGCGCAAACAGCTGAAGGTGCACTTGATGAAGTAACTTCAATGTTCCAACGTATGCGTACTCTTGCGCAACAAGCATCGAATGGTACAAATACTGATGAAGACCGTTTAGCGATTCAAGATGAAATGCGCTCTCTTTCATTAGAAGTAAACCGTGTAGCTGCAGACACTACGTTTGGTGGCCAAAACCTTCTTGATGGTAGCTATGATGCTAAGTTCCAAGTAGGTGCTGATGCAGTACAAACTATCGATTTCAGTATGCAAACTGTGGGTGCAACGACAAATAGCCTAGAAGCAAATGGTGGTTTCACTCTTTCGGGTATCGCGGGTGTTGCTGCGGGTGTAACTGGTAATACTCTTACTGAATTAGCTGACGGCGTGAGTGCAATTTCAGGTGCAGCTAATAGTTATACATTTGAAGACACTTTTAAAGCTGCGGATATAAGTGTATCTACTCAAGCAAACGCACAAGCTGTTCTTGCAGGTATGGATTCTCTAATTGCAGTCGTTGACAAAAAGCGTGCAGAGTTAGGTGCGGTACAAAACCGTTTCCAATCAACAATTCGTAACCAATCGAATATTGCTGAAAACCTTAGTGCTGCGAAATCACGTATTCAAGATACAGACTTTGCGCAAGAAACAGCTAACTTAACTAAGATGCAAATCTTACAACAAGCTAGCCAATCAATTTTAAGTCAAGCAAATCAACGTCCTCAGGTAGCTCTGTCGCTACTTGGTTAATATACTTGATTTATAAGCCACTTTGGACATAGGTATTTTTTACTGAAGTGGCTTATACTCTTTAAGAGAGAAAATTTTGAGGTGTTATGATGATAGATCTTAATTCAACTCAAAGGTCGAGTGAAAACCTTTCAACAAGTGCTAGCGGCAGTGTAAAAGCAGAACTTAACGATGCTAAGTTACTAAAAGGCACAGAAGTTGCTGGAAGGGAACCAATCGATATCGAGAAGACAAGCAAAGCTGAGCAAAAAGACAAAAAAGATCTGATTGCTGAAGTTAAGCAAAATTTAGAAAAACTGAATGACTTTATTCCAGTTACTTCAACAAATTTAATTTTTGAATTTGATGAGAAAGGTGATCCGCCAATAATCAAAGTTTTAGATAGAGAAAACGATGAAGTTATTCGCGAGATCCCAACGGAAGAATTTCGTGAAGTTGCTAAAGCTTTGGAAGAGTTTGCCGATAAATTAAGCAATAAAGGTTTTTTGTTCGATAGAACTGCATAAAGTTAGTATTTAGGAGTATTACAATGGCATTAATAACATCTGCAGGGGTTGGCTCTGGGCTAGATCTAGAGAGTATAATCAGTGCATCACTTGCAGCTGAGAATACCCCTAAACTACAAGCGTTTGCAGAAAAAGAAGAGAATTTACAGGTTGAGTTGTCTTCTCTTGGAGAAGTAAAGTCTGCGATGTCTAAACTGCAAGATACCATTGAAAAACTTGCTGATATCGATAACTTTAATCAACGTATTGCGAATATTAAGCAGCCAACAAGTGATGATGGTGACTTAATTTCAGTTACAACGACATCTAAAATCACCCCAGGGGATTTTAACATTGAAGTTGTTGAGTTAGCTCAAGGCAGTCGAGCTACCTCTAATGCGGGCTTATTTACCTCAACAGATGATGTGGTGACCGCATCGGGCGGTACTTTGTCTTTTGCCGCGGGTGATAAAAGCTTTGACTTAACCCTTGATGCAGGAGCAACGCTTGCTGACTTACGTGATGCAATCAATGATTCTGACGATAACTTTGGTGTAACAGCAAATATCATCAACACAGGTACTGAATCAAAATTAGTACTTACATCAAATGTGTCAGGTACAGGTAATGACTTAGTTATTACTAATGACAACGCCGAATTAGATAATGTTTCAACGCTTGCTAACGATGGTGTGAGTGCTGGTGGTATTGCTATTGCTGCAGGTGATGAAGCCAAAAGTGCTGAGATCAAAGTTGATGGTATTTCTATCGTTAGTGATACCAATACATTTAAAGATGCTGTTCAAGATATGACTATCGTCGCTAAGCGTCAGAGTGTTGACAATGAAACAGCTAAGCTTTCTGTTGAAGTTGACAGAGACAGTGTAACTAAGCTCGTCGATGAATTTATAAAAAATTATAACAATTTAATTGGTCAAATAGGCTTTCAGACTCGTGTTGGAAAACCTCTTAATGGTGATTCAACAATACGTTCATTTGATTCTCAATTAGTTAATGCTTTATCTTCAGAGATAACAGACGCTGGCCCGTTTACTAGCATTTTTGATATTGGCTTAGGCGTAGATAAAGATGGATATCTAGAAAAGTCTACCTTAGTTCGTAGTTTGAATGAGGTTATGGATGAGAACTACGATGATATTGGCAAGGCTTTTGCAGGTGAAAACGGTATCGCTAAGCAGTTAGAATCTCTTTTAGACAATTATGTTGATTCTAAAGGCATTATGAAGCAGCGAGAAGATTCATTAAATTCACAATTAGATGATTTAGAGGATGATGTGATTAATCACGAATACCGTATGGAGTCTTTAGAAGCTAGGTTAAGAGAGCAGTATGCTGGTTTAGATGTTTTGCTTGCAAACATGCAGTCAACCCAATCTTATTTGTCGGCTCAGTTATCTAGCTTACCAGGGTTCACTAAGTCGTCTTAATAGTTGAATTAATAAATAAATTTATGACCAAAGGTGATGTATGTATAACGCCAGAGTAAAGAACTATCAAAAAGAAGCACTGAAAACGCGAGTAGCAGGTGCTGATAGATATGAAATCATCCAAATGCTAATGGCTGGGGCCATAGAAAAGATGGTTTTAGCTAAAGTGGCGATAGATAAAAAACACTTGGAAGCCAAAAGTGAACATTTATCAAAAGCATCCGCTATTCTTGAAGCTCTCAGAGGTTGTTTAGATTTTGAAGTGGGCGGTGAAGTAACTGAAAATCTTTACTCGCTTTATTCTTACATGATTGACAGGCTTATCGACGCTAGTATAAAAAATGATACTTCTATCGTTGACGAAGTTTCTGGTTTGTTGAAAGAAATCAAATCTGCATGGGATGCAATTCCAGCCGATATCCGCAATCAAACTTTCGCTGAAAACAGTGCTCATGCAAGCTAGGTTGGAACAGCTAGAGTCAACGCTATCTCAGTTAGAAAAGCATGTTGGTGAGTTAGAGATAGAAGAGTCTAACTCACAACTTCAAAACCTATTGAGTGACTTAAAGACAATATTCTCATCAGAAGAATCTATATCTGATTCAGATAAAGACGCTCTTAATACTATTAACTCTCGTATTATCACGCTTTGTAATGATCTAGCTGAATTAAAAGAGCAAAAAAAACGAGAATTATCTACAATAGTTAAAAATAAGAAAAAGGTTGGGATGTATAACCAACTGAAATAGGCATACTACTTATGACCCTCCCAGAAAATTTTAACGAAGAATTTAAAAAGCTCGAGCAAAAATTAACTGATGCGCAGGCGCATGAACTAAGAGAGCAAAAGTTTGCTGTTGAAGCAAATGAACGATTTTCTAAAAACCTCGCAGCCTTTGAACAATACTACCCAGACGTATTTAAAGCGATTCAGGAGTTTCAACCGAGAGAAGATTTTTGTCTTCATGTGACTAAGTCTGGTCATGGCAATTTTATTCCTAATTTGGCTGAATCCCCTTTATACAATGATGACCCTTTAGAACAGTCTAAATTACAATTAACCAGAGCTTTAACTTCACCAGATATTGTTAAGTTGAAAATTCATGATGGGAATAAGTGGAATCTAGACTGCCGACTTCATATTAGGTATATGGAGAAATTAAGCGTAGAAATAAATGAGTTTTATGAAACTAATAAACCAAAACTAAGAACAAAAATAGAGAGTAACTATCCAACTGTTGTATTTTTTGGTCTTGGTCTTGGTTATCAACTCCAAGAGTTAGTGAACTCAGTTTCTATAGATCATATTTTCTTGGTTGAGCCTGACATTGAAGTGTTTTTTGCAAGCCTTTTTTGTATTGATTGGCATTTAATACTTGAAAAACTAGACTCGGAAGGTAAATGCCTTTTTTTACTATTAGGGGCAACTAGAGAAACATTTATTGAAGATATCTATAATATTGTTGATGATATTGGGCCATATTCAGTTGCATCTTGTTTGATTATTAAACATTTTCGTACAGATCTGATAAATGACTTAGTATCTGATTTTAGGAAAAAGTTCTTCAGCTTTCATTATGGCTTTGGGTTTTACAATGATTCAGTAACTGGCATAGCACATACGCTTAGTAACTTGGAAAATTCAATACCAATTTTTACTAAAAATAAAATCGAGCCTGCCAATAAAGAAACGCCAGTTTTCGTAATTGGAAATGGCCCTTCTCTTGACCTGAATTTAGACTATATTAAAAAGAATTCTAAAAAGGCAATAATTATAGCTGCTGGATCAGCTCTTGGGAGCTTAATTAAAAATGGAGTGATTCCCGATTTCCATGTTCTTTTAGAGCGGCCATTTAGGAATTTTCAGGTAATCGAAGACCTTGCTTCTAAAGAAACATTGAAGAAAATAAATTTACTTGCTGTTAATACTGTGTTCCCTGATACATTTGACCTATATTCTTGGTCAGGTATGACTTTAAAAGGGGCTGAAGCAAGTTCAGATTTCTTAAACTTAGTTAACTATAGTGTAAAGAAAGAAAGCGCTCATTTTATTTCATATTGTAACCCATTAGTTTCAAACACTGCTCTTTCTTACGCCTTGGAACTAGGCTTTAAGAATATATATCTATTCGGTGTTGATAATGGAACTGTTCATGATAAATTACACTCTGAGTACAGTATATATAACCAAGGTGGTAAATATGGTTATAATGAAATGAAGTTGGATACTGATTTAGTGCCAGGTAATTTTGGTAAAGAGGTAAAAACGAACAATACTTTTCGAAGTTCAATAAGTCAGTTTGAGAAGCTTGTAAAGTTATATTCAGATGCAAGTATTTATCATGTTGGCGATGGCGCTAAAATAAATGGTGTCATAGAAACATTACCAACGGAGTTATTGGATTTAGTAGTCGAAATTGAAAAAAGTGTAATTGTTGATCGTATAAAAGCCAAATTTGAAGTTTTAAACGTCGATAAATTTAAAATAAGAAAGCTTTTAAATGTAGGTGCTACCCTTAAAATGGTAGATGGGTTGTTGGAAATATCAGGCGACCAAGTTAATAGCCTACAAGATTGCTTGTCAAACTTAAAAAGACAAGAAAGGTATCTTTATGCGTATAGAGATACTATTGAAAGGCATAACTTTAATCTTATAAAAGGTTCTCTTCTTTATTATCATACTCCAATCATTAGTGAACTTTGCTCATTGAAAAATGAGGTAGATATATTAGATCTTTATCATAAAGTTAATGTGTTATGGCGATCTTATCTAAGAGATATAAGAGAAGATTACCCTAAATCTGTCTATGAAGTGTGTGACTGGGGGATGGATTTAACTAACTTAGTTGAACCCGCTAATGAAAATGACTTTAAAGTGCCAGTTTTACATATATTTAGCATGGCTATGAGTGGTGAAACATTGCTGTTAAGAGCATTGTCCGCACACCCACAAATTTCAATTGTTCATAACCTCAGGGAAAAAGAGCTTTTAGAGGATTTAAGATTATTTAATTATTTGAAAGAGTCTAAAGAGCAGTTTGTTTGGGGGAAAAGTAAAATGTGTCTCCATAAAGACTTAAAGCGAAAAGATATATTAGTTCTTAAACAAGGTGTTTGGGAGCATAATTATGAATATAAAGGTTTTTCTCTTATTCGAGATCCAAGAGCAATTTTTAGCAGTTTAATATCCTATGATAAAGGCTTACCTGATGAGCAACAAAAAGAAAACTTTAAAACGAGGATATTAGCTTGGGCTAAAGGAATTGATGAACAATTATTTAATGAGTTAAATAAAGATATTTCAAACTTAGAAAGGTTTGTTCTTTTTTATAATAGACGAATGGCAGCTATTAGAGATGATTTAAGTATTTTTCGTTATGAAGATATGTGTGAAAATCCACGTGAAGTTTTAACTAAGATTATAGATGACTTAGGTTTACCCCAACACGAGAATGTATTTAATAGTCATCTCCTTTTTGAAAAAGGTAAAAAAGGACATGGGAAGATAGATTTATCTAAGCCAATAAACTCGCAAAGTTTGAATAATTGGAAGTCAGTTTTGTCAAAAAAAGACATTGATTATATTAATGAACATTGTGGATATTATATGAAAACTTTTGGTTATTCTATTTGAAATATAAATCGAGCAGCCTACTTAAGTATGCAATATTCTTAAGTAGGTACCTATTATATAGATTAATTAAGTAATTTTCACTGCAACCTGGTGGTGCCCTATCGCCAGATATTCGTATGAAAGGTTGCTATTTTCAATAAACTCTTGAAAAGCTTTATATTCGTGGTTTTTCCAGTTTGGGTAATTGAAGTATTCATCAAAAACTATAATCGTACCTCTGACTATTTTTGATTCCAGTTTAGATAAAACTGTTTTTGCAGATGAATAAAGGTCAGAATCGATATGGAGTAGTGATATACTGTTGAACTGATTTGAAGATAGAAAGGCATCAATACTCTCATCAAACCAGCCAGGGATAAGTGTTACATTATTTTCAACATGGGGGAGCTTTTCGAGATTAAAGTCGCCTTGCTTACCAATATAACCATTCCACTGCTCTGGCAGCCCATCAAAAGAGTCAAAACCATAAATTCTCTTTTTAGGTAATAACTTTGCAATATGATTAATTGTTGTGCCTTTAAAAACTCCGAACTCTAGAACTTGTTCTAAATCTGAGTCTAGCATCTTAGAAACGTAGCTAAGGACCTCGAGTCTATCTCGTAGTAATATCGCATTACTAGCATGTTTCTTTATGTATTCTAAAGTTGAAATACTAGCATCAAGCTGTAAAAAATTCTTTGGCTTATAAATAGCTGAGTAAGGATCTGAAATTAATTGAGATATAGATTCAATTAATGCATAAGACAATTCTTCTTTATTCATTTTTAACCTTTAATGTTTATGTAAATATTAGGTATATTTTTTGGTATTGAATTACTTATTTTTTCACCAGAAGCGACAGAGCAAATGATAATTAAATCAGGTTTTTCTAAAAATGCTTTTTCCGGAGTTAGTATTTTTTTTCCTAAACTCGCTTCAGAATGCTTTTCAGGTGTGCTATCGATGAAAAAGTAGTTACTTTTAATACAATCTGCTAATGAGCTTTCTAGCTGCTTTGAAAGCGGGGATATGCCCCAAAATGCAACTTTCTCGGGTCTAATGCTTTGAACTTTTTTTATGATATTAGCTTCTATAACCTTGAAAATTTTTTCGAAGTTTGAGCTTCCTTTGTTTTTTACTAATCTCAATAATTTTTCTGTTAAATCAAATAAACCGAACCTCCGAGAATTGATAATTTTTATTATATTTAATTTTGCTTTTGTGAGGTTATCTTTTTCTAATGTTATTATGCATCGATTAATACTATCTCCTAAATCCATTATCTCTGCCATTTCTGTCCACAGGAAAGGAGCTTTTTTATCATTATTATTTTTTATTTCTGTAGTTAATTCTTCTATTTTTTTAATTGTATTTATTCGAGCTTTTTCTAAGTGTGAAGTGGCGGTTTTTACATCATTTTTGTAAAGACATATTATTGCTAAAAACACTGATGACTGGCTTGTCTTTGTTACAAGTAGAGGTGTAAATTCACTAACTTCGATATTTTCTAGCTGACTAAAGATTTGTTGAGCTTCAGAAAGTTTTTTATCATTAAACAGCTTATATCCAATTAGATAACGTAATGAAATAGACCACCTTAGCAAAAACGGAGTTTTTAATTGCTTTTCAGCTAATTCCAAGAGCTGTAAGTTTTGTTCGAACCATTCAGTAGGTGGCTCTACTGTTGAATAGCCAATTACAGTGTTAAGCATTAATTTATCACAGATGGAAAGATCTAGTCTTAGTAATTCCTCGCCATAGTTTTTTCTTTTATCGTCACTTGCAATACGTTGGCCTATCTGGATAATCTGCCTGTGGAACCATGGGATGCATTCTGAGTTGGCGAAATCTATATATTTAGGTATTTCTTTAAAATCGTATTCTGGGTTTAAGTACTTTGTTTCATTTAGCTTATGTTTCCAAATAGGGTTAGATAAGTCAGGGGTTGCTACGACTAAAACCCACTCGGTATCAAGCTCGCCACGTTCAGGATCAATTTCAATAAACTCCCTCAAAGCGTTTGCTAACTTAAACCCTCCAGGAGCTGTTTGTGAATATCTTTTTTCAATTAAATAACCATAAGAAAGAAAAAGAGTTTTAAGTTTCAGCCAATCAAATTCGTGAAAATGATAAGGGTTTGGGTCTTTGCCGCTTTCATCTACCCACATATAGGGTACGCTGACAATTAATCTTCCATCTGGCTTTAGGTGTTTTGAGCTGAATTTGAAAAAATTGTCGTAGTTTTTTAAGTGCTCGATAGTTTCAAATGAGATAATACAATCAGCTTTAGGAAAGTTCGCAGCTGCTACATTATCCAAATCAAAGCAATTGAATGATAAGTCATTAGAACCATATGTTTGATTAGCGTAGTTAACGCTATCACTACAAATATCAAGACCTAATACACTTTTTGATTTTGATAGTTTAGAAATTAAGTAAGCGCCGTAACCTAAGCCAGAAGCACAGTCCATTACGGAGTCAGATTCTCTTATATAATTCGATGCCCATACATATCTATATGTATGAGCGTCAGATCTTGGCCCTGTCTCTCTTAGCATATCCATATGCAGATCTCTATTATTTATAAGCCAATTATATGTTTTTTTTGCGTTATGTATATTTCCTAAATAGTTATATGTTCCTATTAAAAAGTTTTGATTGTTTTGGATTTCTTGATAGTCAAAGTAAGAGTAATCAATAAATGATTTAATGAAACAATTTTTGAATAGAATAGTTTCTATATCTTCTTTTTTAACATTAGAGTTTTCATTAATAAGTGTAAGAGTTACTCTTGTTTTTTCTGTTAATGACTTGATAAATTTTAAAGTTTCTTCAATTTTATCAATGTTATTAATAATATGAATTGATGGTCCATATAAGCCTTCATTTATTGATTTTTTCCTGAGATCAACTACAGAAAGAGGGTCAAATAGAAATGTTCTTTTTTCTAATTCATTATCAAACTTTAACATGTAATTATAACTCCATTACAGATGTTGAGAGAGTTAATATTTTGTTTAATCTCATCAAGGAAAGCTTC
This sequence comes from Pseudoalteromonas shioyasakiensis, assembly GCF_019134595.1. NCBI lineage: Bacteria > Pseudomonadati > Pseudomonadota > Gammaproteobacteria > Alteromonadales > Pseudoalteromonadaceae > Pseudoalteromonas > Pseudoalteromonas shioyasakiensis. Next base: position 2,759,053 of record NZ_CP077770.1, on the reverse strand, counting down.
AGATGCAACAATTATATTGTTTTTATTCATTTTTTTTGCATTTTCTGGGCTGATAACTTTATAGTTTCTTTTGGTAAAGCTACCTAATGTTGCTTTTTTATCGATTAAAAATTCAATTTTAATATTTTCTGAATCTAATAATATTTCTAATTCATCAAAAAATTCTCCAGCGCCATAAACAATCGCCGTTTTATTTCTTAAAGGAGGAAGTTGTGCTGCTATTTTTAACAGAGATTCAGCATGTTTGTGTTCATTTTCTTCTAAAAGGAAAACATTTTTTGCTAAATAGTCATGTTCTAATTTTGTTATTAAACCATGTGGCCAAGTGATACGATGAGATAGAGTGCCTTTGTAAGTTTTATGCTCTTTCCAGAACTCATGAATGCCTAGCTTTGATACTTGGTTTATTTCTTCCTCTTCTATAATCTTGTATTGGCTGTCTGCACCAAAGTTATCATTATGACCTAAATCACCTAAAAATTGTACTTCCTCCAAGGTAGGAAAAGTTACTTGTCGAGTTAGTACTGAGATAGCAGCTAATCTGGCTTCTACAGAACCTTCATCATGATCAAATGCATTTGTTGCAGCGATATAGCAATCTACGCCATGGTTGAAAGCATCGATTAACTTTTTGTTATAAGGTGATGTTTTATTTGTACATAAAACAGGCTTTATTGTATCGTTAACTTTTTCGTAATCTAAGGTTGTTGTATTTTTTCCAACTAAGAAAAACTCAAATATTTCAGGGCTTCTATATAAATAGTTAATATTTTTACGAGTATCATCATTTAGAGGCAGAAATGATGAAAGGCTCAGCTTATGTGTTCTGCTATATGCTCTATCGGTAGCATAAAACAAGAAGTGATGAATCGCAGGTTCTTCTAGAGCTTTTGTTATCTGATAATTAATAGTTGCTCCAGCACCAAAATCTATTAAAGCAGGTAACTGACCATTTAAATGCTCTTTAGTATAGGCTTTAAAAATAGCTTTTTTATCTTGTATTTTTTCAAGAATTTGTATTTCACTTTGCTCTAGTGCTTCTCTTAGCTTTTTGGCTTTTTGTATATCACTCGTAATAAATTGAATCTCTTCACCTGCAATTGATTCCAAAGTTTCAATCATTTGAGTTGGCAAATATAAATCTTGAGCTAAATTCTTAACAGTATAGTTTTTTCTTGAAAGTACTTCTGAGATTTCTTTATTTAGCTCCTCTGTAGAAATGGAAGGTAAATATGTCGCTTTCCTCGAGGCATACAATACCTCACTGTTAGATTTTTCGAAAAAGTAGTCAAAAATTCTTTTATATATTTCACCTTCTCTCATTAAAAAAAGATGTTTTTCAATACCTCTAAGTTCAGATTCCTTTCTGATCCATTTTACAAAACCCACGATAGTTGGGGCATGAATAGCACAACCATTAAGAAATGCCATTGTCTCTTCATGGCTATAGTTATTTGGTGAAAGTAGCGATGCTGTAACTCTTGCTTTTTGAATAAAGGTAGAGTATTTGTTTTGGAAAATATTCTCTCTTTTAAAAGCCCTCTCTAACCAGCTGGGGCTATTGTAATGAAAAGCCTTAATTCCCATTTCGATGGCATTGTTAAAATCTGATTTTACATTATCACCAATATGAATTAAGTTTTTAGCATTTATCTTTAACTCGTTCAATACATGGGAATACATGTCCCCTGATGCTTTTGTTAGTTTTGTTTCACTAGAGATAAATATCTGTGAGAAATGTATTTTGGGGAGTAGCTTAGATAATAACCCTGAAATAAAACTAGAGTCTAAGTACATATCTGAAATAGCAATTATTTTCTTAGACTTGCTTACTTCAGCTACTAACCTATATGCGATAGGATCTAAAGATAAAGATTCAAGCTCGGCTCTTTTTTCTATTTCAATTAATGCTTGTTGTGTTTTTTTTGGATATGGAGAATTTGCGTAAATCTCATGAAGAGTTACGTCTTGATTTGTGCTATTCAGCCTAGCTTTTTTTTCGAAGTAGATTCTGCTATTTCGAAAAGAGTCTGAATCACAATTAATTAAAATACCTTCTAAAATTGCTTTTTCGGCTATTCGAGTAAAAATATCGCTCGGTTTATTACAGTTTCTTCTTACAAGAGTGTCAAAAATATCAAAAGATACAAACTCAATTGCATCATTTTTGATTGCATTTAAAATTTTTATACGAAAATCACTATTTAAATAAAAGTCTGACAGTGACATATTTAGTTCTCACTATTCAATGGTATAAATTATTGTTTTTATGCTATCTAAAGCAAATTTTAATTCATCAATTTTTGCAGCATTTAGTGCGTTTATACTTTCTTTCACTGCGGTTGATGAGATATTTTCAGTCCTAGGCAGGTAAATAACTTCGCAATACGATTTCAATTCGTCAAATTTACCTTGCCAGTCATTCCCAATTGCGAAAACATCAACATTATACTTCTGAATATCCTGTACTTTTTGTTTCCAGCTATGTTCTGGGATTACACAGTCAACATATTCAAGTGCAGCTACTATATCGGCACGATCCTGATATTTATAAATACTTTGTTTGCCTTTTTCTAAATTAAATTCATCAGTAGATACGCCGACGATAAGACGATCTCCCATACCTTTAAGTTTCTTCAGTAAGTTGAGATGGCCTATGTGAAAAAGATCAAAGGTGCCGTATGTAAGTATTGTTTTCATTAATTAACTCTCAAATACTGTTGCACTTTTGATCATACTTAAATTCCAGTCTTTTTTAGGGGTTTGCCAATCGTCACCGTAATGTGTTGCTAAGTAACTTGTCGCATTAGAGGGTAAGTTGAGAGTGATATTATTAAACTGGTATTTTTCTGTAGTTAAAAGGTGTGAACTAGGCATAGTAAATCCTCGCGATGAAATAACATAATGCATTAGCTCCTCATCAACGTATTTAATAAAAACGTCAAGTTGTGCAAGTTTGCGCTGAGCTTTGATTGGTCTTAACTTAAATGAAGCGCAATCACCTTTATGGATACTGTTATAGTCATTACGCGCTTTATTTATAAAGAGCTCCCAAGGTGTATTAAATTCTAGCTCTAGTCTTTCAAGCAGGGAGGTAATTGATTGAAAACACTTATCTGTGTCTGTGCTATTTATGGCTATATCTAAGTCATCATCCCATGGGATAAGCGCATTATCTCGAACTATACCGAGCAAAGTTCCTGCATCGACATAATATGCGACATTATCTTTGTTTAATGTCTCTGTCACTATCGCAAGTAACTTAAGAGCATTTTGGTTGGCTTCTGTATTACCTAATTGAATTCCTTTGATTGCATGTGCAGGGAGGATACGTATTTTATTTACATTAATTGCTAATTCAGTTTGTAGTTGGCGTTCAATTTGTTCAAAAAACTCACTCGCGACATAAATATAATCAAATTGCATTTTTAGCAATTCTTCTGGCGCATGCACTGTTAAACCTGCCAGTTTATTAGCCTGTTTGGTTGTGTCATTATCAACAAAGCCCAGTACCTGGAAGTCATTTTGCAGGTATTTCAAAGCGGCCTTACCGGCTTCACCTGCACCAAAAATAAAAATAGCGTGCGACATAATATAATTCTTTGGTATTTATAGTTTTTTTGTAAGCAAATTATAGACCATAATAAAGTGGTCATTTAGCCTAATGGTTCTGGTTGTGGACACGTTTCTCTATTAAGCTTGCCACACGACGTGATAAAGTGACTTTAATTTAAGCTAACTTATAACTTTTTCAATAAGTTAATATAGGCATTCAGTATGATAGCAATCTATGCAAATGCAAGCCAGCAAATTGGCTATGGGCATGTAATGCGACAAATAGCGTTGATCGAAGTGCTGCTTAACAAACAGCATAAGGTCACACTTTTTTACCGTGATTTAGCCCCACAGTTGCATGGTAAACTCAGCGGGATGGGGGGGGTTCTTGAGTGTGTTGTAGATGAAGTCACTCTTGTAACCATGCTATCAAAAGCCGATATTTTAATTGTTGATGATTATGCTCTATCAAGCGAAACACTAATTCAGTTAAAAAACACAGTAAAACAACTTGTTATATTTGATGATGGCACATATCAGGGGCAATTAGAATTTGATTTAATCGTCAATCCTAGCGATGTAGTCGATACAATTCATAAAGCGCCTAGGGTGTTACAAGGTTTAGATTATCGGCTAATAAGAAGTGAGTTTAAATCGTATAGGACGCGCGAAAGCTTTATTGAAAAGAGTATTTTTATTAGTTTAGGTGGTACGGATGTCAAAATGTTGACTCCCGAGCTTTGCCAAAAACTTGTTGCTAGTAATGATATTACAAAGCTCGTTGTTGCAGTGAGTAGTAGCTGTTCAGAAAATACACTTACTTTGCTCAATAGGTTAAAGCAACATGATCAGTTTGAATTACATATTGATTATCCAAATCTAGCTAGATTAATGAGTGAAGCTGATATTGCTATAACGTCAGCAGGGGGGAGTTTGTACGAATTAATGTATTTAGGCGTACCAACGATTGCTTTAGTTTTGGTTGATAACCAATCTCAAGCATTAGACTCAACACTAAACAATGCGGCTTATCAATGCATAGATTTTAGAAATGAGCAGACTGACTTTGCTAATGTAGTAAAACAGGCTCTATTTTTGCTTAATTCAGCCGATAAAAAAAGAAAGTTGTCACTTTATGGCCAACAGGCAATTGATGGTATGGCAGCAGAGCGCATTATTGAAGCGCTAGATTAATCAAATAATGGTCGAAGTAATATAATGAAAAAATTTGATGTTGGGCAATTGCACAAGAGTATCAATATTGATGGTGTCGATATTGGTGAAAATTATCAACCTTACACGATTGCTGAACTTTCAGGAAATCACGGTGGCGATATTAATAAAGCACTTGAACTAATTGATGCAGCAGCAAAAACGGGTGCAAGTGCAATTAAAATTCAAACTTATCGTCCAGATACAATTACCCTGGATCATGATGGTCCTGAATTTGTTGTGAAAGATAAATTATGGCAGGGTCGCACTTTATATGAATTATATGAGGAAGCACATACACCTTGGCATTGGCACGAGGCATTATTTGCACGAGCTAAAGAGCATGGCATCACTTTGTTTTCTTCACCATTTGATAAAACAGCAATTGATTTACTCGAAGATTTAAATTGCCCTGCATATAAAATAGCCTCATTCGAAATTACTGATATTGGTCTGATTCAATACGCTGCTAAAACGGGTAAGCCTATCATCATGTCGACGGGGATGGCGACGCTCGCTGAGATTGAAGAAGCAGTCACTGCTGTGAAAGAAGCGGGTGGCACGCAGTTAGCTATTCTTCATTGCGTGAGTGGGTATCCTACTCCAATTGCTGATTGTAATCTTTCAACCTTGACCTATTTACATCAGTATCTAGATATACCTGTGGGTTTAAGTGATCACAGTTTGGCGGATACTGCTGCGATTGCCTCTGTTGCCTTAGGTGGCAGTATTATTGAAAAGCACTTCAAAATGGCGAACGATACAACAAGTGTCGATGCCGCTTTTTCATTAGATCCAAATGAATTTTCTCGCATGGTGTCTGCGGTTAAAAATACCAAAAGCGCACTGGGTGAGCCTAGTTTTAGACTGGCAAAAAGCGAGCAAGATAATGTTGCATTTCGTCGTTCACTTTATATTGCAGAAGATATTAAAGAGGGCGAGTTATTTACCGAACAAAACCTGCGTTCTGTGCGTCCTGGCTTGGGATTGCATCCGCGTTATTTAGACGAGTTAATTGGTAAACCTGCGAAACAAGCGTTAACGAAAGGAACACCGATGAAACTAGAGTACGTAACACAATGAAGATTGTAGCCTGCTCACAAGCGCGACTTGATTCAACACGGTTACCTGGAAAAGTATTGCTACAGGTTGGGGGGAAGTCGTTACTTGACTACCACATCAGCCGTGTTACTCAAGCTACAAAATTGTTTGAGCATGTTATTGCGACCAGCGAGAATGAAAATGACAATAAGATAGTCGCATTTTGCGAGCAACGAGGCGTTATAGTTATTAGAGGCAGCAAAGATAATGTACTGCTTCGTTTCAACGCAGTGGCAGATGAATTAGCATTAGATAACGAGGACCGTATTATTCGTTTGACGGCTGATTGCCCATTAGTTGATGGCAAATTGATTGATGAGTTAGTTAGTAGTCACTTAGCGCAAGGTGATGACTATACAAGTCTTAATGCGGGCAATCTTATTCGTGGATTTGACGCAGAAATTATGTCAGTTGCAGCACTTAGGTATGCAGCTAAACAAGCTACTAAGGACTATGAGCGTGAGCACGTTACACCGTACATCTATCAGCATCCTGAGTTATTCAAATGTGGTAACTTTAAAGCGTTGAGTAATATCAGTAGTGCTGCGAGGTTATGTATTGATGAGCCTGCCGATTTTACAATGTTTGAAGCGCTAGTTGCTACCTACCCTGATGATCTTCTGTGTGCAAGCAGTCAAGATATAATGGCTTTTTTAGCACAGCATCCAGCTATTGCGCAGCTTAATTTACATGTACATCAAAAGCGCTTAGGTGAATAATATGCACATCGCAAATTATGCTGTTACATTAAAGCGGGTAACCGAACAAGATTGTGAGCGTGTCTGGCAGTGGCGCAACATGCCACATGTGCGTCTGCAAATGACCAACCAACAATCTATCCCATGGGATGATCACCAAATTTGGTTTAAGAATATGTTGGTTGATAATTGCCAACGTCATTTTGTTATTTACTACAAAGAGCAGCCAATAGGCGTGATTAATGTTAAGTCAGATCAGCCGATTGAAAACGCCAACCGCGCTGAAATTGGTATTTATATCAGTGACACTCATTTTTTGGGTAATTTAATTGCCTTTGCGCCTTCGCTTGCATTGATTGATTATCTTTTTAATGAGTTAAATGTTAAAGAGTTATATTCAGAAGTAAGGCGAGAAAATACAGCGGCAATCCGCTATAATCAACAACTTGGCTACCAATTGGCAGACCACCCAACAAACCAGGCGTTAGTCAGTATTTCGTTAACTCATGACGACTATTTTCATGCAACGCCTAAACTTAAGTCATTTTTAAACCGAGGTTAATGTGTCACTTAATAAACTGACAGATGCGTTTGTTAGCGTATTAGAAATCGAACAAGACGAAGTATGTGACCAGTTAAGCTATTCAGAGCATCCCAAATGGGACTCTATGAGCCATATGATGCTGGTGGCAGAATTAGAAGCGCAATTTGATATTATGCTTGATACGGATGATATTATTGATATGAGTTCGTTTTTAAAAGCCAAACAAATTCTATCAAAATATGGGGTGTCATTTGACGAGTAATAGCAGCCGAGTATTGATCACTGGTGGTAGCAGCGGTATTGGCTTTGCGGTGGCAAAGCGACTGCTAGAGGATGACTCAAAACTATTATTGGTAGCGCGGGACGAACAACGTTTACAAGCAGCGCAGCAAGCGCTTAAAGCGGATTATCCAGATGCAGATGTTGTTGTTTTTGTTGCTGACACGTCTATTCCTGCTGAAATAAAGAAAATATTTGCTTATTTGCAGCAACAAAAATGTTCATTGTCAGGGCTTGTCCATTGCGCGGGAAGTATGCTTGAAGCGCCATTGATGATGGTACGAGAAGAGCAAATTGATGAGCAATACGCTGTCCATTTAAAATCTGCACTAATGCTTTGTCAAAGCGCCAGTAAAATGATGCTTAGAGCGAAACAGGGCAGTTTAGTCCTGGTAAGCTCTGTTGTGGCTGAACAAGGAAGCAGTGGGCAAGTTGTTTATGCAAGTATGAAATCAGCGATGAGCGGATTGGTTAAAAGTCTTGCCCAAGAGCTTGGTACATTTAATATTCGTGTTAACTGTGTAAGCCCGGGCGTAATAGACACTCCTTTGCTTGCTCACTACGATGATGAAAAAAAGCAGCAACTAGCTGAAAAGTCAGCACTAAAACGCTTAGGCGCGGCAAGCGAAGTCGCTAATTTAGTTCGTTTTTTATTAGCTGATGAAAGTCGCTATATTACAGCACAAAATATCGCTGTTGATGGTGGTTTAAGGTTGTAATATGCATGGTGAGTTTTGGCAATTAGAAAATAAAAACCCTGAGGCAAAGCTTTATTACAAAGACCATTGCATAGATTACAATGAGCTAGAAGCTCAAGTGCAGCAGGCCGTAAACGCATTGCCATCTGAGCGCTGTTTAATTGCTTTAGTCGCGCAATCAACTCTCGACTTTGTCATTTTTTACTTAGCAGCTCTTAGACAATCTCATGTTGTGTTATTAGTTGATGCAGGCCTCGCTGAAAACGACATAAATGAGCTACTAGAGCACTATCAAGTTAATCTGCTTATTGAAGGAAATAAAATTCACTCATTAAGTGATTACACACATCAATTAGCTGATGAACTATGTTTGTTACTATCAACTAGTGGTTCAACAGGCTCCCCTAAGTTGGTAAAGTTAAGTAAAGCTAATTTGGCTGCAAACTGCGCTTCAATAAATCAGTTTTTACCGATACTTAAAGATGATGTGGTAATGACCTTTTTACCGTTATCCTACTCGTTTGGTTTGTCTATTTTGCATACCCATTTAGCAATGGGAGCGAGTATTGTGTTTCAATCAGATAGCCCTATGTCGGCTGATTTTTGGCATAATTTTGAGCACTATAAGGTGACCAGCTTTTATGGTGTACCACTGAGTTATCAATTACTTAATAGATTGGGCCTTGAAAAAATGCCACTTGGCAATGTTCGTTATATGGCACAAGCTGGTGGTAAGTTACTCGCACGTGATTGGCAATTATTAAGTGATTACACGCACAACAATGACATTGATTTTTTTGTTATGTATGGTCAAACCGAAGCAACAGCGCGCATAGCCTATTTACCCGCAGAGTATTTTAGTCGTCAAATTGGTTTTATTGGTAAAGAGATCCCCGGTGTTGAGCTACAGCTTCTTGACTCAGAAGGTGAACGAGTTGAGCAGTTTGATAGCCAAGGTGAGCTGTGTGTTCGTGGTGGCAATATATTTGGCGGTTATAGTGAAACACTGGCAGAGCTGGGCTATTTCGAAGATATTTCTTTGCTCCATACCGGCGATATTGCAATACAATCGCCATCGGGTTTATATCAAATTGTCGGGCGCTCTAAGCGCATCTGTAAAATAGCTGGGCGTCGGATTAATCTTGATGAATTGCAATCGTGGCTCGACGCTTTGTGCCAATTTGAAGTGGTCTGTGTTGGTAGTGAAGATGAAATAGTTGTTTACTCAGAGCAACCTATCGAAGCGGAAGTAATAAAACAATTAGCCGCTAAGCTTAAGTGCCATAGTCGTTTAATACAAACAGTCGTGCTCGAAGCGATCCCAAGACTAAGTAACTCTAAGGTGGACTATAATGCACTTAAGCAATGAGCAACTCCTCGAGTTGCCAATTTATGGCTTAAACAAAGCGCAAAAGCAGGCGTTTCTTGCATCGCAATTAAGCTTTTTAGATAACTACCATCTTCAGCACTGTGCCTTGTATCAGCGCTTGCAACAAGGCTGTGAGCAAGTATCTCCTTTGACAGTACCATTATTTAAAGAGTTTTTGTTAACCAGTATTACAGCCGAGGATCAGCATCGTTTGCTAACCTCATCAGGCACGCAAGGACCTACCTCTAAAATAACGTTAGATTCTGAAACTGCGCAGTTACAAAGCCGAATTTTAACGAAAGCCTTACAGCATTGGCTAGGGAAGCAACGGCTTCCAATGCTTGTTATTGATGCAAAGGCAACCATACAAAAGAAAGCTGGTATGTCCGCCCGCGCAGCTGGTATTCAAGGCATGTTGTTTTTTGGCCGCGATCCACATTTTGCATTAAACGATGACATGACATTAAATATTGAAGTCATTGAGCAATTTTTTGAGAAGTATAAAGACACCCCAGTTTTTATGTTTGGCTTTACTTTTATTGTTTGGCAGCAGTTTATTCAACAGCTGGTGCAAATGGGGAAACGCTATTCGTTTTCAAAAGGCATGCTACTTCATGGTGGTGGCTGGAAAAAAATGCAGCAATCAGCGGTAAGCAATGATGTGTTTAAGCAGCAAATAGCTCAATCTCTTGGTGCTATTAGCGTGCATGATTATTACGGTATGGTTGAACAAACTGGTACCATTTATATTGAGTGTGAACATGGTCATTTACACGCACCTGTTTGGTCAGATATAACTGTTGTTGATGCAGCTACCGCTGAGCCGCTTGGTAACAATCAAGCGGGCGTGATTCTTCTTAATTCGGTTTTGCCAAAGAGTTACCCTGGTCATCGATTATTGACCGAGGATTTAGGAGTGATCCATGGTGAAGATGATTGTGCTTGTGGTCGCTTAGGTAAATATTTTTCAGTGCTTGGCCGTTTGGCGAAGTCACAGGTGAGGGGTTGCAGTGATACCTTTAGTTGATGATCCTCAAGTAGAGTTTTTATTTAGTAACCCGGCTAACTTGAGCTGTTTAGACACCGCATTTAGTGATGATGTCATAAATGAAATAACTGCTTTTTCAACTTTTCTTTTAAAAGCACAGCACTCTAATGCTCATTCGGCGTTGGGCTTTTGGTGCCGTAAAAGTAACGTATTGGCAATGAAGAGCGATTTTAAAAGTTTTGCTCACTCATCACCGAAAGGGCTTATCTTTCATATTACCCCAGCAAATGTTGATACCGTTTATTTTTACAGCTTAATCCTTAGTATTCTGTGTGGTAACAGCAACATAGTGCGCATTAGTGATCGAAGTGGGGATGAAGCATATAAGCTAATTGATTCTCTAAAGCGTTTTTTAAGTCAGCGCCCTCAATCAGTATTACATGCTTTAATTTGTATTGTTTCTTATCCAAGTTCAGCTGAAGAGCTAACACGGTATTTTAGTGAACTATGCGATATGCGGGTAATTTGGGGCGGTGATGACGCAATTGCTAAAATTAACCAGCAATCACCCGTAACTAACCAGATTTGCTTTCCAGATCGCTTCTCCATTGCCGTGTTACACCTTGAAAGTGAAGCTGAAATGGAAGATGCTGCTATACGCTTTACACGTGATTATGTACCTTTCTCACAACAAGCTTGCTCTTCTATAAAAGCGGTTTTATGGCATAAAACAAGCAAATCCTTACAAGCGTTATTCTGGCAGTCTTTAAAGGATAAAGTGCAGCACAGTGACGAAGCATTTTCACAAACCGCTCAATATAATCGTTTATATAACTTTCAGCGATTATTACTGATTCATCAATTTAGTGTCGAAAACACTTATAAATCTGTTGCGGGTTTAATTTGTGAAGCTGCCCCGTTTGATTTAGCAATTTTAGCTGATCACAAAGGTGATGGGCTTATATTAAGCTTTGAACTGGACAATTTTGATTTTACAACACATGCAAAACTGCAAACAGTCTCTTGTTATGGCTTAACCACTTCAGAACTTGAAAAGTTATCTTCCCAAGCGCTTAGAATAACACCTCTCGGTTCAGCGTTAACGTTCAATTACCTATGGGATGGCGAAAATCTATTAATGGCGTTTTCAAATTAATTGCTGATGGGTTTTGAGCACTGTCTGCTTAATATATTCAATGTCTTGTGATGACAAAGATGGATGCAATGGAATTGTCATTGCTTGTTGGTAATACTGCATGCTTTGCGAGAAGTCACACTTATTAAACCCAAGTTCTTGGTAGTAAGGCTGTAAAAAAATCGGAATGTAGTGAAGGTGAGCTTGAACACCTTGTTCTCTTAGCCGTGTTACCATCTGAGCTTGTTGTTGCTGGGTCGTAAAGTTGATTTTCAAGATATATAAGTGATAACTGCTATAACTCTCTGACTTTTGTTTCAACGGCTCAAGCCCTTGGCTAGTAAAATACTTATCAAAATCTTCAGCTATTTTGTTCCGAACAGAAATAAAGTTATCTAATTGTTTTAACTGGCTAAGCCCTAATGCAGCTTGCAATTCGGTCATTCTATAGTTAAAACCAAGTTCAATTTGTTGATAATACCAAGGGCCGTGACTTGGCTCCGTCATTTCATCAGGGTGGTTTGTAATGCCATGACTACGTAAGCGTTTCATCTTTTTGTCAAGCGCTTCACAGTTGGTAACCGCCATGCCACCTTCAGCAGATGTGATTATCTTAACTGGATGAAAGCTAAAAACAGTGATGTCAGAGTAATCACAACTGCCAACAGGGTTGCCTTTATACTTGGCGCCTATAGCATGAGAGGCATCTTCAATCACCTTAAAACCATATTCTTTGGCAAGTTCATTGATTGCTGTCATATCGCATGACTGGCCTGCTAAATGAACTGGGATCACAACTTTAGGGAGTCGCTGGTTTTGTTTGGCTATCGTTAGTTTTTCTTTAAGGGCAACAACAGACATATTGCCTGTTTCAAGGTCGATATCAACAAAATCGACACTTGCGCCACAATACAGTGCGCAGTTACTCGAGGCGGCAAAGGAGATTGGTGATGTCCATACGATGTCACCAATACCTACACCTAAAGCAAGGCAAGCAATATGTAAGGCTGAAGTAGCACTGTTAGTAGCACAGGCATGTTTAGCACCGCAATATTCAGCAATGGCACTCTCAAACGCGGGTACTTTAGGGCCTTGTGTTAACCACTCAGATTTCAAGACATCAATTACAGCATTGATATCTTCTTGCGAAATACTTTGCTTACCGTAGGGAATTAGCTTATTCGTCATGAGAAGTATTACAGTAAAGCTTGAACATTAAAGTTTTTAATCTCTTCAATGCTCATATAATCAGGGTTATCAAGTGAGTTATACTCGAATCCTTGCGCTACTTTTTTACCCTTCTCACCAATAGCATTAACTGTAAAGTCGTTACTGCGGCTACTAAATTTAATGCCCGGTGCGATAACAAAATGATCATTGTATTCGTACGTTTCAAAGCATAAGTCGGCCGGGCACATGACCTCATGTAACTTTTCACCTGGGCGAATACCGATAATCTTAATTGGTAAATCAGGGGCCATGGCTTTGGCAAGATCTGTAATGCGAATTGAAGGGATCTTAGGAACGAAAATTTCGCCACCCAGCATTCGCTCAAAATTAGTTAAAACAAAATCAACACCTTGTTGCAGGCTAATCCAAAAGCGAGTCATTTCTTCATGAGTAATCGGAATATGGTCACGACCTTGATCGATAAACTTTTGGAAAATAGGCACTACAGAGCCACGCGAGCACACTACATTACCGTATCTAACTACAGAAAATGTTGTTTTGTGACCGCCTGCAATATTGTTAGCAGCAACAAATAACTTATCTGATGCAAGTTTTGTCGCACCATATAAGTTGATTGGATTCGCCGCTTTATCAGTCGACAGTGCAATGACTTTTTCTACGTTATTATCAAGGGCTGCATCAATGACGTTTTCGGCACCATTAATATTGGTTTTAATGCATTCCATTGGGTTGTATTCAGCGGCAGGAACTTGTTTTAGTGCAGCTGCGTGAATCACATAGTTCACGCCGCGCATGGCACGGCGAAGCCTGTCTTTGTCACGCACATCACCAATGAAATAGCGCATACAAGGTTGGTCAAACTCTTGTTGCATTTCAAACTGTTTGAGTTCGTCGCGTGAAAAAATAATGATCTTTTTAGGTTTATAGCGTTCGAGCAGTGTTTTGACGTATTTTTTACCGAATGAACCGGTACCACCGGTGATTAAAATCGTTTTATTGTCGAACATAGCGTTACCTAAGTAATTTATCATTGGCGTAGTTGTTATGAAAGTGAAGTACGCAAAGTGAGAATTTTGACACAATTCTCAGTAATTTAACTATTAACTAATACACTAGCAAGTCAGATGCCAAGTTAATTTATCTAAACCATGGTACAAAGTACAAAATTTGGCAAATTAAGCTATAATTTAAGCAATCGGTTTGTCGGAGGCCGCCATGAAAATTCAATCACCCAATACTGGGTTTTTAAACCAAACTCAGCAAACGAGTAATAAGCTTGCTGAGCAACTAGCATCAGGTAAAAAAGTAAATTCAGCGGCAGATGATGCCGCTGCATTGCAAATTATTGATAGATTAACATCGCAGCAAGATGGCTACAGTCAAGCAATTAATAATGCGTACGATGGCATTTCTTACTCGCAAGTAACTGAGTCAAATCTATCTGGTGTAAATGATGCCGTTTCTCGCATTCGAGAGCTATCTATTCAAGCGGGTAATGGTGCGCTCACAGATAATGACAGAGCAGCATTACAAGAAGAAGTGTCGCAATTGCAAACGCAAATTTCAGAAACATTCGAAAATGCCACATTCGGTGGTAAGCCTTTATTTGATGGTGAGCAAGTGTCGTTTCAAGTTGGTCCTGATGCCAACACCACTCAATCAGTTACGCCATCTGATGGTAGTATTGCTTCAGTTATTGCGGGGATCGATATTTCTACCCAAGCAGGTGCTCAAGCTGCCATTGATATTAGCGATCAAGCAGCTGAGGAAATTAACACCCAAAGAGCTGAGCTAGGCGCTTTTCAAAATACCTTGGCGAGTACTATAAAAGGTTTAGGTAACCAGCGAGAGAACATTGCTGCGAGCCAAAGCCGAATAGAAGATACTGACTATGCAAAAGCTGTGTCTGATCAAGTAGCTAATGATATTCTATCGCAAGCATCGATTGCCTTACGTGGTCAGGCAAATCGTTCAGCCGAATCTATTTTAGGTCTGCTTTAATACTTTTTTGTTGTAAACTCTTTCCTTTCATAGAAATATTTAAGGAAAGAGTATGAAAGTGAGGTATATCTACAGTGCTTGTATTGAGATCGAAACGCCAGACATCAGAATATTAACAGACCCATGGTTTACTCCAGGCGCCTACGATGGAGCATGGTACCAGTTTCCTGAATTGAAAGAGCCTCTTTCTGTGATAAAGGAGCCTGATGTAATTTATATTTCTCACATTCATCCTGACCATTATGATCCAATATTTATAAAAAAATTATTTGAAAGATATGGTGAAAAACCCGTTTTAATTCCTAGTTTTGAGAAAAATTACCTTTATCATAAAGCGAAAGCTGACGGGATTCGTGTAACGGAAGTCAATGAAATCAAATATGGTGATACCAATATTCATATCATACCGAATGTACATGGCTCAGACTCTGATATAGATTCAGCACTTTTTGTTAATTACAAAGATAAAAATTTACTAAACTTAAACGATTGTATTGAAAGCCCAAAACATGTTTATGAGCTTAAAACTATAATTAATCAATATTGTGATAAGCTTGATTTACTGGCTTTAGGATACACTGGAGCTGGACCATTTCCCCAAACATATTATGAATTATCCGATCCAGAGCTACTAATTAAAGCCGAATTAAAAAAGCAGCAATTCTTTAAGAGATATATAAGCTACACAGAGCATTTTGATTCAACATATCATTTACCATTTGCAGGTAAGTACATGCTTGCAGGAAAGCTTACAGAATTAAATGACTTTAGAGGAGTCGCGGATGCATTTGAAGTGAAATCATTTGATTCTAAAGCGATTGTTCTTGCAGATCATGGTAATGGAGAAATAGATTTAGCATCGGGTCACATTTCAGCTCAAAGGGAGCAACTATACTCCCACCAAGATTATGAAGCTCGTAAAGCAGAGTTAAAAGATAAAAAACTTGATTATGAAAACGAAATTTATGTACCAATAGAGAAAATTAAATTTCGAAAGTTACTTTTTGAAAGTTTAGTTAAGGCAAGAGCAAAATCAGAACTCGCGGAAGATTATTTTTTTGTATTTCATATCCATATTAACGACAAAAAAGTACTAACCTTAGCGCTAAACTGTAATAAGTACTCGGAGGTTGAGCTACTTGAACAGTATGAAGGACTAGAACCTAGAAGTGAGTACCACGTTGATTATAGGCATTTTTTTGGATGTTTAACGGGTTTGTATCATTGGAATAATGCTGAAGTTGCTAGTTTTATTAATGTTCGAAGGGTACCAAATATCCATAATGCAAGAGCTCAGGCATTCTTAAATTTTCTTTCTGTTGCCTAAATCTAGTTACTTAGTATGAAATAAAGCTTACTTCGGCATTTTTTTGGCGTTGATGTCAATAAATTGCCGCTTAGCGCTTGCATCCCTCCTAAACTCGCTTACAATTTAGAAATTAACTAACCTCGTGGTAACTGTGGTTCGCCAATAATGATCTTAATTTTAGACAATAATAATAATCGTGCGATAGGTTTACATGCAGCACTTACCTTCATTGGTGAAACTGCACAATTAGTTGATGAGACTTCATTACAGTCTTTTTGTGAAAAACATCAACAGCAAGAATGCATGGTCATTCTTGGTGCTTTACAGCAGCTAAATCACGAGGCTGTGATCAAACAGTTTCCTGCCATTCCGTTTTTATTAATTGGTGAAACACTCAAACCGTTACTAAGCATTGCAAATGTAGTAGGTTTAATTTGTGAGCCATTTAACCATGATGTAACTACTCAGCTATTGCATGATTGTCAGCAATATCAGCGCATGCTACCGGGTGACCATAAACAAGCTAAATCTAACAAATCATTTGATGGTTTAGTAGGTGAAACCGAAGCTGTAAAAGATGTGCGCTTTTTAATTGAGCAAGTAGCAAAAACCGATGCCAATGTGCTGATCTTAGGTGAGTCAGGCACAGGTAAAGAAGTTGTTGCACGCAACGTTCATTTACTCTCTAAACGCAATACCGGGCCATTTGTGCCGGTAAACTGTGGTGCTATCCCAGGCGAACTACTTGAAAGTGAGCTATTTGGCCATGAAAAGGGTGCCTTTACGGGCGCTATTTCTGCACGCAAAGGGCGTTTTGAATTAGCGCAAGGCGGCACGCTGTTTCTAGATGAAATTGGTGATATGCCTTTGCAAATGCAGGTTAAACTACTGCGTGTGTTGCAAGAGCGTAGCTATGAGCGAGTAGGGGGTACTAAGCCTATTCAAGCAGATGTACGCATTATTGCTGCGACTCACCGCAACCTTGAAGAAATGATTGAAAAGGGCGACTTCCGTGAAGACCTTTTTTATCGCTTAAACGTGTTTCCAATTGAAAATCCTTCGCTTAGTGAGCGTGCCGACGACATTCCTCTGCTTTTAAAAGAGTTAATGCGTCGTGTGAACGAGCAAAGTGGCACAACGGCCAAATTCACTGAGCGTGCGATTCAAAGCTTAAAAGAGCATGCGTGGCCGGGGAATATTCGTGAGCTTGCTAACTTAGTTGAACGCATGGTGATCATGTTCCCTGATAAAGTGGTTGATGTGCCAGACCTACCAGCTAAATATCGTTATATCGAAGTCGAGGCTTATGAGCCTGAGTACCCTGAAGAGTTGATGGAGCGAGATGCTTTCAACGATATTTTCAGTACCGGCTTTAGTGATTATGATGAGGAAGAGCTTGATGTACCAGCAACAACGGCTGACTCAGGTTTATTACCAGATGAAGGAATTGAGCTCAAAGAGTATCTTGCTGAGCTAGAAATTAGCTTAATCAGCCAAGCATTAGAGCGCTATGATTACGTTGTTGCACGTGCAGCAGAAATTTTAGGTGTTCGCCGCACCACACTAGTCGAAAAAATGAAGAAATATAACCTAACGCGTGATTAATAGCCAAGAGCAGGTTTTAGTCGGCAGGTAGTAGGTTTTAGGCAAAAATTAACTAAGTACTATGGTTATGAAGCCTATAGAGTGAGCTTTGTCATTATTTATAGGCGCTAAGCTTGTAGGCACGCTCACCGTCTTTTTTCGGGGTGTGCTGTGGTAATAAATCACTAAAAGCTTTTTGCACAAAGAGAAAACAATGAGGAACAAATGAGAAACCAAGCCCTTTCTTTTAATATTTAAAGCGCAATATTCCTTTAACCTGTTTGTGAATCAGGCTTTTAATACTTTTACCACCAAGGTAATCGAGGTGCTGCGCGCTACACCTAGTAGCCTAGAACCTAAAATTTAACACCTTTATTTTTACCTCATAAGCGCAGCGTCTCTTAGCCTCTTTGTGAATAAATACTTAATTAGATTTTTACCACCGGACGTTGCTTGATGCACTAAGAAGGTAAAAGGCAAGCTTAGCCCTTATCACTTAATAACTATCAATAATCTCTTGTTTTCTAAAGCAATCATTACTGTGGTCGTTAACCATGCCGCAGGCCTGCATGTGGGCATACACCGTAGTCGGGCCCAAAAACTTAAAGCCGCGCTTTTTTAAATCTTTGGCGAATGCTGTTGAGGCTTCAGTAATAGCCGGATAGTCCGCTAATTTATCGAGGTCGTTTACCAGTGGCTTGCCACCCACAAACTGCCATTGGTAGTTTGAGAAACTGCCAAACTCTTTTTGAATTTCAATAAAACGCTGCGCGTTATTGATAGTGGCAGCGATTTTAGCACGATTACGAATAATACCTTCAAACTGCATTAATCGTTCGACGTCGTCTTCGGTCATTTTGGCAACGTCTTCAACAACAAAGTTTTTGAAGGCACTGCGATAGCCATCACGCTTTTTAAGTATGGTATACCAACTCAGTCCCGCTTGTGCTGACTCTAAGGTTATAAATTCAAATAAGCGGTGATCATCATATAATGGCACCCCCCATTCTTGGTCATGATAGGCCACATAATCTTCTTTGCTGGTATCGAGCCATGGGCAACGACAATGGTGTTCTTTTTGCATTATTCCCTCGCGATTGTCATTTTTTTGTCAGTGTTGTTTTGTCTTTAATTTATTGAAATAAAACAAAAATAAATTTGGTACGGATTGTGCATTTAGCTAGGTAGACACGATTTTTTGAGTATCGATTATGGCCTTAGCAAATGTCCTAAAACCACAATTTATCACAGCCAAACAATATAACCCATGCTTACAGCAAGAAGAGTATGTGGGTGAATTGAGTGATCTGCGCCAACAAGCCAGTTGGTTAGGCCACTTGGTTGATACCATGCCTGCGGGTGTGGTGGTTTTAGATGGCCGAGGCATGATCGCAAAAGCCAATCAAATTGCCATTGATATGCTAGGTGAACCCCTTGAAGGTGAAAAGTGGTTTAGCGTTATTCAACGCTCATTTCGACCAAAGCAAGACGATGGACATGAAGTATCACTTAAGGATGGCCGTTTAATAAAGCTTGATATTACTGCGCTTGCTCCAGAGCCAGGGCAGTTAATTTTAATGACAGATTTAACTGAAACCAGACGCTTACAAAAGCGAGTAGCACATATGCAGCGCTTAAGTGCGCTTGGCAAAATGGTCGCTTCGCTTGCTCATCAAGTCAGAACACCGTTATCAGCGGCCATGCTGTATGCCGCAAATTTAGGCTCAAAGCGATTGCCAGAAAGCTCGCGTGGCAACTTTCATACAAAGTTAATGTCGCGTTTAAAAGATTTAGAAACTCAAGTGAACGATATGCTGTTATTTGCCAAAAGTGGTGAGCAACAAGTGGTCGAAAGCGTTTCAATGCAGCAGTTACTTAATGAAGTAAAAGCCGGTGCTGATGCTATGGTTGCGCAAAATAACAGTGAACTAAGCGTGAACTTACCAGAACCTGATATTGAAATTATGGGTAATAAAACGGCTCTGGCGAGTGCTATTCAAAACCTGATCCACAATAGTATTCAAATTATTGGTACTGAGGCTGTGGTAACCCTGAGTGCCGAACGTGACGAAACTAGCGAAAACTGTGTTCGCATCAGTGTCAGTGATAATGGCCCGGGTGTTGATTTACGTCATGCCAACAAATTATTCGAACCTTTTTACACTACCAAAAGCCAAGGCACGGGGCTTGGACTTGCTGTTGTAAGTTCAGTCGCCAATGCGCACCAAGGACGGGTTGAAGTGGCTAATAATGCTCATGGGGGAGCATGTTTTAGTTTGATCTTGCCAATTAGTGCAGAACCAATGTCAGCGGAGGCAAAATGAATACTAACTCTATTTTAGTCGTTGAAGACGACGCAGGCTTACGAGAAGCACTGATTGATACCCTTGAAATGTCGGGTATTGATTGCGTTGCTGCAGATAGCGCCGAACAAGCGATGATCTTGCTTAAGCAAAATAGCTATTCATTGGTTGTTAGTGATGTGCAAATGGGCGCTATGAGCGGCCTTGACCTACTACGTAGCATTAAACTTAATTATCCTGAGCTGCCGGTATTAATGATGACGGCCTATGCCACTATCGATGATGCTGTAGAAGCAATGCGTTTAGGCGCGATTGATTACATGGCAAAACCGTTTGCTCCAGAAGTGCTCCTTAATATGGTTAGCCGTTATTTGCCTGAAAAAGAAAAAGAAACCGATGGTCCAATCGTTGCCGATCCATCAAGCATTAAGCTATTAGAGCTCGCGAGCAAAGTTGCCCGCTCAGATGCCAGTGTCATGGTACTCGGCCCAAGTGGCTCGGGTAAAGAAGTGTTGGCTCGTTTTATCCACGATAAATCAAATCGTAGCGATGCTCCCTTTGTGGCTATTAACTGTGCTGCTATTCCTGAAAACATGCTTGAAGCAACCTTATTCGGTTACGAAAAAGGGGCGTTTACCGGCGCTATTCAAGCTTGCCCGGGTAAATTTGAGCAAGCTCAAGGTGGTACCATCTTACTTGATGAAATTACTGAGATGGATTTAGGCTTACAAGCTAAATTACTGCGTGTACTTCAAGAGCGCGAAGTAGAGCGCTTAGGCGGTCGTAAAACCATAGAGCTTGATGTTCGCGTTCTAGCTACAAGTAACCGAGATTTGAAAGAAGCGGTGAGCGAAAATCTATTTAGAGAAGATTTATATTATCGCTTAAATGTATTCCCGCTATTGTGGAAACCATTAGCCGAGCGTCCTGGCGACATTATTGTATTGGCTGAGCATTTAATAGAGCGTCATTGCCTGAAAAGTAAAGAGCCTATAGCTCAACTAAGTGAGGGTGCGAAACAAAAGCTGCTATCGCATGCTTGGCCAGGTAACGTACGAGAGCTTGATAACGTTATGCAACGGGCATTGATATTATGTGATGGTAATAGTATTCATCAAGATGATGTCTTTATTGAAGAGTTGCTTACGGTGGATATCAAGCCAGTCGCTACGCCACCACACAACGCTCCGGTATATCAAGAACAGCCTGTTGAAGTTAATTTAGATACCGTGCCACAAGTGAGTGAGCAAGGTAATTACAAAGACGAGCTGAAAGACAAAGAGCATCGTATTATTTTAGAAACCTTAGCTCGCTGTAATGGTAAGCGTAAAGAGGTTGCAGAAACCTTAGGTATTAGTCCTCGCACGTTACGTTATAAACTGGCGCAAATGCGAGACTTGGGTATCGCCTTACCTGCATAAACTCCTTCCAAAAAGTTACTCAAGCAAGCTCACATTTTTGTGAGCTTGTTTGCTGTCAAAACTCTGACATGCAAAATTAATGGTTCAAGCTATTGAATTTGCTTGTTTTATTTTGTGGCACGGTTTGTGCTTTATCAGTGCATAAGTAAACTGCATTGTCAGAGAGTATTATGAAAGTTCAAAACAGCGCATTATTTCAAGAAATGCAAGCTATGGCTTCAGAAGTAGGCCGTAGTAACTCAATTAATAATTTACCAACACAAACTCAGCCAACATCGTCGGCACAGTTTGGTGATTTACTTACCAATGCACTTGATACAGTGAATGGCTTACAAAAAGACGCTAAGCAAAAAGTAACAGCAGTGGAAATGGGCGATCGCAGTGTTTCTTTAGCTGACGTAATGATTGCTTCGCAAAAATCATCAGTCGCTTTTGAAGCTACGGTGCAAGTTCGAAATAAACTTGTTGAAGCTTATAAAGAAATCATGAACATGCCTGTGTAACTAGGTAGTGGAGAATTATTGTGGCGCAATCTAATCAATCAACTGATCTAGCCTTAGCAGGCGGCGGTATCGACTCAACCGATACTGATGATCAACAAGAGCAAAAGTCAGGCTACCTAAGTGCCTTAAACGGTGTAGATGTTTTACGCCAGGTTACTTTAGTGATCGCTTTGGCAATCTGTTTGGCTATCGCAATTTTTATTATTATTTGGGCTCGTCAACCAGATATGCGTCCGCTTGGCAAAATGCCAACGGAAGAGCTTATTCAAACGCTGGACTTTTTAGACGCTCAAAAGATTGATTACGAACTTGATGGTAACGTCATCTCTGTTGAAGAAGGTGAATACCAAAACATTAAATTATTGATGGCTCGTGAAGGCCTGGAGCAAGCGCCAAGCTCAGGTACTGACATCATCATGCAAGACATGGGGTTTGGTGTTAGCCAACGCCTTGAACGTGAACGTTTAAAACATGGTCGTGAGCAACAGCTTGCACGTACCATCGAAGAGCTAAAAAATGTTACTCGCGCCAAAGTACTTTTAGCTATTCCAAAAGAAAACGTATTTGCTCGTCGTGAAAAACAACCTTCAGCGACGGTAGTGCTTACCTTAAAACGCGGTCGTACACTTGACGGTGAAGAAGTTGACTCAGTAGTTGATATTGTTGCCTCAGCAGTCCAAGGTTTATCGCCAGAGCGTGTTACTGTTACCGATCAAAATGGTCGCTTACTTAATTCAGGTTCACAAAACTCACTTGCTGCTCGCTCTCGTAAAGAGTATGAGATTGAACGTAAGCGTGAAGAAGAGTACTTAAATAAAATCGATAGCATCCTTATTCCAGTTGTAGGCTTAGGTAACTATACCGCGCAAGTCGATTTAAACATGGATTTTAGTGCAGTCGAAGAAACACAAAAACGTTATAACCCAGACTTACCAGCAGTGCGCAGTGAAACCACGTTCGAAGAAAACAACATCGGTGGTCTTGCAGTGGGCATTCCTGGTGCGCTAACGAATCAGCCGCCAGTTAACTCTAATATTCCAGAAATTGCAGGCCAAGGTGGAGCAGGCTCAGCAACGAACCCAAGTCGTTCGCATAAAGAAGCAACACGTAACTATGAGCTTGATACAACAATTTCGCATAAGCGTCAGCAAACCGGTGTTATTCGTCGTATCAGTGTTTCAGTTGCCGTTGATTATGTACCGCAGGTGGGTGAAAATGGTGAAACAACCATGGTTCCTCGCTCTGTAGAAGCATTGTCAAATATTCGTCGTTTATTACAAGGCGGTGTTGGTTTTGATATGCAGCGTGGTGATGCACTTGAGGTTGTCACAGTGCCATTTGTTCGTGAAGATGCTGGTGAAGCGATTGAAGTTCCACTTTGGGAGCAAGATTGGTTCATGAAGATGCTACGCTTAGCATTAGGTGCACTGGTTATCATCGTACTGATTGTCTTTGTAGTAAGACCTATGCTGAAACGTCTAATTTACCCAGACGATACACTAGAAGAATACGATGAAGATGCATTAAGTGCCGGTGTAGATATTGGTGATAGCACGCTAGATATGCTAAATAAAGACTTTGACTCTGCTGCTGTAGGATTCTCAAGTGATGGTACACTACAGCTGCCAGACTTACATGGCGATGAAGATTTACTCAAAGCAGTTCGTGCATTGGTTGCAAATGAACCAGAACTGTCTTCTCAAGTAGTGAAAGCGTGGTTAACAGAAGATGACTGATCAAGAACAAAAACAACTACCACCGGCGTTTGATGTTGATAAATTAGACGGTGTGGATAAGGCGGCAATCTTATTGCTGAGCTTATCAGAAGAAGATGCTGCGCAAATCCTTAAGCACTTAGAGCCAAAGCAAGTGCAAAAAGTGGGTATGGCAATGGCTGCGCTAGATGATTTATCGCAAGCGAAAATTAGCGCAGTTCATAATTTGTTTATTGAGCAAATTCAAAGCTTCAGTACCATTGGCTTCCAGTCTGAAGACTTTATCAAAAAAGCCCTTACAGCAGCGCTTGGTGAAGACAAGGCAGCCAGCCTTATTGACCAAATTGTTATGGGCTCAGGAGCGAAAGGTCTTGATTCATTGAAGTGGATGGATTCAAAGCAAGTGGCGAATATCATTCGCAACGAGCACCCGCAAATTCAAACCATTGTTTTATCCTATTTAGAGCCAGAGCAATCAGCGGAAATCTTGTCGCAATTCCCAGAAAAAGTGCGCTTAGATTTAACCATGCGTATTGCTAACCTTGAAGAAGTTCAACCAGCAGCATTGCAAGAGTTGAATGAAATCATGGAGAAACAGTTCGCAGGTCAAGCTGGTGCGCAAGCTGCGAAAATGGGGGGCTTGAAAGCGGCTGCTGATATCATGAACTACCTAGATACCAATGTTGAAGGTCAGTTAATGGATTCAATCCGTGAACACGATGAAGAGATGTCACAGCAAATCCAAGACCTTATGTTTGTCTTTGAGAACTTAATGGATGTTGAAGACCGTGGTATTCAAGCGATCCTTCGTGAAGTACAGCAAGATGTATTAATGAAAGCAATTAAAGGTACTGACGAAGCATTAAAAGAGAAGATTTTAAGTAACATGTCTAAACGTGCTGCTGAATTACTCGCTGATGATCTTGAGGCAATGGGCCCTGTTCGTATTAGTGAAGTAGAAGCGGCACAGAAAGAAATTCTTTCTACGGCACGTCGTTTAGCTGACTCAGGCGAAATTATGCTTGGTGGCGGTGGTGGTGAGGAGTTCCTGTAAGCCATGAGTACGTCTTCATTTCATACAGGACGCCCAGTGCATGCCAGTGAAGCAGCCGATGAATTATTGGAAAACTGGCCAATTCCTGAAGTGACGCAAGATACAACAAAACTCGCCGGACGCTCAACGGCGTATGGCACGCCTTTAGCTGACTTATATCGTAAAGAGCAGCAAAAGCAGCAGGCCGAACAGCAGCCAGAAGAGCCTGAAATTCCGTCATTGACCATGGCTGAGCTTGAAAAAATCCGTCAAGACGCCTATGAAGAAGGGCTAAAGCAAGGCCATGAGCAAGGCTATATAGATGGTTTTGAAAAAGGCGCACATGAGGGAAAAGAAGCTGGCTTTAAAGAAGGTGTTGAGCTTGGTAAGGAGCAAGGCCAAGAAGAAATAAAGCCAATTTTAGAAGAGCAGCTGACCAACTTAAGAAGCTTACTTGATAGCCTTTCTCAACCATTATCTAAAGTCGATGAAAGTGCCGAAAAGCAGTTAGTGCAGTTAGCTGTGATGTTAACTGAAGTTTTAGTTTACCAAGAAATTAAAACCTCACCAGAAGTCATTTTACATGCTTTGAAGCAAGCTATTGATGCGTTAGGTGAAGAGCAAGCGAAAGTACGTATTCACTTACATCCTGATGATATTACTTTAATTACCGAAAGTTATGGCGAACAAACTATCGCAGATAACCATTGGCAGTTAGTTGCAGAACCGACTTTAGAACGGGGTGGCTGCGAAATTAAAACCCCGCAATCATCCCTCGACATGACAATAAAAACCCGCGTCAAAGAAACGTTGGAAAACTTTTTGCATAGCAGTGGTATCTAACACTTTTTAGGCTTATTATGAGTGCTCAATCAATGACACTTAGCGAACGCTTACAGCGCTATGAAAAAAATATCAAGGCCCCAAAACCAGCTGTTGCCGGTATTTTGACGCGTGTCGTTGGTTTAACGCTAGAAGCAAAAGGGCTTAGAGCACCTGTTGGCAGTCAATGTAAAATTGAAACCATTAACGGCTTTGTTGATGCTGAAGTCGTTGGTTTCAATGACCAAACACTTTACTTAATGCCAAATGATCATATCTCTGGCGTATTGCCTGGTGCACGAGTTATCCCAAAACTAAACGAAACAGGGTTGCCTGTTGGCATGAGTTTACTTGGCCGCGTAGTGGATGGCCTAGGTCGGCCACTTGATGGCTTAGGTGCCATTAATGCTGAGCATCACTTAAAGTTTGCGCAAAACTCAATTAACCCTCTTGCAAGACGACCAATTAGTCAACCGATGGATGTAGGTGTAAGAGCCATCAACTCCGTTATTACCGTAGGTCAAGGACAGCGTATGGGTCTGTTTGCAGGCTCTGGTGTCGGTAAATCAGTATTACTGGGTATGATGACTCGCGGCTCTGAAGCAGATGTAATTGTGGTAGGTCTTGTGGGTGAACGTGGTCGTGAGGTAAAAGAGTTCATTGAAGAAATTTTAGGTGTTGAAGGGCGTAAGCGCTCAGTGGTGGTTGCAGCTCCTGCGGATGCTTCACCATTAATGCGTTTAAAAGGCTGTGAAAGTGCAGTGACCATTGCGGAATACTTTCGCGATCAAGGTCTTAACGTATTGTTATTACTTGACTCCGTTACCCGTTATGCCATGGCGCAACGTGAAATTGCCTTAGCAGTTGGCGAGCCTCCTGCGACTAAGGGGTATCCGCCTTCAGTATTTGCTAAACTGCCTGCGCTGGTGGAACGTGCCGGTAATGGTGGTGAAGGGCAAGGTTCAATCACCGCGTTTTTCACTGTGCTTAGTGAAGGGGATGATATGCAAGATCCAATTGCTGACTCTGCTCGCGCTATATTAGATGGCCACATTGTTTTATCTCGAGATTTAGCTGACAGTGGTCATTATCCGGCTATTGATATCGAAAAATCGATTTCTCGTGTTATGCCACAAGTTGTATCTGAAGCGCATATGCAACAAGCTCGTGTGCTAAAACAAGTGTATTCAATGTACCAACAGAACAAAGATATGATCACACTAGGTGCGTACCAAAAAGGCACCGACCCTATGCTTGACCAAGCAATTAATATGATGCCACGTGTGAATCAATTCCTTCAGCAAGGCATGAAAGATGTGATCAGTTATGATGATGGTCTACAAGGTCTTGCGCAGTTATTAGGACAAGGTTAATGGCTCAAAGTAAACTTGATTTATTGCTAAAGCTTGAGAGCGATAAAGAAGAATCTTTACGCATGGATTATTTAAAAGCCCAGCAGCACTTACAAAGTAATCAACAAAAACTGCAAGGGCTGAATAACTTTCGCATGGAGTATTCTCAGCAATTGCATTTGAAAGGTCGCTCTGGTTTGTCTAGTGCTGGGTTTAGTCAATATCATGCCTTTATCGCAAAAATTGAAGAAGCGATACGCCAGCAAGCCAGCACAGTGAATACTGCAAAACAGGTTGTTACGCAGCGCAAAGCATTGTGGTTAAAACAGCAAGTGAAAGCAAAAGCAGTGGCGAAATTAATCGAAAAGCAAGCTGAAAAACAAGCAATGCAAGTGGCTAAAGCGGAGCAAAAAATGCTGGATGAGTTCGCTTCAAATCAGTTTTATCAACGTCAACTTAAAAACGCACATCTCTAAAATACTATCTTTTTTAGGCATGTTAATTGCATTTACCTAACCAGTAGCATTAATTTTGGCACTTGCGGCGGCAAATTGCCTCTTTAGTTTTAGGTGAATTATGGCGATCAGTGATATCAATTTGCAGGTTAAAACTGAGCAAGGTACTGGTTTTTCAGGCAAAGACTCAGAGTCTAGCGACAAAACATCGGGCTTAAGTTTTTTAACTTCACTTACAGAAGCAAGTGAAGCGGCAAACGCGCAAGCAAATACCACCCCTCAAACAAAAAGTGATGCAGATACTCATTTTGTTGATGAAACTAAAGCTATCAGTATTTCTGAAGAGCCTAAATCAGATGCCAAATTAGGTGATGAAAACACAACTGCTGATGCTAAAGTTGCAACTGCTACCACGTCTACAGAGCAGCAATCTAAAACAAGTCCAGATATTCGTAATGAAGCTGTAACTAAAGAGCAAAGCGATGAACTTGCTCTTGTAGAAGATGAAGAAAACTCACTGCTTTCGCAAATTAATGCGGCTCAAGCTATGAGTACACGTGTTAATAAATTGATTGAAAATAATGACTTTAGCCCAGTAGTTGTTGATAAAAAACCAACCCCAATCGATACCATTACACCTGTTATACCTTCACCGATGACAGACGTTGCACAAACCGATGATTCAAAAGCCGACGCGGAAGGCGACAATTCAATAGCAAGCTTATTACATAAGTCTAAAGTTGCGACAGCGGTAGATAGCCAGCTAAAAGCGATTGGCGATTTACCACCAAAAGATAGCGTGACTCCGATTGTTGATGGTCCATTAACAGACAAAGAAAAGCAGGGTGTTTCAGCTGTTAATACACCGGATACAAAGCCTCAAGTAGCTAACTTTGCCAGTTCAACACAAGCAACTGACAACAAAGAAACCACAGTTGATGTAGACGCTCTGTTAAATAGCGCTCAGAAACAGGCTGTGAATTCAGACGCTACAAAAACATCTGAAGGCAAAGAACTTGGGGCAAATGAGACAAGTAAAACTGTTTTAAATAAGGTGGTTGCAGATTTAAATAGCGATGCTCAAGTAGATACAAAAACAGCTGAAGTTAATTCAAAACAAACACAAAGCTACACTGACAAAACGGCAGCAAATTTCAGTGCTGAGCAAAGCATTGCTAAAAACATTGAAGCTGGCACGGCAAAAATGG
Organism: Pseudoalteromonas shioyasakiensis; assembly: GCF_019134595.1. Taxonomy (NCBI): domain Bacteria; kingdom Pseudomonadati; phylum Pseudomonadota; class Gammaproteobacteria; order Alteromonadales; family Pseudoalteromonadaceae; genus Pseudoalteromonas; species Pseudoalteromonas shioyasakiensis. The sequence goes on along the minus strand of NZ_CP077770.1, from coordinate 2,730,577 downwards.
CAGATAAACCAGCTGACGCAGCTGCCAAAATTGATCAAGCCGTAACAGAAAAACCAGTTTTAGATAAACCAGTAACAGATAAGTCAATCGTTAGCTTGCTGGCCAAAGTACAAAGTGGCGATGGGCAGGCTGTAAGTGAGTTCGCTAAAGGTTTATCGCTAACCTCTGAGCAACAAAAGCAACTTGAGCAACAAATAAATCAACTTAAAGCTGATAATAAGCTCGGTGCTGATGAGGTGGCAACAATCAAGTTGCTATTGACTGATGTGAACAGTAGTAAGCCTACAACGCAAGCTGCACAGAGTCCTGTATCACAACTTGCTGTAGAGCAAGACATTGCTGAAGAAAGCCAGGCAAAACAAGATGCTAAATTAGCTGACAATAAGGCTCTCGATAACAAATTACCTACAGGTGTAGAAAAGCAAATCACGGCGCTGACTAAGGATGAGCAGCAAGCATTGTTAAACAAAGTGAACACTCAGCTGCAAACGTTAACGCCGGGCACTGCTCAGTACGAAAAATTGGCTGCAGCTCAAACTGTGCTGACAGAGGCTATAAATGCCCCTGCAACAGCCAGTACTGCGATGCCAGTAACCGCAGCAACAGTTAATGTTGAAAATAATAAAGCGAAACAAAATAATACCGCGCAAATTACAGCCGATGTGACAAAAGTAGTTGCTAGTGAAGAAGTAACCACAGAGCTTGATACAAAAATTAATACAGAACGTACACAGGAAACTGTTACTGTGCGTGTAGCTCAATTATTTACCCAGCTAACGACTCAAGCAAATGCAACAACACAACCAGGTGCCTATGAGATGGCTCATCAGCAATATGAGCAAGCACTAGACGTACAAACAATGCATACACAAACAACTGCGCAAACTCAGACTCAATCTAAATCAGTGAATGTTGACCCTGGTGTAATGCAAGCGATTAATATCATAAAAAGTGATGCTGCAAAGATGCTTCAAGAGCGAGTTAGCGCGTTACTAAATATTAATAATAAAGAAGCTGAAATTCGCTTAGATCCGCCAGAAATGGGCAGTATGCAAATTCGTATACGTAGCGATGCGGAGCAAGCTCAAATTAATTTTGTTGTTCAAAATCAGCAGGCTAAAGAAGCTTTAGAGCAATCAATGCCACGTTTACGAGAAATGCTTGCACAGCAAGGTATTGAACTTGGTGAAAGTAGTATTCAGCAGGGTAACCCTGAGCAACAACAAGAGCAGTCTGGGCAAGGTCAGCTTGCTGGAAATCAACAAGCTGAGGAGCAGCAGCCAGAAGTAACAGCACAAAGCGCAGAAACTTCTCGACAACAATCTTCATCATCAATAGATTACTATGCATAAGTCCTGCTATTATAAGAAATAAAATAGTTACAGCGCGATAAACAGCTTGCTGTAACTTTGAGGGAAGTGACAATGGCCGAAGAAGCAAATTTAGAAATAGAAGATACGGGTAAAGGCAAAAAGAAGCTGATTATCATCATTGCAGCTGTAGTGTTGATTGCTGGTGCTGCTGCGGGTTACTTTTTATTTATGGGAGATGATGCCCCTGAAGAAAGCCTAGCAGATGAAACCACAGTGACAGAGGCTGCTGCACCATCTAGCTCTGCACAGATTGGTTCGGCTCTGTATGTCGCAATGCCACGCCCATTTGTATTTAATGTACCCGGTGCTAGTCGCGACCGAATTGTACAAATAAAAGTTCAGCTACTTGTTCGCGGTGAAGTGAACGAAGAAACTGCCAAAAAGCATATTCCACTTATCGAAAGTACCTTACTTGGCGTTCTTTCAACAACGACCGCAGATGAATTAGGTACCAGTGAAGGTAAAGAGTCAGTACGTGTTGCTGCACTTGAAAAAGTACAATCAGCATTAAGTGATGTTGAAGGTAGCAAAGTGATAGAGCGGGTATTATTTACCGGCTTTGTGATGCAATAAGGGGTCAGCGTGAGCGATTTATTATCTCAAGACGAAATTGATGCGCTCTTACATGGCGTTGATGAAGTCGAAGAGGAAGATATTCACGAAGGTGATGACTTAGACAGTAATACCTTACAGTATGACTTCTCATCACAAGATCGTATTGTTCGGGGTCGTATGCCGACCTTGGAGATCGTGAATGAACGTTTTGCCCGTCATATGCGAATTAGCCTATTTAACATGATGCGCCGCACCGCTGAGGTGTCGATTAACGGCGTACAAATGATTAAATTTGGCGAATATATTCATACCTTATTCGTGCCAACTAGTTTGAACATGGTACGTTTTCGTCCGTTGAAGGGCACCGGCCTAATTACCATGGAAGCCCGATTAGTATTCATTTTAGTGGATAACTTTTTTGGTGGTGATGGCCGCTATCATGCAAAAATAGAAGGCCGTGAATTTACCCCAACAGAACGCCGTATTGTTCAAATGCTGCTTAAAATCATCTTCGAAGATTATAAAGAAGCATGGGCGCCGGTAATGGATGTGTCTTTTGAGTACCTTGACTCAGAAGTTAACCCAGCGATGGCTAACATCGTAAGTCCAACTGAAGTGGTTGTTATTAGCTCTTTCCATATTGAGCTAGATGGTGGTGGCGGTGATTTCCATATCGCATTACCTTATTCAATGCTTGAGCCAATCCGTGAATTACTCGATGCGGGTGTGCAATCCGACACCGAAGACACTGACTTACGTTGGAGTAAAGCATTACGTGATGAGATCATGGATGTTGAGGTCGATTTATCGACTCAATTGCTTGAGGTTGATCTAACGCTACAACAGATTATGGAGCTTAAAGCTGGCGATATTATCCCTGTTGAAATGCCAGAACATATCACCGTATTTGTAGAAGAATTGCCGACCTTTAGAGCGAAAATGGGCCGCTCTCGTGACAATGTGGCACTACAAATTAGCGAAAAAATTAAACGCCCTGAATCAGTTAAGTCAGAACTACATGTGTTCACAAAAGGTGGCAAAAAACTGGATTCAGATGCAGAATTAGCAGAACTAGAAGAAGATCTACATCTATCTGAAGGTGTAGATTTAGACTGGTAGTCGATTTATAAGGTTAAACATAATGAGTGATGATCAAGATACAATGGACGAATGGGCTGCGGCACTAGCCGAAGCTGAAGAAGCTGAGGGTGGCTCAGGTGATGCTGCTGTAGCGGAGCTTGATGAGTTAAAAGATGAAAGACATGAGCTGTCTGGCGACGAAAAACGTAAACTTGATACCATCTTGGACATTCCAGTTACTATTTCGATGGAAGTGGGTCGTTCAAAAATCAACATTCGTAACTTATTACAGCTTAACCAAGGTTCAGTGGTAGAACTAGACCGAGTCGCTGGTGAGCCACTTGATGTATTGGTTAATGGCACCCTGATTGCGCATGGTGAGGTGGTTGTCGTAAACGATAAGTTCGGTATTCGTTTAACGGACGTTATCAGCCAAGTTGAGCGTATTAAAAAGTTACGATGAATGCTTTAGTCGCTTTAACAAGTGCGTCGAGCACTGCATTTCCTACGGCATCACCGACGGCAGATTTACTGTCTATGGTGATGTCTTTGCTTTTAGTGCTGGTGGTTATTATTGCTTTGGCTTTTTTGGTTAAAAAACTAAATCCAAATCTTGCTAATAGTGATGAATTTAAAGTAGTGCGCAGTTTGCCTTTAGGCTCTCGTGAGCGCTTGATGGTCATTGAAATCGATAACGCTCAGCACTTAATTGGTGTGACCCCGCATAGTATTAACTACCTGCATAAACTAGAAACACCATTACAAGAAAAAGAACTGCCAGAACTTGCCAAAAAATTTGGTAAGTTGCTGAACCCACAATCACCTTCAAATAAAAAGAATTAACGCTATGATCAAGTGGATACTTATTTTAGCAAGTGTGTTGTTTTTGCCGTCGGTTAACGCTGAAGGCATAGAAGCACTGACCATTACCACCAACCCTGATGGCTCTCAAGATTACTCCGTAACGCTACAAGTGTTAGCGATTATGACGGCGCTGAGTTTTATTCCGGCAGCGGTCATTATGATGACTTCATTTACACGGATTATTGTGGTTCTGGCGATATTACGCCAAGCAATAGGCTTACAACAAACACCATCGAATCAAATTTTGTTAGGCATGTCGCTGTTTTTGAGTATTTTTATTATGGCGCCAATTTATCAGCAGGTGAATGAGCGTGCCATTGAGCCGTATTTGAATGAACAAGTTACCTCAGTGCAAGCATTAGAACTTGCCAAAGAGCCAATGAAAGCGTTTATGCTCTCGCAAGTTCGTATAAAAGATTTAGAGACCTTTGCGAAAATAGCGGGTTATGAGCAATTAGATTCGCCAGAAGACACGCCGTTGATTGTATTGATCCCCGCGTTTGTTACCAGCGAATTGCAAACGGCCTTTATTATTGGTTTTATGTTTTTTATTCCATTTTTGATTGTGGATTTAGTCGTTGCTTCCGTATTAATGGCCATGGGTATGATGATGCTTTCGCCGATGATTGTATCTTTGCCGTTTAAGATTATGCTGTTTGTATTAGTAGATGGTTGGGGTCTTGTGATGGGCACACTGGCGAAGAGCTTTGGACTCGGGGTGTAACAATGCATTTTAAGGCATTCTTTAGGTAGGGGAGACAAAATGGAACCAGAAATTTTTGTCGATATACTCAGTGACGCACTATTTTTAGTCATAAAGTTAGTGTCTGCAATTGTAGTACCAGGCTTATTGGTTGGTCTTGTAGTGGCAGTTTTCCAAGCGGCAACATCTATCAATGAGCAAACCTTAAGCTTTTTACCTCGTTTGCTAATTACCATAAGTGCATTGATATTAGGCGGTCATTGGTTCACACAAGAGCTTATGGACTATTTTACTCGCTTAGTGATGTCGATACCGGAGATTGCAGGTTAAATGGAGTTTCCATTTACTGTGGTAATTCAATGGCTTAGTGATTTTTTACTGCCATTGGTGCGTATTAGCTCCATGATTATGATTATGGCAGGCTTGGGTGCGAAGAATGTACCAACACGAATTAAACTTGGTTTAGCTGTAGTTGTAACCTTTGTTGCTGTACCTATGCTGCCACAAGCAACATTCAACAACTTATTTTCGTTTGAAATGATTCTCGTGGTCATTCAGCAAATGCTTATTGGTGTGGCTATAGGCTTTGCTTCAGTTCTATTACTCAATACCTTTGTTCTTGCTGGGCAAATACTCGCGATGCAAACAGGTCTTGGTTTTGCATCCGTTGTTGACCCATCGAATGGTATGAATGTTCCTGCAGTTGGTCAGTTTTATTTAATCTTGGCTACCTTACTATTTTTCGTTTTTAATGGTCATTTAATGATGATTCAAATGGTCATTCATAGCTTTGAAGTGCTACCAATTGATGGCAATTGGTGGGCGGTTGACCATTACTGGGATATCGTCACTTGGGGCGGTTGGATGTTCACCACAGCCTTGGTGCTTGCTTTGGCACCATTGACAGCTATGCTGGTGATTAACATGTCGTTCGGTGTAATGACCCGTGCTGCACCACAGTTAAATATCTTTTCGATAGGTTTTCCGTTTACCTTAGTGGCTGGTCTTGTAATCATATGGGCGACGTTAGGTAACTTCATGACTCAATTTGAGTTTCAGTGGTTAAAAATGGTTGAGTTAATGTGCAGCCTTGTCGGTTGTACACCTTAGGAGCACGCCATGGCTGAAGATTCAGGTCAAGAAAAAACCGAAGAACCCACCGGGAAGAAAATAGAAGATGCCAAGAAAAAAGGCCAGGTAGCTCGCTCGAAAGAGTTAGGTACCATGTTTGTACTTATTTTTTCAGCGATTTCTTTGTTGTTGTATGGCCCTGAAATTGGCAAAGGTCTTTATAATGTGATGGGGCGCTTATTGAGCCTTAATCGAAATGAAACTTACGACACCACTAAAATGTTTTCAGTGTGGGGAATAGTTGCAGATGCGTTGTTATTTCCTATGGCGATGTTTGTTTTTATTATCGTTATTGCCGCTTTTGTAGGTAATACGCTGCTCGGAGGGTTTAACTTTAGTTGGCAAGCAGCAGCACCAAAAGCAAGTAAGATGTCGCCGGCTAAAGGTATCAAGCGTATGCTGGGTCCTCAAGCGGGGGTAGAGCTTTTAAAATCGATTTTAAAGTTTGCAGTGGTTGCTGGCTTTGCGGTGTTTTTAATTAATACCTTCTTTGATGAAATACTTCATTTAAGCCAAGAGAGCGCACCTAGCAATTTTATTCATGCACTCGAAATTCTATCTTGGATGTTTCTAGGGCTTACTTGTACATTAATTATTATTGCTGCTATTGACGCTCCTTATCAAAGCCATAAACATCACAAAGAGTTAAAAATGACCTTACAAGAGGTAAAAGACGAATTTAAAAACTCTGAGGGTGATCCGCAAATAAAAGCGCGTATTCGTAGAACTCAACGTGAAATGTCGCAAAGGCGGATGATGCAAGACGTGCCTGATGCCGATGTGATCGTAACCAACCCGACCCACTATTCTGTAGCACTAAAATACGATACAGCTAAAGCTGGAGCGCCTATTGTTCTTGCCAAAGGCGTGGACGAGCTTGCTATGCAAATTCGTAAAGTAGGCAAGGGTAATGACGTGCCAATTGTTGAATCACCCATGCTTACACGTGCGCTGTATCACACCACCGATGTTGGCCATCAAATACCCGATCAGCTATTCACTGCCGTTGCGCAAGTGCTGGCTTATGTTTTCCAGTTAAAACGCTTCCAAAAAGGGCGCGGTAAACGCCCTGTACCACTTAATAAAAAGCTCCCAATACCCGATGCCTACAAATACTAAACAGTAAATTTATAACTTGGAATAGTTATTGCAAATTCCGTGTAGTGTCAATTTTTTGAAATTGTTGAATTATGGAATTTAAAGCGGTATTACAACAACTTAACAGAGATAAAAAAGAGTATGCGAAGGGTATCGGCACGCCGTTAATGGTACTTGCTGCGCTGGGCATGGTGATTTTACCCCTGCCGCCATTTCTTTTAGATATTCTATTTTCGTTTAATATCGCGTTAGCACTGGTGGTGTTACTAGTTACTGTTTACACCATGAAACCACTTGAATTTGGTATGTTCCCTGCGGTTCTACTAATTGCAACCATCATGCGCTTAGCACTGAATGTCGCCAGTACCCGTGTGGTATTGCTAGAAGGTCATAACGGTGGAGATGCAGCCGGTAAAGTTATCGAGGCCTTTGGCTCGGTGGTTATCGGCGGTAACTATGCAGTTGGTTTAGTGGTCTTCCTAATTTTAATCATTATTAACTTTGTGGTTATCACCAAAGGTGCTGGCCGTATTTCTGAAGTATCAGCTCGCTTTACTCTTGATGCAATGCCAGGTAAACAAATGGCGATTGATGCTGACTTAAACGCCGGTTTCATCAGTGCAGAACAAGCCCGTGAACGTCGTGAAGAAGTTACTCGTGAAGCCGATTTCTATGGTTCAATGGATGGTGCAAGTAAGTTCGTAAAAGGCGATGCGATAGCGGGTATCGTTATTCTCGTGATTAATATCGTTGGTGGTTTATTTGTTGGTATGATCCAACATGATTTATCGTTCAGCCGTGCGATGGAAGTGTACACCTTGCTAACCATTGGTGATGGTCTAGTTGCACAGCTACCTTCACTATTACTGTCAATCGGTACCGCAATCGTTGTTACCCGTCAAAATGAATCGCACAATATGGGCGATCAAGTTAAGACACAGCTAGGTAACGAAAAATCACTTTATATTGCATCGGGTATTTTGATCATCATGGGTCTTGTACCAGGTATGCCGCATATTGCATTTTTAAGCTTAGGTGCATTACTCGGTTACCTTGCTTATTTCACACAACAACAAAAAGCCAAAGCAGAAGCCGAAAAAGCAGAGCAAGAAGCAAATGGTGGTGCACCAGGTACAGGTGTTGCCAACAAACAAGAACAAAAAGAACTGGGTTGGGATGATGTTCAGCAAGTTGATGTTATTGGTTTAGAAGTGGGTTATCGCTTAATTCCACTTGTTGACCAATCTCAAGGTGGTGAACTGTTAAATCGTATTAAAGGTGTGCGTAAGAAGCTTTCTCAGGAACTTGGTTTCTTGGTACCTCCTGTGCATATTCGCGATAATTTAGAGCTCGACCCTAACGCTTACAGAATTACTATGATGGGTGTTTCGAGCGGTGAGGGTGAGCTTAAGCATGGTGATGAGTTAGCGATTAATCCGGGCCAAGTATTTGGTCCAATCAAAGGGGTTGCCACTACAGACCCTGCATTTGGATTAGATGCGGTGTGGATCAAACCTGACCAAAAAGATGAAGCTCAATCACTTGGCTATACCGTCGTTGATTCTGCAACTGTGGTTGCAACTCATATCAGCCAGTTACTTACTAACAGTGCTGCTTTACTACTTGGTCATGAAGAAGTTCAAAACTTACTAGATATGTTAGCGAAGAGTCATCCACGTCTTGTTGAAGGACTGGTTCCTGACGTATTACCACTCACTACTATCGTAAAAGTGCTACAAAACTTACTCAATGAAGGGGTGGCAATTCGCGATATGCGCTCGATTGTTCAAACCCTTGTTGAGTATGGCCCACGTAGCCAAGACCCAGATTTACTAACGGCTGCAGTGCGAATTTCACTGCGCAGACTAATCGTTCAAGACGCTGTTGGTATGTCTTCTGAGATCCCTGTCATAACCTTGGCGCCTGAGTTGGAACAGATGTTGCATCAGTCACTTCAGAATGCGGGTGACGAAGGTGCCGGAATAGAGCCAAGCCTTGCAGAGCGACTTCAACAATCATTGAATGAAGCGCATCAAAACCAAGAAATGGCCGGTGAACCTTCGATACTGTTAACGTCAGGAATGTTAAGAACTGTGTTATCTCGCTTCGTTAAGTACACCATCCCAGGTTTAAGGGTGATGTCTTACCAAGAGGTACCAGACGAAAGACAGATTAAGATTGTCAGCTCAGTAGGCCAACAATAGGATAGTAAAGGGGTTGAACCATGAAAATTAAACGTTTTTTTGCTAAAGATATGCGCACAGCACTGAAAGAAGTGAAAGATGAACTAGGTGTTGATGCGGTTATTATGTCGAACAAAAAGCTTGCTAACGGCGTTGAAATCGTTGCAGCTGTTGATTACGACAAAGCAGCCCCGAAAGCCGAAGCTAAACCAGCCGTGGCACAATCAGCACCTGCTCCAGAGCATAACTTTGTTAAACCTGAGCCAATGCGTGCTAAACCTGAGCCGCAAGCGAAAGTTGCTGATAGCCTACAAGCGTTACTTGAGCGTCAAGCCCCACGCCCTCGTTCGCCAGAGCTTGCGTCAATGTTTAGTCAATCTGGTATTGATACGAGTGAACACTATCAACCAAAAGAGCCAAGCTTTGAGCAGCAACAGCCTGAATATAAGCAAGCTCCTCGTTATCAACAGCAAGCAGCACCTCGTGTACAAACTCAAGCACATAGCTTAGGTTTTGATGACGACTTAGATTCTGGTTTTGATGATTTAGATTCACTAGCCGAGCACCAAAACTCAGCACCTGCTAATCAATCAGAAATGACGACCATGCGCGAAGAAATGAATGCGATTCGTCAATTACTTGAACACCAAGTATCTGGCCTAATGCAACAAGATATGGCACGCCGCGATCCGACTCGTGCATGTATGATTGACCGCTTAGCAGGTATGGGCATTGAACGTGATGTTGCTGAGCAAATGGCGTGTTTCATTCCTGACGACGTATCACGTCAACAAGCGTGGCAAGCACTTCTGCAAATGGTTGAAAACCAAATGCATACAACGAATAACGAAATCCTGCGTCAAGGTGGTGTATTCGCATTAGTGGGTCCAACAGGCGTTGGTAAAACAACCACAGTTGCAAAATTAGCTGCACTGGGTGCACAAAAATATGGTGCTGATAAAGTGGCGTTGATCACCACTGATACCTACAGAATTGGTGCCTACGAACAATTGGCTACTTATGGTCGTATTATTGGCTGTGGTGTTAAGCAGGTAAAAGATGCGAATGAATTAGCTGAAGTGTTATACCATTTACGTAATAAGCGTCTAGTATTAATAGACACAGCGGGTATGAGCCAACGTGATTTACGTTTAACTGAGCAGTTAAATACCCTAATGCGTAATCAGCGTGTTGATATTCGTAGTTATTTAGTATTAAGTGCTACAGCACAGATAAATGTGTTGCAAGAAACCGTAAGACACTTTAAAAAGGTTCACCTAAGTGGCTGTATCTTCACTAAATTGGATGAATCTTTAAGTTTAGGTGAGATTATTAGCATAGCGATTCAAAATCGCCTGCCAATAGGGTATCTTACTAACGGTCAGCGCGTTCCTGAGGATATTCGCGTAGCGAATGCTGAAAAACTAGTGAAAAAAGCTGAACAATTGTATTTAAAACGAGCAAAAGCACAACATTCAAGACGTCAAGCAGTAGCGTCGAACACAGTAGGGATGTATGATTAACACAGTATTAGATCAAGCAAGCGGCCTGCGCAAAATGAATCAAAATAATAATAGTGGCGTTAAAGTTATCGCTGTTACTGGCGGTAAAGGTGGAGTGGGTAAAACCAACGTTTCACTCAATACCGCAATCGCATTAGGTCAGCAAGGAAATCGTGTATTAGTATTAGATGCCGATTTAGGTTTGGCAAACTGTGACGTAATGCTTGGCCTTCGTGTTGAACGTAATTTATCTCATGTTTTGTCAGGCGAGTGTGAGCTTGACGAAATTCTTGTTGAAGGCCCTGCGGGCATCAAAATTGTACCAGCGACGTCTGGTTCACAAAGTATGGTTGAATTAACGCCATCTGAGCATGCAGGCCTTATTCGCGCTTTTAGCGAGTTAAACACCGAGTTTGATATATTAATTGTTGATACCGCCGCAGGTATTTCTGACATGGTATTAAGCTTTTCTCGTGCAGCCCAAGACGTTGTTGTGGTTGTATGCGATGAACCTACCTCAATTACTGATGCTTACGCACTTATTAAAGTGCTTAGCCGTGAGCATGGCGTATATAAATTTAAAATTGTTGCCAATATGGTGCGCAGTTTGCGTGAAGGGCAAGAATTATTTGCTAAACTTTCAAAAGTAACGGATCGTTTTTTAGATGTTTCAATGGAGTTGGTAGCAACCATTCCTTATGACGAGAACATGCGTAAATCTACGCGACGTCAAAAGGTGATTGTTGAATTATTCCCGAACTCTCCGGCAGCGGTGGCGTTTAAAACATTAGCAACAAAAGCAGTTAAGTGGCCGATCCCTAATCAACCGTCTGGCCATTTAGAATTTTTTATTGAAAAACTAGTAAACGGCTAACTATGACAACATCGGTGAATAAAGCGATGGGATATCAATCAGCACAGAATTTAAATGCGATTGTCGAAAAACATGCCTCTTTAGTCAAAAAAGTGGCATGCCATCTAATTGCTCGTTTACCTGCCAGTGTGCAACTCGATGATTTAATTCAATCAGGCATGATAGGCCTAATTGAAGCGTCAAAAAACTTTGATGCTAGCAAAGGTGCTAGTTTCGAAACCTTCGCTGGAATTCGTATTCGTGGTGCGATGTTAGACGAAATTCGTAGAGGTGACTGGGCGCCACGCTCTGTTCACCGAAATGCCCGCCTTGTGGCTGAAACCATTTCCGAATTAGAAAGCTCTTTAAATCGTGAGCCCAAAGATACTGAAGTCGCTGAAAAACTTGATATTACGCTAGATGAGTACCATCATATTCTACATGATGTAAATTCGAGTAAAGTATTAGGTATTGAAGATTTAGGTGTAGATGAAGACGTTATCACACCAGTAGGTCAGGATTTAGGACTAGACAAACCGTTTAATAACGTTAAAAATGAGCGGTTTAACCAGTCTCTATTAACGGCTATCCAATCGTTACCAGAAAGAGATGCTCTCGTTTTGTCTTTGTACTACAACGACGAAATGAACTTAAAAGAAATAGGACACATACTCGATGTTAGCGAGTCGCGTGTGAGTCAAATACATGGTCAGGCGATGATTAAGCTCAAAGCAAAAATCAATGACTGGATTAATTAGTAGTAAGTAAATAAAGGTTCAAACCTCACCGGAGGATGTTTTGGATAAAAACATGAAAATTCTTGTTGTTGATGATTTTTCTACAATGAGACGTATCATTAAAAATCTATTAAGGGATTTAGGTTTTACCAATGTGCAGGAAGCTGACGACGGTTCAACAGCATTGCCAATGCTACAAAATCAAGAATTTGATTTTGTTGTAACAGATTGGAACATGCCTGGTATGCAAGGTATTGATTTGTTACGTGCAATTCGTGCTGATGATAGCCTTAAGCATATTCCTGTTTTAATGGTGACAGCTGAAGCGAAAAAAGAACAAATTGTTGCTGCTGCTCAAGCAGGTGTAAATGGCTATATCGTTAAACCATTCACTGCTGCGACACTTAAAACCAAATTGGAAAAAGTGTTTGAACGTCTAGGTTAATCTAAGGGGAGAGGCTTATGTCAGCACTTGCTGCGCCTCAAATAAGTTTAGAGCAAGCTCGTCAACTTGTTGAGTATCTTGAAAATGGTGAACAAGAAAAAGCGGATAAGCTCATTCTTGACGCTGCATCAAAAGAACAATCAGAGTTGTTTGCTGAAGTCGGCAAATTGACGCGTCAGCTTCATGAAGCATTAAAAAACTTTGACCTAGATACTCGTCTCACTGATTTAACTACCGAAGCGATCCCAGACGCTAAGCAGCGCTTAAATTATGTTATGGAAATGACAGAAAGCGCCGCCAATAAAACCATGGATGCGGTTGAAGCAAGTTTACCAATAGCGCAACAACTTGCTGATGAAATTGCCGCAATCAAACCTACGTGGGATCGTTTAATGAACCGAGAAATTGAACTCGGTGAATTTAAATCGTTATGTCATAGCTTAGATAAGTTCATGAATAACTCGCATACCAAAACCGATGAGCTCCAAGGTTTGATGACTAATGTGCTGATGGCGCAGGATTATCAGGATTTAACCGGACAAGTTATTCGCCGTGTTATTGAGTTGGTGCGAGAGGTAGAAGACAGTTTAATTAATCTCTTAACTGTGTTTGGCAGTCAAGAAGATGGTCATCAACAACAAGAAAAACAGGCCATAGAAAAAGCACCTGCAACAAGTGACACACTAGCAGGTCCTGAAGGGCCAATTATTGATAAAGAGTCTCGCGATGATGTTGTCTCAGGACAAGATGAAGTCGATGATCTATTATCAAGCCTGGGCTTCTAAGAGGAGAGTAGCTGCATGAGCTTTGAAGTCGATGAAGATATATTACAGGATTTCCTTGTTGAAGCAGGAGAAATCTTAGAGCTTTTGTCAGAGCAATTAGTCGAGCTTGAAAACAACCCAGAAGACAAAGATCTATTAAACGCCATTTTTAGAGGCTTCCATACTGTTAAAGGTGGTGCAGGCTTCTTAAGTATGACTGAACTTGTAGATGCGTGTCATGGTGCAGAGAATGTTTTCGATTTATTACGCCAAGGTCTGCGCAGTGTAACACCAGAACTAATGGACGTAATTTTACAGGCTCTCGACACTATCAACGAAATGTTCGCTACGATTCAAAATCGCGAACAGCCAGAGCCTGCAGACCCAGCCCTATTAGAAGTCCTTCATAAATTAAGTCAGCCACCGACTGCAGAAGAGCTTGCAGGTGAAGATTTATCTGTAGCAGACGTTGTTGCAGTTGCACCTGAAGAACCCGCAGTTGAAGAGCCAGTTGTTGATACGCCTGAAGTCACAGCAGAAACAACAACAGACAACATCGATGAAGATGACCCATTTGCGTTTGATATGTTATTTGATGGCGGCGGTCTTGCAGATAGCAACGCTGAGTCACAAAATATTGACGAAATCACCGAAGACGAATTTGAAAGCCTACTAGATGAACTTCATGGTAAAGGCCAAGGCCCAGCAGCACCTGCTGCAGATACTGTAAGCAATGACAGTGACGATATTACCGATGATGAATTTGACAGCTTATTAGACGAACTGCATGGCGTTGGTAACTTTGGTGAAGTAAAACAAGATACTCCTGCTCAGTCTGAAGCTACAAAGCCTGCACAGGCTGCTCCTCAGGCGTCTGCAGCAGAACCTTCAAGCAATGACTCAGACGATGAAATTAGCGATGACGAGTTTGAAGCACTGCTTGATGAATTACATGGTAAAGGTACTGCTCCTCAGTCTTTAGAAACGACTGCGCCAGAAAAAGCGCCTGAACCACCAAAAGCAGAACCTGCAAAACCAGCACAGCCTGCAGTATCAAAACCGGCACCTGCGCCTAAACCTGCTGCCGCAGCGCCTAAACCGGCTCCAGCACCTGCAAAAGCACCAGAAAAATCGCCTGCTGCTTCTGCTGCACCGAAAAAAGCGCCACCACCACAGGCAGAAACAACGGTACGTGTTGATACTAAACGTCTCGATGAAATCATGAATATGGTGGGTGAGCTGGTATTGGTCCGAAACCGCTTAGTGAGCCTTGCTAATAACAGCAATAGCGAGTCAATGGGTAAAGCCATCTCTAACCTAGATGTGGTAACCGCAGACTTGCAAGGCGCGGTGATGAAAACCCGGATGCAGCCAATTAAGAAAGTATTTGGCCGTTTCCCACGGGTTGTTCGTGACTTAGCCCGTAGCTTGAAAAAAGATATTAACCTGCAGCTAGTTGGTGAAGAAACCGATTTAGATAAAAACCTTGTTGAAGCACTTGCTGATCCATTGGTGCACTTAGTGCGTAACTCTGTTGACCATGGTATTGAAATGCCAGACGTGCGTGAAGCCGCAGGTAAACCACGTACAGGTACCGTAACGCTTTCGGCATCACAAGAAGGTGATCACATCCTACTAACCATTCGTGATGATGGTGCAGGTATGGATGCTGAGAAACTGAAAAAAATCGCAATTAGCAAAGGTGTGATTGATCACGACCAAGCAAGTCGCTTGTCGGATACCGAAGCGTACAACTTAATCTTTGCACCAGGTTTCTCAACCAAAGAAGAAATCTCTGACATCTCAGGCCGTGGTGTCGGCATGGATGTTGTTAAAACTAAAATCACTCAGTTAAATGGCTCGGTTAATATTCAGTCTGAGCTGGGTGTAGGTACTGCACTTGAAATCAAGGTGCCATTAACACTTGCTATCTTACCGACCTTAATGGTTGTTGTGGGTGAGCAAACCTTCGCATTACCACTTGCTGGTGTTAGCGAAATTTTCCACCTTGATTTAACTAAAACTAACGTAGTTGATGGCCAACTGACAATTATTGTACGTGAAAAAGCGATCCCGCTTTTCTATTTACAACATTGGTTAGTAAAAGGTGCTAACCGCCAAGAGCGTAAAGCAGAAGGTCACGTGGTTATTGTACAAATAGGTACTAAGCAAGTGGGCTTTGTAGTTGACTCGTTAATAGGTCAAGAGGAAGTTGTTATTAAACCTTTAGATGCCTTATTACAAGGCACACCAGGTATGGCAGGTGCGACAATTACTTCTGATGGTGGGATTGCACTGATCCTCGATGTGCCTAGCATGCTTAAACACTACGTTGGCTAATAATAAATAATAAAGTGTAGCATTTAGCTGCACTTTGAATGATATAAAACAAGAGAGTGCCAATGGCAGTCAAAGTATTAGTTGTTGATGATTCAAGCTTTTTTCGTCGCCGTGTCAGCGAAATTTTAGAGCAAGACAGCAATATTCAAGTGATTGGTTTTGCCGTAAACGGTCGTGAAGCGGTAGATAAAGCCCGTGAATTAAAACCTGATGTAATTACTATGGATGTTGAAATGCCGGTTCTTGATGGCATTAGTGCCGTGAAAGAAATAATGGCAGCAATACCAACTCCTATTTTAATGTTCTCATCACTCACCCGTGATGGTGCAACTGCAACCCTAGATGCACTTGATGCTGGGGCGCTAGATTTTTTACCGAAAAAGTTCGAAGACATTGCGCGCAACAATGAAGATGCAATCGCGCTTTTACAAAATAAAGTAAAAGAAATTGGTCGCCGTCGCCTTTCTCGTTTTTCGCGCCCAGCATCTATTTCGCGACCAACTCCGGCTCCTGCACCAAGGAGCAGTAGCACTGCAAATACGAGTAGCGGTATTGTTCAACCTGATCGCAGCTTTAGCCGTCCAGCTCCTGCTAGTTCGCCTGCCGCATCGTCTTCGAGTACGAGTAACATTCGCGCTTCGGGCAAGCAATATCAGTTAGTTGCTATTGGCACATCAACCGGTGGGCCTGTAGCGCTACAAACAATTTTAACTCAGCTGCCAGCTAACTTTCCGCATCCTATTTTGCTTATTCAGCATATGCCAGCTGCGTTTACACCTGCTTTTGCTGCACGCCTTAATGGCTTATGCAGAATCAATGTGAAAGAAGCGCAAAATGGTGACCGTTTAGTGCCTGGTACCGCTTATTTAGCGCCAGGTGGTCAACAAATGCTAATAGAAGGACGAGGCGGCTCTCGCACACTGCGTGTGTTTGAAGACGACAGTCCGCGTATTACTTACAAACCGAGCGTTGATGTCACCTTTGCTAGTGCTGCAAAAACCTTTGGTGGTGATGTGCTAGCTGTAGTTTTAACGGGCATGGGCGCAGATGGCCGTGATGGTGCGCGTATGCTTAAGCAAGTCGGTGCTACTATTTGGGCGCAAGATGAAAAAACCAGTGTGGTGTATGGTATGCCACAAGCTGTTGCAAATGCGGGGCTAGCGAGCGAGAGCTTAGCACTCACTGATGTTGCAGCTCGCCTAACGCGTGAGACTGGCTGTGGATAAGCTATCTTTTCTTGGCTTAATTGTCGCGATAAGTGCCATCGCCTTTGGTTATGCATTAGAGGGCGGGGTTGTTTCTGCACTGTTTAATGGTCCTGCGCTTATCATCGTACTCGGTGGTACGCTTGGGGCTGTGATGCTTCAAACCCCTGCAAGTGTTTTTACTAAAACACTGAAGATCAGTCATTGGGTGTTCTTTCCGCCGTATCACGATATTGATGCAGCCATTGAACAAGTAAAGCGTTGGTCACACAAAGCACGCCAAGAAGGATACTTAGCCCTTGAGTCTGATGCGCTGTCGCATTCAGACCCGTATGCGGCAAAAGGCTTGAGTCTACTTGTTGATGGGGTTGATGAGCAAAAGCTTAGAGATACCCTTGAAATTGATTTAATGCTTGAGCGCGAGCGCTTACTTGAGGTAAGCCGAGTTTACGAAGCCATGGGCGGTTATAGCCCTACAATTGGTATTCTAGGTGCGGTACTCGGTTTGATTCAGGCTATGCAATTTATCACCGATCCTGAAAAACTGGGTGCCGGTGTGGCTACTGCGTTTATCGCTACTATTTACGGTGTTGGTTTAGCTAACTTATTATTCTTGCCG